>NZ_JBQQCA010000165.1:0-510 GCF_052246635.1 Streptomyces sp. 6N223 | reverse complement strand
CGTCGGGATCGAGGGCGGGCGGGATGGTCAGGACGTTCTTGCCGGTGTGCTTGGCCTGGCTCATGTGGCGCAGCGCCTGGCGCGTCCTGGCCAGCGGCCAGGCCTGGACCGGCGGCGGCGCCAGGACACCCTGGCCGAACAACTCGGCCAGGGTGCGCAGCATCTCCCCGACCCGATCAAGGCCGGCGTCCGGAACCAGGTCGTAGAAGCGATAGCGAACGCCGGGGTGGGCCTCCGCGAGCCACTCCTCGTCCCGCTTGTCGGTCTTGCCCATCTCGATGAACCGGCCGCCCTCGCCCAGGAGCCGCAGGGAGGCGTCGGTGAACTCGCCGGCCAGGCTGTTGAGGACCACATCCATGCGGGGGAAGGCGGTCTCGAAGTCCAGGTCGCGGGAGGAGGCGCGGTGGTCGGCGTCGATGCCCATGGCTTCCAGCACGTGGTGCTTGCCGGGGCTGGCGGTGGCGTAGATCTCCGCGCCGAGGTGGCGGGCGATCTGCACGGCCGCCGTGC
>NZ_JBQQCA010000164.1:0-516 GCF_052246635.1 Streptomyces sp. 6N223 | reverse complement strand
GAGGGGCCGTCGGCGACGTACAACATGCCGTTCGTGCTGCGGCTGACCGGCGAGCTGGACCATCAGGCGCTGGAAGCCGCGCTCAACGACGTCATCACCCGCCACGAAACCCTCCGCACCACCTTCCCCGACATCGATGGCAAGCCGTACCAGCACATCGTCGCCCCGGAGGACACGCGGATCACCCTGACCGTGGAGCAGGTGAGCGAGGTCACCTTGGCGGACGCGCTCCAGAACGCGGCTCGTCACGAGTTCCACCTCTCACAGCACACCGCACTGGGCGCCTGGCTGTTCACGCTCAACGCCACGGACGCCGTGCTCGCGTTGGTGGTGCATCACATCGCGGGTGATGGGTGGTCGGTGGGTCCGCTGGCGCGGGATCTGGCGGCGGCGTACGGGGCTCGGTGTGCGGGTGGGGAGCCGGTGTGGGAGCCGTTGCCGGTGCAGTACGCGGATTACACCCTGTGGCAGCGGGAGTTGCTGGGCGAGGAGCACGATCCGGAGAGCCGTTTCAGC
>NZ_JBQQCA010000163.1:0-532 GCF_052246635.1 Streptomyces sp. 6N223 | reverse complement strand
GCCGGACCCTGGTCGCGCAGCAGGGCGGCCGCAGCCTTCACGATGCGGTCCCGGGTGATGTCTCGCCGCTGCGTGTTCGGTGCCATGAAGACGATGGTATCGCCCATGCGTGACAGGTGATGTTATCACTGATATTGCCACTCTCCGCGGGCGACCCGCCCGAGGCTGCCGGGGGCGGCGCCGGTCCTCATCCGGTTGAACGCACGAAGTCGCATCCAATGGAAGTATCAATGTTATCGTTCAGATCGTTCCGTTGGAAACGCCATCAGTTGGGAGCCACCGATGCTGATTGTCACGGGAGCCACCGGCCGCCTCGGGGCGCTGATCGTCAACCGCCTGCTGGAGCGGGTACCGGCCGGCAGGATCGGTGTCAGCGTGCGTGACGTGGGCAAGGCCGCCGACCTTGCCGAGCGCGGCGTCCGAGTCCGGGCGGGGGACTTCACCGAACCCGGCAGTCTCAAGCACGCCTTCGAGGGTGCCGAGCGCGTCCTGGTCGTCTCCGCGGCCATCCGAGGCGGCGGCGCGCTGACCG
>NZ_JBQQCA010000162.1:0-556 GCF_052246635.1 Streptomyces sp. 6N223 | reverse complement strand
GCCACTCCATCGGCGACATCGCCGCCGCCCACTGCGCCGGCATCCTCAACCTCACCGACGCCACCACCCTGGTCACCGCCCGCGCCACCCTCATGCAGGAACTGCCCACCACCGGCGCCATGACCGCCATCCAAGCCACCCCGGAAGAAATCGAACAGACCCTGCCCCAAGACGGCACCGTCAGCATCGCCGCCCACAACGCCCCCACCGAGACGGTCATCTCCGGCGACGCCGACGCGGTACGAGCACTCGCCGCCACCTGGGCCCAGCGCGGCCGCAAGACCACCCCCCTGCGCGTCAGCCATGCCTTCCACTCCCCCCACATGGACGGCATGCTCGACCCCTTCCGCCAGGTCGTACACACCCTCACCTTCCACCAACCGCAGATCCCTCTCGCCACCCCCACCGAACAACTCCTCGACCCCGAACACTGGGTCCGCCACGTCCGCGAACCCGTCCGCTTCCACGACCACCTCACCCACCTCGCCGAACGCGGCGCCACCACCTTCATCGAGATCGGCCCCTCCACCACCCTCACCGCCCTCGCCGCACAATG
>NZ_JBQQCA010000161.1:0-645 GCF_052246635.1 Streptomyces sp. 6N223 | reverse complement strand
CCCTCAAGTCCAACATCGGCCACACCCAGGCGGCGGCCGGCGTCGGCGGCATCATCAAGATGGTCATGGCCATGCGCAACGGGCTGCTGCCGCAGACCCTGCACGTGGACGAGCCGACGCCCCACGTGGACTGGGAGGCGGGCGCCGTCTCGCTCCTGGCCGAGCCCCAGCCGTGGGAGCCCAACGACCGCCCGCGCCGGGCCGCCGTCTCCTCCTTCGGCATCAGCGGCACCAACGCCCACGTGATCCTCGAAGAGGCGCCGGCCGCGGAGCCGGCGGAGTTGCCCGAGCCGACGACGGACGACGCATCGGGCGTGGTCCCGCTGACGCTGTCGGCGAAGACGGGCGAGGCGCTGCGGGAGCAGGCCCAGCGCCTGCTCGGGGTCGATGCCGACGCCGGTGACGGCCGGCTGGCCACTGCCCACGCCCTGCTGGGGCGTGCACGGTTCGAGCACCGCGCCGTGGCGTTCAGCGCCGACGCCCTCGCCGCGCTCGCCGCCGACGAGCCCCACCCCGACCTGGTCACGGGCAGTGTGGTGGCGGGGAAGACGGTGTTTGTGTTTCCCGGGCAGGGTTCGCAGTGGCCGGGCATGGGCCAGCACCTCATGGCCACCGAGCCGGTCTTCGCCGACCACATCCAGGCCT
>NZ_JBQQCA010000160.1:0-672 GCF_052246635.1 Streptomyces sp. 6N223 | reverse complement strand
AGAACGTCAACTTCATGGCCCTGAACCTCACCTCCCAGGTCCGCAACATCGCCCAGGTCGCCACGGCCGTCGCCAACGGCGACCTGTCCAAGAAGATCGACGTCGACGCACGCGGCGAAATCCTCGAACTCAAGACCACCCTCAACACGATGGTCGACCAGCTGTCGGCGTTCGCGGACGAGGTCACCCGCGTCGCCCGCGAGGTCGGCACCGACGGCAACCTCGGCGGACAGGCGCTGGTCCGCGACGTCTCCGGCGTCTGGAAGGACCTGACCGAGAACGTCAACTTCATGGCCCTGAACCTCACCTCCCAGGTCCGCAACATCGCCCAGGTGACCACGGCCGTCGCCAACGGCGACCTGTCCAAGAAGATCGACGTCGACGCACGCGGCGAAATCCTCGAACTCAAGACCACCGTGAACACGATGGTGGACCAGCTGCGCGGCTTCGCGGACGAGGTCACCCGGGTGGCCCGCGAGGTCGGCACCGAGGGCAAGCTCGGCGGCCGCGCCCAGGTCGAGTCCGTGTCCGGGGTGTGGAAGGAGCTGACCGAGAACGTCAACTTCATGGCCCTGAACCTCACCTCCCAGGTCCGCAACATCGCCCAGGTCGCCACGGCCGTCGCCAACGGCGACCTGTCCAAGAAGATCGACGTCGACGCACGCGGCGAAA
>NZ_JBQQCA010000159.1:0-684 GCF_052246635.1 Streptomyces sp. 6N223 | reverse complement strand
TGTGCACCCTCTTCGCCGACGTCCTCGGCCTGACCCGCGTCACCATCGACGACAACTTCTTCCACCTCGGCGGACACTCACTCCTCGCCACCAGACTCATCAGCCGCATCCGCACCACCCTCGGCGTGGAGGTCCCCCTCCGTGCTCTCTTCGCGCACCCCACCGTCGCCGAACTCGCGCCGCTGCTGGAGGGTGCGGCGCGCGGGCAGGCGCCGCTGGGTCCCGTGGCGCGGCCGGAGAGGTTGCCGCTGTCGTTCGCGCAGCAGCGGTTGTGG
The DNA here is from genome assembly GCF_052246635.1 of Streptomyces sp. 6N223. NCBI lineage: Bacteria > Bacillati > Actinomycetota > Actinomycetes > Kitasatosporales > Streptomycetaceae > Streptomyces > Streptomyces sp. 6N223. Next base: position 409 of record NZ_JBQQCA010000159.1, on the reverse strand, counting down.
TTCCTCCATCAGCTGGAGGGGCCGTCGGCGACGTACAACATGCCGTTCGTGCTGCGGCTGACCGGCGAGCTGGACCACCAAGCGCTGGGGACGGCGCTGAGTGACGTCATCGGCCGCCATGAGGCTCTTCGGACGGTGTTCCGGGCTGGTGGTCAGGGTCCTTATCAGCATGTCGTCGAGGCCGGGGAGGCTGACGCCCGGCTGAGCGTGCGGCGTGTCGATGCGGAGGCGCTGGACGAGGCGCTGGTGGATGCGGTCCGGTACAGGTTTGACCTGGCCGAGGAGATCCCGGTCCGCGCCTGGCTGTTCTCGCTGAGCGCCGCCGAGTCCGTGCTGGTGCTGGTGGTGCATCACATCGCGGGTGATGGGTGGTCGGTGGGTCCGCTGGCGCGGGATCTGGCGGCGGCGT
>NZ_JBQQCA010000158.1:0-726 GCF_052246635.1 Streptomyces sp. 6N223 | reverse complement strand
CTGGATCCGGCGCGTCCGGCGTATGTGATTTACACGTCGGGTTCGACGGGGCGGCCGAAGGGTGTTTCGGTTACTCATGCGGGGTTGGTGGGTTTTGGGGAGACGCTGATCGGCCGGGCGGATGTGGGGCCGGGTTGTCGTGTGGTGCAGTTGGCGTCGGTCAGTTTTGATGCGTCGGTTCTTGAGTATGTGATGGCGTTGTTTGCCGGGGCGACGTTGGTGATTCCCCGGGAGCAGCGGCTGGTGGGTGCGGAACTGGCTCAGGTGCTGGCGGAGTTGCGTGTGACGCATGCGTTTGTTCCTCCGTCGGCGTTGGCCACTCTTCCTGCGGATGCGCCGAGGGTGCTGAGGGGTCTGCGTTGTCTGATGGTGGGGGCGGAGGCGTGTCCGCCGGGTCTGGTTGAGGCGTGGTCGTCTGGTCGTCGTGTGGTGAATGCGTATGGGCCGACTGAGGTGACGGTGGCTGCGAGTATGAGTCGGCCGCTGGCGGGGGGCGGTGTGGTGCCGATTGGGGAGCCGGTCGGGGATGCGCGGTTGTATGTGTTGGATGAGCATCTGGGGCTGGTGCCGGTGGGGGTGGTGGGTGAGTTGTATGTGGCGGGTTCTGGTCTGGCGCGGGGGTATCTCAACCGGTCGGGTTTGACTGCGGCGCGTTTTGTGGCTGATCCGTTTGGTGTGCCGGGGTCGCGGATGTATCGCACGGGTGATGTGGTGCGGTGGGGTGTG
>NZ_JBQQCA010000157.1:0-805 GCF_052246635.1 Streptomyces sp. 6N223 | reverse complement strand
TGGGGGGCCAGGGCGGTGGCGCAGTCGGTCAGGGCCTGGGCGAAGACGGGTGAGTGGTCCAGGAGCCGGGCACCCATGCGGGTCCACTGCGAGCCCTGACCGGGGTAGACGAACACCGTCCTGCCGGCGACAGCGTTCCCCGTCACCACGCCCGGGTGCGGCAGCCCGTCCGCCAACGCCGCCAGGCCGGCCAGCAACTCCTGCCGGTCCTCGCCCACGACCACGGCGCGGCGGTCGAGGCGCGCCCGGGTCCCCAGCGCGGCCGCCACAGCGCCGGGCGCGAGGTGGGGGCGTTCGGTGAGGTGGCCGTGCAGCCGCCGGGCGTATGCGCGCAGCGCGGCGTCGCCCTGGGCCGAGAGTGGCAGGGGCACGGGTCCGGTGGGCTCGTCGGCCGCCGCCTCGGGGGCGCGGGGCGCGGGCGTTGGAGGTTGTTCGAGGATGATGTGGGCGTTGGTGCCGCTGACGCCGAAGGAGGAGACGGCGGCCCGGCGGGGGCGTTGGTTCTCTGGCCAGGGCCGGGGCTGGGTCAGCAGCGCGACTGCCCCCGACGACCAGTCGACGTGTGGTGTCGGCTCGTCTGCGTGGAGGGTGGGGGGGAGGTGCCCGTGGTGGATGGCTTGGATCATCTTGATGATTCCGGCGACGCCTGCGGCTGCTTGGGTGTGGCCGATGTTGGATTTGATGGAGCCCAGCCAGAGGGGTTGGTCGTCTGGCCGGTCCTGGCCGTAGGTGGCCAGCAGTGCCTCCGCCTCGATGGGGTCGCCCAGCGTTGTGCCGGTGCCGTGGGCTTCGACGGCGTCGATGT
>NZ_JBQQCA010000156.1:0-830 GCF_052246635.1 Streptomyces sp. 6N223 | reverse complement strand
CGCCGCGGGCGTGGCCGGCGTGATCAAGATGGTGATGGCGCTGCGGCACGGCCGGCTGCCCGCCACCCTTCACGTGGACGAGCCGACCTCGCACGTGGACTGGAGCGGCGACGCAGTGCGGCTGCTGACCGAACCGGTCGACTGGCCCCAAAGCGAACGCCCCCGCCGCGCCGGCGTCTCGGCCTTCGGCATCTCCGGCACCAACGCCCACGTCATCCTCGAAGAAGCCCCCGAACAGCCGGAGGACGAGGCCACCCCGGCCGAGCCGGCCGAGCCCGCCGTGCTGGGCGGCGTGGTGCCCCTCGTCCTCTCCGCCCGCAGCCCACAGGCCCTCGCCGACCAGGCACGCCGCCTCGCCCAGACCGTCACCGACACCCCGGACCTCTCCCCCGCCCAGGTCGCCTGGTCCCTGACCACCACCCGCGCCACCTTCGACCACCGGGCCGTGGCCACCGGCACCGACACCGCCGAACTCACCGCCGCACTCAACGCCCTGGCCACCGGCGAGGAACACCCCAACCTCACCCACGGCACCGCCCTGGACCCCGAGCCGGGCCCCGTCTTCGTCTTCCCCGGCCAGGGGTCGCAGTGGCAGGGCATGGGCGTGGAACTCCTGGACACCTCGCCCGTCTTCGCCGCCCGGATCGCCGAGTGCGAACGCGCGCTCGCGCCGTACGTCGACTGGTCCCTGACCGCCGTGCTGCGCGGCCAGGACACCGACACCGACCCCACCCGCGTGGACGTCATCCAGCCCACCCTCTGGGCCGTCATGGTCTCCCTGGCCACCCTCTGGAACCACCACGGCATCACCCCCGCCGCCGTCATCGGCC
>NZ_JBQQCA010000155.1:0-836 GCF_052246635.1 Streptomyces sp. 6N223 | reverse complement strand
GGCGGAGGCACTGCTGGCCACCTACGGCCAGGACCGGCCAGACGACCAACCCCTCTGGCTGGGCTCCATCAAGTCCAACATCGGCCACACCCAAGCAGCCGCAGGCGTCGCCGGAATCATCAAGATGATCCAAGCCATCCACCACGGGCACCTGCCCCCCACCCTCCACATCGACGAGCCGACCCCACACGTCGACTGGGACGCGGGAGCCGTTTCCCTCCTCACTCGTTCACAGCCCTGGCCGGAGACGGAACACCCGCGCCGGGCCGCGGTCTCCTCCTTCGGCGTCAGCGGCACCAACGCCCACATCATCCTCGAACAAGCCGCCGAGGCCCCGGCACAGGAGGACGCGCCGCCGTCCGCTCGGCCCACGCTGGTCCCGATCCCGCTGTCGGCCAAGACCGAACCCGCCCTACGCGCCCAGGCCACCCAACTCCTGCACCACCTCCAAGAACGCACGGACGAGAACCTGGACCTCGCCGCCCTCGCCCGCACCCTGGCGACCACGCGCACCACATTCGACCACCGCGCCGTTGTACTCGCCCACAACCGACACGACCTCACACGCGAACTCACAGCCCTAGCCCAAGGCGAGACCGACAGGCCCGCTCAGCTCACCTCACAGCGCGGCACCACGGCGTTCCTCTTCTCCGGCCAGGGCAGTCAGTACGCGGGGATGGGCCGGGGACTGTACGCCGCCTTCCCGGCGTTCGCCGCCGCCCTGGACGCCGTGTGCGAGGCGATGGACCCCCACCTCGACCGCCCCCTGCGCGAGGTGATGTTCACCGACCACGACCTCCTGGCCCAGACCCGCTACACCCAACCCGCCCTCTTCG
>NZ_JBQQCA010000154.1:0-845 GCF_052246635.1 Streptomyces sp. 6N223 | reverse complement strand
GACCTCCTCAAATATTCGCTGATCGTCATCGCGAGCGTGCCCGTCCTGCTCATCTATCCCTTCGTCGCGCGCTACTTCACCAAGGGAATCATGATCGGCGCGATCAAGGGCTGAACCCCTCCCTCCCCGTCTCCCTCCCTCTTTCAACCCCCTGTTACAGAAAGGACCGCACCGTGCGTCGTTCACGCCTGCTCGCAAGATTCTCGGCTGCCGGGGCGCTTCTGGCGACCCTGGCGGCCTGCTCCGGCGGCACTGGCGGCACCAGCACCTCGGAGCCGCTGCCCACGATCAAGGGAAATCCGCCGGTGACCCTCACCGTGTTCGCCCCGCAGATCGACTGGGTCGATGATCTCGACAAGAACGCCTTCACCGACCTGATCAAGGACGAATTCAATATCACCATCGAGTGGCAGGCGACCACGTCCGACGCCACCACCGCCAAGGAGAAGCGCCAGATATCGCTGGCCAGCGGTGACCTCCCCGACCTCTATCTGATGGTTCCCTGGATCGATCAGTTCACCCAGGTGGAACTTCTGAGGTACGGCGGTCAAGGTATCATTCAGCCGCTCAATCAGCTCATCGACCAGTACGCCCCCAATATCCAGGACGCGTTCGCGGAAACACCGGAAGTCGAGCGGATAGCCACCGCGCCGGACGGCAACATCTACGGGATGCCGCAGTGGAACGACTGCTACCACTGCTCGCACGGATTCAAGATGTGGATCAACCAGGAGTGGCTGGACAACCTGGGCCTGGAGATGCCCACGACCACGGACGAGTTCCGCGAGGTGCTGCGCGCCTTCAAGAACGACGACCCCAACGGCAACGGCAAGTCCGACGAGATC
>NZ_JBQQCA010000153.1:0-850 GCF_052246635.1 Streptomyces sp. 6N223 | reverse complement strand
GGCCGGAGGACCGGCCGCTGTGGCTGGGCTCGATCAAGTCCAACATCGGCCACACGCAGGCGGCGGCGGGTGTGGCGGGCGTGATCAAGATGGTCATGGCGATGCGGAACGGGCTGCTGCCGCAAACCCTGCACGTGGACGAGCCGACGCCCCACGTGGACTGGGAGGCGGGCGCCGTCTCGCTCCTGGCCGAGCCCCAGGCGTGGGAGCCCACCGACCGCCCCCGCCGCGCGGCCGTCTCCTCCTTCGGCATCAGCGGCACCAATGCCCACGTCATCCTGGAAGAGCCGGAGGAGGTGGAGGCCCCAGCCCTGACGCGCACGGCGACCCCGGACGGGGACGTGCCGGTCGCCTGGCCGCTGTCCGCCAAGAGCCTCCCAGCCCTGCGCCAGCAGGCCCAGCGCCTGCACGGCCTCCTCAACGCCCACCCCGAACTCTCGGCCGCCGGCATCGCGCATTCGCTGGTGGCGACGCGGGCGTTGTTCGACCACCGAGCCGTCATCATCGGCCAGGACGACGAAAAGCGGCTGGCGGCATTGCGTTCTCTGGCGACCGGCGAGCCCAGCTCCGCCGTCATCCACGGCAACGCCGCCCAGCCCGGCAAGCTCGCCTACCTCTTCACCGGCCAGGGCTCACAACGAGCGGGCATGGGCCAACAGCTCTACGCCACCTACCCCGCCTTCGCCCACGCCTACGACGAGGTACTCACCCACTTCACCCCCAGGCTGCGGGAGATCATCACCACCGGCGAGGGCCTGGACCGCACCGAACACACCCAACCCGCCCTCTTCACCCTCCAAGTCGCCCTCTACCGACTCCTCGAAACCCACGGCCTACAGCCCGACTACCT
>NZ_JBQQCA010000152.1:0-853 GCF_052246635.1 Streptomyces sp. 6N223 | reverse complement strand
GTCGGGGAAGGTCAGCGGCAGCCAGACGTACCGGGATTCGTTGACCGGCCCGTCCCAGGCGCCCGCCCAGCGGTCGCCCATGTACAGGTAGGCGGTCTCGTCGGTGCCCTGGATCGGCAGGACCCAGGCGGTCTGGGAGTCGTACGCCGTGGCGTCGCCGACGTCGCGCATCTCGCTCCAGCCGCCGGCGAGGTCGGTGGAGGTGGCGTACTGCTGCTGGTTGGGATCCCAGCCGGTGGCGCCGGAGGTGAGCATGAAGTACACGCCGTCGCGCTTGAAGAGCGCGGGCGCCTCGCGGTGGCCGCCCGGCCAGGGATTGGCCACCAGCTCCGCGACGCCCGTGTAGTCCTCGGTCAGCCGGTAGAGGTGCAGGTCGTAGTTCTCCCGGGCGGCGGAGACCATGTAGCCGGCGCCGTCGTCGTCCACGAAGACCGTGATGTCGCGGGACATGTGGTCCAGCGGCCGGAAGCTGCCCCGGTAGGCGTAGTCGCCGTCGACGGTGTCGGAGACCGCGACGGCGGCGCGGGCCTCGCTGTAGTCCTGGCCGTTCTCCTTGTGCGCCCACATCACGAACTGCCCGGTGGACTCGTTGTACATCACCTTCGGCCGCTCGATGTTGGCCGTGGCCAGCTCCGGATCCGACTCCTGGGTCAGGACGTGGTTGCGGAACTCCCAGTTCTTCAGGTCCGTGGAGCGGTACGCCGAGACGTACCGGAAGGTGTTGTCGTCATTGCGGTTCTCGCCGAACCAGTAGTAGTACTCGCCGACCTTGACCACGCCCCCGCCATGGGCGTGGACCGGCTCCCCGTTCGGATCGGTGAACTGGGTCCCGTTGGCTATGGTCACCGGCGCG
>NZ_JBQQCA010000151.1:0-879 GCF_052246635.1 Streptomyces sp. 6N223 | reverse complement strand
GTCGAAGTCGGCAGCCGCCAGCCCGGCACTCATCACCGGGCGGGGCGGGATGGGGTCGCCGTCCACCGTCACCGTCTCCGAGCAGCGGATGTCGCGGCTGGAGGCGCCGGCCTGCACCTCGTACGCGCCCGGCTCGACCGTCCAGCGGGAGTGCGCCACGTCCCAGAAGCCCAACGCCTCGCGGGCCGGGACGGCGAACGCCAGCCGCCGCGACTCGCCGGGGGCCAGGCGGACGCGGCGGTACGCCACAAGCTGGCGGTGCGGGCGCGGCACACTCGGCTCGGTGGCGCGGGTGTAGAGCTGGATGACCTCGTCGCCGGAGCGCGGGCCGGTGTTGGTGAGGGTGACCTCGGCGGTGAGCTGTTCGTCGGTGAGGGCGGCGGTCAGTCCGGTGTAGGCGAAGGCGGTGTAGGACAGGCCGTGGCCGAAGGGGTAGAGGGGGGTGTGGTCGAAGTAGAGGTAGGTGGTGCGGGAGGCGATGAGGTCGTAGTCGAGCATGGCGGGCAGTTGGTCGTCTCCGGTGTACCAGGTCTGCGGTAGTCGGCCTGCGGGGGAGACCTCGCCGGTCAGGACGCGGGCGAGGGCGGTGCCGGCGGCTTGGCCGCCGTGGGCGGTCCACAGCAGCGCGGGGAGGGTGGCGTCGGCTTCGGGTACGGCGTAGGGGTAGGAGGAGGTGATCACCAGGGCGGTGTCGGGGTTGGCGGCGTGGGCGGCTTTCCAGATCCGTTCCTGGTGGGGTGGGAGGGCGAGGGTGTCGCGGTCCTGGGTCTCCCGGCCGTTGATGTGCGGGTCGTTGCCGGCGACGACGATCACCACATCGGCCTGGGCTGCCGCGGCGGCCACGGCCTCCTCGCCGCGTTCGATTGTCTCGACGGTGAA
>NZ_JBQQCA010000150.1:0-934 GCF_052246635.1 Streptomyces sp. 6N223 | reverse complement strand
CCCCCGCGAAGCCCTCGCCATGGACCCCCAGCAGCGGCTGCTGCTGGAGACCGCCTGGGAACTGCTGGAACGCGCCCACATCGACCCCACCACCCTCAAGGGCACCCCCACCGGCGTCTACGCGGGCTGCGGGGTGCCCGGCTTCGGGACTCCCCACGTCGAGCGGAGCGCCGAGGGCTTCCTGCTGACGGGCAACGCGCTGAGCGTCGTCTCCGGTCGCATCGCCTTCACCCTGGGCCTGGAGGGCCCGGCGGTCACGCTGGACACGGCGTGCTCGTCGTCGCTGGTGGCGATGCACCTGGCGGTCCAGGCGCTGCGCAACGGCGAGTGCGACCTGGCCATGGCCGGCGGCGTGACGGTCATGTCCACCCCGAACGTGATCACGGAGTTCTCGCGGCAGCGCGGCCTGGCCCCGGACGGGCGGTGCAAGCCGTTCGCCACGGCCGCGGACGGGACCGGGTTCGCCGAGGGTGCGGGCCTGGTGCTGCTGGAACGCCTCTCCGACGCCCGCCGCAACGGCCACCAGGTGCTGGCCGTCATCCGCGGCTCGGCCGTCAACCAGGACGGCGCCAGCAACGGGCTGAGCGCCCCCAACGGGCCCTCGCAGCAGCGCGTGATCCGGCAGGCGCTGGTCAACGCCGGGCTGGCGCCGGTCGAGGTGGACGCGGTGGAGGCGCACGGCACGGGCACGACGCTCGGCGACCCGATCGAGGCCGAGGCGCTGCTGGCGACGTACGGGCAGGAGCGGCCGGAGGACCGGCCGCTGTGGCTGGGGTCGATCAAGTCCAACATCGGGCACACCCAGGGCGCCGCGGGCGTGGCCGGCGTGATCAAGATGGTGATGGCGCTGCGGCACGGCCGGCTGCCCGCCACCCTTCACGTGGACGAGCCGACCTCGCACGTGGACTGGAGCGGCGACGCAGTGCGGCTGCTG
>NZ_JBQQCA010000149.1:0-958 GCF_052246635.1 Streptomyces sp. 6N223 | reverse complement strand
AAGACGGTGTTTGTGTTTCCCGGGCAGGGTTCGCAGTGGCCGGGCATGGGCCAGCACCTCATGGCCACCGAGCCGGTCTTCGCCGACCACATCCAGGCCTGCACGGACGCCTTCACGCCCTACACCGACGACTGGAACCTCACCCAGCTCCTCACCCACCCCGATCCCGCACTGCTGGAACGGGTCGATGTCATCCAGCCCGTCCTCTTCGCCGTCATGACCGGCCTGGCCACACTCTGGCAACACCACGGCATCACCCCCGACGCCGTCGTCGGCCACTCCCAAGGCGAAATCGCCGCCGCCTACACCGCCGGCGCACTCACCCTGGAGGACGCCGCCCGCACCGTCATCCGCCGCGCCCAAGCCATCACCGCCCTCGCCGGCACCGGCGCCATGGCCTCCCTCCCCCTCCCCGCCACCCACGTCCACGAACTCCTCCACGACGACCTGCACATCGCCGCGCTCAACGGCCCCACCTCCACCGTCATCTCCGGCACCCCCGAAGCGATCAAAGCCCTGGTCGACGACTGCCGAGCCCGCGACATCCGCGCCAAGACCATCCCCGTCGACTACGCCTCCCACTGCCCCCACATCGAACCCCTCCGCGACACCATCCTCACCGCCCTGGACAGCATCACCCCCCGCCAAGCCGACATCACCTTCTACTCCACCCTCCACGCCCAGCCCATCGACACCACCACCCTCACCGCCCACTACTGGTACGACAACCTGGCCAACCCCGTCCGCTTCCAGGACACCGTCCAACTCCTCCACCACGACGGCCACCGCTTCTACATCGAAACCAGCCCCCACCCCGTCCTGACCATCGGCATCCAGCACACCCTCGACCAACACCCCACCCCCACCGCCATCCTCCCCACCCTCCGCCGCGACCACGGCGACCACCTCCCCCACGCCCTCGCCCACGCACACACCCACGGCCTCACCATCGACTGGC
>NZ_JBQQCA010000148.1:0-978 GCF_052246635.1 Streptomyces sp. 6N223 | reverse complement strand
GCCGAGCTGTTCTACGACGACGACGCCGATCTGTCCATCATCCAGGGCCGCAAGGTCGCGGTCCTCGGCTACGGCAGCCAGGGACACGCCCACGCCCTGTCCCTGCGCGACTCGGGAGTCGACGTCCGCGTCGGCCTGAAGGAGGACTCGGCCTCCCGGGTGAAGGCCGAGGAGCAGGGCCTGCGTGTCACCACCCCCGCCGAGGCCGCGGCCGAGGCCGACGTGATCATGATCCTGGTCCCCGACCCGGTCCAGGGCCGGGTCTACGAGGAGTCCGTCCGCGCCCACCTCAAGCAGGGCGACGCGATCTTCTTCGGCCACGGCTTCAACATCCGCTTCGGCTTCGTCAAGCCCCCCGCCGGTGTCGACGTCTGCATGGTCGCCCCCAAGGGCCCCGGCCACCTGGTGCGCCGCCAGTACGAGGAGGGCCGCGGCGTGCCGTGCATCGCCGCCGTCGAGCAGGACGCCACGGGAGGCGCCTTCGCGCTCGCGCTCTCCTACGCCAAGGCCATCGGCGGCACCCGCGCCGGCGTCATCAAGACCACCTTCACCGAGGAGACCGAGACCGACCTCTTCGGCGAGCAGGCCGTGCTGTGCGGTGGCACCTCCGCCCTGGTCAAGGCCGGCTTCGAGACCCTGGTCGAGGCCGGGTACCAGCCGGAGATCGCGTACTTCGAGTGCCTCCACGAGCTGAAGCTGATCGTGGACCTGATGTACGAGGGCGGCCTGGAGAAGATGCGCTGGTCGATCTCCGAGACCGCCGAGTGGGGCGACTACGTCTCCGGTCCGCGGATCATCACCGACGCCACCAAGGCCGAGATGAAGAAGCTCCTGGCCGAGATCCAGGACGGCAGCTTCGCCCGCAACTGGATGGCCGAGTACAACGCCGGCCTGCCCCGCTACAACGAGTACAAGAAGGCCGACGGCGACCACCTCCTGGAGACCACCGGCAAGGAGCTGCGCAAGCTCATGAGCTGG
>NZ_JBQQCA010000147.1:0-1007 GCF_052246635.1 Streptomyces sp. 6N223 | reverse complement strand
GGTCGGCGACCGCCGACCCGCCGGACGCCTCGGCGTTGGCGGACCAGTCCGGGTTCACGTACACATCGGCACCCTCATACGGGTTCTCCACCCGCTGCACCGGCGCCGGCTCCTCCTCGGCGGACGCGAGGCTGACGGTGCCCGCCGTGATCGCCACAGCGCCGATGAGCGCGCCCGTGAACATCACGGGCCGCCTCCTACGGCGGTGTTGGAGGTGGTTGGTGCGGCTCATTGCAGTCCTTCCTTCGAAGGGTTTCTCCGGTGGATCCTTCTTCGGTGGCCTGTCTTCGGGCCGTTGCTGCCCGACCCTGCTGCCCTGCCCCCGGGGGCGGGACGCCCCGCCGCGTGGCGTAACGCGAGACCCTCGCGAGCGGCCCGCCCCGGGCAGCTGGGTTGGTCGGTCGGCGTCAGCGCTCAGGCGATCTGCCCTGAGACGAGGGCAGTCTCGCGTCGTGCGGTCTGCTCGTACGCCGCGGTGGCGGGCTCGCTGCCCTGGCCGGTGTTGCTTCCGGCGGCGGCGTTGAGCGCGTCGAGGACCGCGGTGTACGCCTCCTTCTTCTGGTAGTTGGCGTCGAAGAGCAGCGGGGTCTCGTCGCCGCGCCAGGAGTACTTGTCGGTGATGCCCCAGGTGGTGATGCCGGCGCAGCGTTCGACGGCCACGCACGCCTCGGTGACCGTCCGGTAGACGTCGGCCTGGGCGCTGCCGGAGCCGCCGACGTCCAGCTCGGTGATGTGCACGTCCACGCCGAGGTCGGAGAAGCGCTGGAGGTTGGCCTGGTAGGTGCTCAGGTCGGAGTCCTGGCTGAGGTGAGTCTGGATCCCCACGCAGTCGATGGGCACGCCGCGGGCGAGGAAGTCCTCGACCATCGCGTAGACCCCATCGCTCTTGGCGTTGATGCCGTCGAGGTTGTAGTCGTTGTAGCAGAGCTTGGCGTCGGGGTCGGCGGCGTCGGCGGCGACGAACGCCTCCTCGATCCAGGTGTCGCCCATCTCGATCTGGAGGTTGG
>NZ_JBQQCA010000146.1:0-1180 GCF_052246635.1 Streptomyces sp. 6N223 | reverse complement strand
CGGACAGGCCAACTACGCCGCCGCCAACGCCTACTGCGACGCCCTCGCCGCACGACGCCGCAACGCGGGCCTGCCCGGCACCTCCATCGCCTGGGGCCTGTGGGCCGACGCAAGCGGCATGACCGGCCATCTGGCGGACGCCGACCTGGCCCGGATGAGCCGCACGGGCTTCACCCCGCTGTCCACCCCCATGGCGCTGGCGCTCTTCGACGCCGCCTTCCACCACGGCGGCCCGTCCCCGCTGGCGCTCGACCTCGATCCGCGCACGCTCGGCGCCCAGCCGGCCGACGCCGTGCCCGCCCTGCTTCGCGCGATCGCCGCCACGGGCGCGCCCGTCCGGCGTACCGCCGCCGTCGCCCAGTCCACCGACTGGGCCGGCCGCCTCGCGGCGCTCTCCGGCGCCGAGCGGCACCGGGAGTTGATGAACCTGGTGCGCACCCACGCGGCGACGGTGCTCGGTCACAGCGACCCGACGGCCGTCCGGGCGGACAGCTCCTTCAAGGAGCTGGGCTTCGACTCGCTGACCGCCGTGGAACTGCGCAACCGGCTCTCGGCCGCGACGGGGCTGCGGCTGCCCGCCGCGCTCGTCTTCGACTATCCCGACGCCGGGACCATGGCCCGCTACCTGGACCAGCAGCTCGCCCCCGCCGACCAGGCGGCCACGGCCGCGACGGCGGTCGATCCTCTCGCGCCCGTCCTCAACGACCTGGCCAGGCTGGAGTCCACCCTGAGCAGCCACGACGTGGACGGGAAGTCCCGCGAGACGATCGCGGGCCGGCTCCATGACCTGCTGTCCAGGCTGGAGGGCCGGGACCGGGCGGCGGGCGCCGCGGGCCTCGACGGCGAGGCGCTGGAGTCGGCGTCCGACGACGAGATGTTCGCGCTCATCGACCAGCAACTGGGCACGTCCTGACGGGGAGTGACGGAGAAGACATGTCGACCACCGAAGACAAGCTGCGCCAGTACCTCAAGCGCGTCACCGTTGACCTGGGCGAGGCAAAGCAACGCCTGCGCGAGGTAGAGGAGCGCCATCAGGAGCCCGTCGCGATCACGGCCATGGCGTGCCGCTACCCCGGCGGGGTGTCGTCCCCCGAGGAGCTGTGGCGGCTGGTGGCCGAGGGCACCGACGCCATCGGCCCGTTCCCCACCAACCGCGGCTGGGACCTCGACGGGCTCTACC
>NZ_JBQQCA010000145.1:0-1233 GCF_052246635.1 Streptomyces sp. 6N223 | reverse complement strand
GGCGTACGGGGCTCGGTGTGCGGGTGGGGAGCCGGTGTGGGAGCCGTTGCCGGTGCAGTACGCGGATTACACCCTGTGGCAGCGGGAGTTGCTGGGCGAGGAGCACGATCCGGAGAGCCGTTTCAGCCGGCAGTACGCCTACTGGGCCGAGCAACTCGCCGGCCTGCCCGAGCAGGTCACCCTCCCGGCCGACCGCCCGCGGCCTGCGGTGATTTCCTATCGCGGTGACAGCGCGGGGTTTGTTCTCGAGGCGGAACTGCATCGTGGCATGGTTGAGCTGGCTCGTTCGGCCGGGGTCACGGTTCACATGGTCTTGCACGCGGCGTTGGCGGCGCTGCTCACCCGGCTGGGTGCGGGTACGGATATTCCGGTGGGGACGGGGGTGGCCGGGCGGACGGATGAGCGTCTGGCTGATCTGGTCGGGTTGTTTGTGAATACGCTGGTGCTGCGGACGGATACGTCGGGGAATCCGACGTTCGCCGAGTTGCTGGGGCAGGCGCGGGAGACGAGCCTGGCGGCGTTCACGCATCAGGACATTCCGTTCGAGGCGCTGGTGGAGAGGCTGAACCCGCAGCGTTCGACGGCGTATCACCCGCTGTTTCAGATCGCGCTGGTGCTGCAGAACAACGAGCCGATGGGTTTCGACCTGCCGGACCTGTCCGTGCGGACACAGGAGGCGCCCACCCGGACGTCTCGCTACGACGTCTTCGTCAGCGTCTCGGAACGCTTCGAGGAGGACACCCAGCCGGCACGGCTGGAGGTGTGGGTGGAGTACGCCACCGATCTGTATGACCGCGGCACGATCGAGGCGTTCATCGCCCGCTGGGAGCGGCTGCTGCAGGCCATGGTCGTGGATCCGCAGCAGCGGATCGCCACGCCCGATCTCCTCGCCCCCACCGAACGCGAGCGGCTGCTGACCACCTACGGCCACAACCGACGGGACATCGCGCCGGTCACGTTGCCCGAGCTGTTCGAGGCGCAGGTGGCGGCCGCACCTGAGGCCCTGGCGGTCGAGGCCGAGGACGTCGCCTGGAGCTATGCCGAGCTGAACGAGCGGGCCAACCGGATCGCCCACTGGCTGATGGGCCGGGGTATCGGCCCTGAGCGGGTGGTCGGGGTGGCCATGCCGCGCTGCGCGGAGCAGGTGGCGGTGGTGCTGGGGATCGTGAAGGCGGGCGCTGCGTATCTGCCGATCGACCCGGCATATCCGGCGGAGCGGATCCGGTATATCGC
>NZ_JBQQCA010000144.1:0-1260 GCF_052246635.1 Streptomyces sp. 6N223 | reverse complement strand
CCACGGCGAGACGGTGGAGGCGTTCTACCGCCAGGGCAGCACCGCGCCTCCCCCCGAGAAGCGGCCCGCGCCCGAACTCCGCCGCCGCGTGGCGCGCCGGAGCACCCCGGCTCCGGCTCCGGTGCCGGGGGCGGCTGGTCCGATCGCGGTTGTCGGGATGAGTGGGCGTTTTCCGGGTGCGCGGTCGGTGGATGAGCTGTGGTCGGTCCTGGCCGAGGGCCGGTGTGTGGTGGGGGAGATGCCGCGTGAGCGGGGGGAGTGGTGGTCGCCGGAGGCCCAGGCCGTCGGCGTTGAGCGTCGGGTCGGTGCGATCCCGGGGGCGGCGGAGTTCGATCCGTTGTTCTTTGAGATCTCGCCGCGTGAGGCGGAGTTGATGGATCCCAGGCAGCGGCTGCTTCTTGAGGAGATGTGGCGGGCCTTGGAGGACGCGGGCTGCGGTCAGGAGCGGCTCGCGCGGGAGAAGGTCGGCATCTTCGTCGGCGTCGAGGAGGGCGACTACCGCCTCCTCGTCGACGGCGGAGCCTCCGTCACCTCGAACGCCAACGCCATCCTCGCCTCCCGCCTGGCGTATTTCCTGAATCTGGCTGGTCCGAGCATGGCGATCAACACCTCGTGCTCGTCGGGGCTGGTGGCGTTGCATGAGGCGTGTCTGAGCCTGCGTTACGGCGATTGCGATACCGCGATCGTCGCGGGGGCGAACCTGCTGGCCGACCCGCGCACCTATGACGCCATGGCGGGCGCGGGGATGCTCTCGCCGGACGGGACGACGTACGCCTTCGACCGGCGGGCCAACGGCATGGTGCCGGGTGAGGCGGTGGCGGTGCTGGTGCTGAAGAAGCGCGACGCCGCCGAGCGCGACGGCCACCGGGTGTACGCCTCCATCCTGGGCAGCGGGGTGAACTACGACGGCCGCACCAACGGCATCACCGCCCCCAGCGGCAAGGCGCAGGCCCGGCTGCTTGCGGAGGTGTATGAGCGGGCGGAGGTGGCGCCGGAGTCGGTGGACTACATCGTCACCCACGGCACCGGCACCCGTCTGGGGGATCCGATCGAGATCAACGCCCTGGCGCAGGCCTTCGCGGCCGGGACGGACCGGACGGGCTTCTGCGCGCTGACCTCCACCAAGCCGAACATCGGCCACACCCAGGCCGCGTCGGGTCTGGTGGGGGTGATCGGGCTGGCGTTGGCGATGCGGCATGAGGTGATCCCGCCGAGCATCCACTGCGAGGAGCTGAGCGACTACATCCGCTGGGAGGACAG
>NZ_JBQQCA010000143.1:0-1277 GCF_052246635.1 Streptomyces sp. 6N223 | reverse complement strand
GCGCGACCGACCACGGCCTCCGGCGCCTCGGCGGCGCCCGACGATCCCGCCTACGACATCCTCGTCTTCTCCAAGACCGCGGGATTCCGCCACGACTCCATCCCCGACGGCATCGCCGCACTCCAGGAACTCGGCGCCGAGAACAACTTCACGGTCACCGCGACCGAGGACGGCGCCGCGTTCACCACCGACAACCTCGCCCAGTACAAGGCGGTCGTCTTCCTGTCCACCACCGGCGACGTCCTCGATACCGCCCAGCAGACGGCATTCGAGGAATACATCGCCGCCGGCGGCGCCTACGTCGGCATCCACTCCGCCGCCGACACCGAATACGACTGGCCCTTCTACGGCGAACTCGTCGGCGCCTACTTCGCCTCCCACCCCGAAATCCAGGCCGCCACCGTCACCGTCGAGGACACCACACACCCCGCCACCGCCCACCTGCCCCCAACCTGGCAACGCACCGACGAGTGGTACAACTACCAGACCAGCCCACGCGACAACGTCCAAGTGCTGGCCTCACTCGACGAAACCAGCTACACCGGCGGCACCATGAACGGCGACCACCCCATCGCCTGGTGCCACGAATACGCCGGAGGCCGCTCCTTCTACACCGGCGGCGGCCACACCTCCGAGTCCTACACCGAACCGGAGTTCCGCGCCCACCTGCTGGGCGGCATCCGCTGGGCCGCAGGCATCACCCAAGACGACACCGACACCGGCTACACCAGCCTCTTCGACGGCACCTCCACCGACGGCTGGACACAGGCCGGACCCGGCTCCTTCACCCTCACCGACGACGCCACCCTCACCTCCCAAGGCGGCATGGGCATGCTCTGGTACCACGCCCAGGAATTCACCGCCTACTCCCTCAAACTCGACTGGCGCGTGGAAGGCGACGACAACTCCGGCGTCATCGTCGGCTTCCCCGCCACCTTCACCGACCCCCAAGCCGCCCTCGACAGCGGCTACGAAGTCCAGATCGACGCCACCGACGCCGACGACCGCACCACCGGCTCCATCTACGGCATCCAAGCCCCCGACCTGGCCGCCCGCGACGCCGCCCTCAACCCACCCGGCACCTGGAACACCTACGAGATCCGCGTCGAAGGCGAACGCCTGCGCGTCCACCTCAACGGCACCCTGATCAACGACTTCACCAACACCGACCCCGACCGCAGCCTCACCACCGGCCACATCGGCATCCAAAACCACGGCCCCGACGACACCGTCTCCTTCCGCAACATCCGCATCAAAGAACTCGACGCCGCGCCGTA
>NZ_JBQQCA010000142.1:0-1280 GCF_052246635.1 Streptomyces sp. 6N223 | reverse complement strand
AGAGGGCGGTTCGTGTGTTTTTAGGCAGTTCTGTCGTCACCTGAGGGTGTGGGCGTGGGCGGGAATCCGCTGATCCGGGCCGGGTGGTCTGTTGGGGTGGCGGGGTGAGTGAACGCAGGCCGTACCCGAGTGACTTATCGGATGAGCAGTGGTCGTTGATCGAGCCGGTGATCACTGCGTGGAAGGACCGGCATCGCTCGGTGAGCGGGCACCAGGGTGCCTGTGCGATGCGCGAGATCGTGAACGCGATCCTCTACCAGAGCAGGACCGGCTGTCAGTGGGCCTATCTGCCGCATGACCTGCCGCCGAAGAGCGCGACGTACTACTACTTCGCCGCCTGGCGGGATGATGGGACCGACCAGGTCATCCATGAGTTCCTGCGCTGCCAGGTCCGTGAGCGGGCCCGCCGGTTAGAGGACCCGACCCTGGCGGTGCTGGACACCCAGAGTGTCCACGCGGCCGCCGGGGTCCCCGCGTCCACGACCGGTCGGGATCCGGCGAAACGGGTGCCGGGCCGCAAGCGCGGGCTGGCCGTGGACGTGCTCGGCCTGGTGATCGCGGTGACCGTTCTCGCCGCGCACGCGCACGACAACGCAGCGGGTACCGCCCTGGTGGACCAGGTCGCCGAGAACACCGGCGGCACCGTCCGCAAGGCTGTGGTCGACCAGGGGTTCAAAAACCAGGTCACCGCGCACGGCGCCCGGCTGGGCATCGATGTCGAGACCGTCGAACGCAACCCGCAGAACCAGGGATTCGTCCCGCAGCCGAAACGGTGGAGGGTCGAGCAGACCTACGGGATTCTGATACTGCACCGGCGTCTGGTCCGCGACTACGAGCACCGCCCGTCCTCGTCCGTCTCCCGGGTCTACTGGGCGATGACCCATGTCATGGCCCGCCGCCTCACCGGCGCGAACTCACCCACTTGGCGCGAGACACAGGTGGTGGCCGGGTGACTGTCCAGCCCTTGCTCGACGCGCTCGACGTTCAGCAGAACGCCGCCCGGGCCCTGGCCGACGACCTTGGTGCGCAGATCGCCGGACTCCAGGACCGGCTCCGGGAAGCCGAGATCCACCTCGAACACCTCGCGATCACCCGCAAGACCGTCACGGCTCTCGCCGACCGTCTCCCCGAGCAGGCCGGCGCACCCAACCTGCCCGAGCACCCGGACTACCCCCGCATCCTCGCCGTCTTCAACCAGACAACCGCCCCCCCTGCGCGCCCGCGACGTCTGCGAAGCCCTCGACCAAGAACTGCTGCCGAAGAACATCGAGCGCACCCGC
>NZ_JBQQCA010000141.1:0-1284 GCF_052246635.1 Streptomyces sp. 6N223 | reverse complement strand
GCGTCCGCCGAGGAGGAGCCGGCGCCGGTGCAGCGGGTGGAGAACCCGTATGAGGGTGCCGATGTGTACGTGAACCCGGACTGGTCCGCCAACGCCGAGGCGTCCGGCGGGTCGGCGGTCGCCGACCAGCCCACCGCCGTGTGGCTGGACCGTATCGCGGCGATCACCGGCGGCTCCGCCGGCAACAGCACGGGCCTGGAGGAGCACCTCCAGAACGCCGTGGAGCAGGCCGGCGGCGAGCCGCTGGTGTTCCAGATGGTCACCTACAACCTGCCCGGCCGTGACTGTTCGGCCCTCGCCTCCAACGGCGAGCTCGGGCCGGAGGAGATCGACCGGTACAAGAACGAGTTCATCGACCCGATCAACGAGATCGTCGGCAAGTACGCGGAGGAAAACCCCAACCTCCGCATCGTCAACATCGTCGAGATCGACTCGCTGCCGAACCTCGTCACCAACACCGGCTCGGCCGAGACGGCCACCGAAGAGTGCAACACGATGCTGGAGAACGGCAACTACCAAAAGGGCGTCTCCTACAACGTCGGCACGCTCGGCGAGCACGAGAACGTCTACAACTACCTGGACGCCGGCCACTGGGGCTGGCTGGGCTGGGACACCAACTTCCAGCCGGCCGCCGACCTGTTCAACGAGGTCATCAGCACCGCCCCGGCCAGCCCGGACAAGGTCGCGGGCATCGCGGTGAACGTCGCCAACTACGGCTCGATCGAGGAGCCCAACTTCTCGATCGACGACACCATCGACGGCAAGCAGATCCGCGAGTCGAAGTGGATCGACTGGAACCAGTACACCAACAACACCGACTACGGCCTGGACTTCGCCGCCGCGGTCGATGGCGGCGGTGGCCTGATCATCGACACCTCCCGCAACGGCTGGGGCGGCCCCGACCGCCCCGAGGGCCCGGGCCCGGAGACCAGCGTCGACGAGTACGTCGACGGCGGCCGCATCGACCAGCGCATCCACACCGGCAACTGGTGCAACCAGTCCGGCGCGGGCCTCGGTGAGCGTCCCCAGGCCTCTCCCGCCGCCGGTATCCACGCCTACGCCTGGATCAAGCCCCCGGGCGAGTCCGACGGCTCCAGCGAGGAGATCCCGAACGACGAGGGCAAGGGCTTCGACCGCATGTGCGACCCGACCTACGAGGGCAACCCGCTCAACCAGAACAACCCCTCCGGCGCACTGGGCAACGCCCCGCTCTCGGGCCACTGGTTCGAGGCCCAGTTCCAGGAGCTCCTGGAGAACGCCCACCCGCCCCTGTGACCCCCACGG
>NZ_JBQQCA010000140.1:0-1316 GCF_052246635.1 Streptomyces sp. 6N223 | reverse complement strand
AGAGGGCGGAATGTGAGTGCATAGGTGATTTGTCGTCACGTGAACGTGTAGCGGGATGGTATCCCGGCCGGTTAGCGGCCATCGGGGCCGGTACGCGATGCGGGAGATCGTCAAGGCGCTGTTCTGCCAGGGCCGCACCGGCTGCCAGTGGGAGTTGCTCCCGCACGACTTCCCGCCGCCCGGCGCGGTGAGGTACTACTTCTACACCTGGCGCGACGACGGCACCGACCAGACCATCCACGACCTGCTGCGCTGGCAGGTGCGGGAGAAGGCGCGCCGGAAGGCGGACCCGAGCCTGGTGGTGCTCGACACCCAGAGCGTGCACGCGGCGGCCGGGGGTGCCAGCGCAGCCGAAGGGGCGTGATGATGCGGCAAAAAAGGTACCGGGCCGCAAGCGCGGCCTGGCCGTTGACGTGCTGGGGCTGGTGATCGCGGTGGTCGTGGCGGCCGCGTCGGCGCACGCGAACGCCGTCGGCATCACGCTGCTGGACAAGGTCGCCGCCGACACCGGCACCGTGCAGAAGGCCCTGGTCGACCAGGGCTTCAAGAACGCCGTCGTCGCGCACGGTCAGAAGGTGGGCATCGAGGTGGAGGTCGTGGAGCGCAATCCCGCGCAGGCCGGGTTCCTTCCCCAGGCCAAGCGGTGGGTCGTGGAGTGCCCCCGCGGGATCTTCGGGATCTTGATGCTGCACCGCCGACTGGTGCGCGACTACGAGCACAAGCCCCGCTCCGCCGAGTCTCGGGTGTACTGGGCGATGACCGCGGTGATACTGCGCCGGCTGACCGGGCCACCCGCGCCGGCCTGGCGCACCGCATGACCGGCGGGGAGCTGACGCTCGGGGCGGTGCTGGCCCGGCTGGAGGAGCGCGAGCGGGAGATCGCCGCGCAGGCCAACGTGGCCAAGGAGCGGATCGCGGAGCTTTCCACGCAACCGGAGGAGTTCCACCGGGCCGCCGAGGAGACCCGGATCACCCGCAAGACGCTGCTGGAACTGCCCGATCCGCAACCGCCCGCGCCGCCGCCCCCGCAACTGCCGGACCATCCGGCCTACCAGCAGATCATGGCGGTGTTCACCACGGCCGACGGCCCGCTGCGGGCCCGGCAGATGTGCGAGGCGATGGACCTGCAGATCGCGCCCAACAACATCAACAACGCCCGCCGCCTGAAGCTCAAGCGGCTTGTCGAGTGCGGGATCCTGGTCGAGACCGAGCAGGGCCTGTTCACCCGGCCGCGGCCGTAGGCCGCCCGCCGCCGCTACCTACCCGCCCACCCCGGACGAAGCAACCAATCGGACAGAAGGTCTCATACCGTCCTCT
>NZ_JBQQCA010000139.1:0-1534 GCF_052246635.1 Streptomyces sp. 6N223 | reverse complement strand
TACTCCAGTTGCAGATTGCTATCTGCGCTGGTCAGAGGTGGGTTTCTGAGTGTACTCGGTTGATGGGCCGTCAGTGAGGCCGAGTTCGTGACCTTGGGTGCGGCGGTGGTAGTGACAGCGCCGGGCGACGGCTTGGTGTCGGCGTCGCCACCTCGACCAGCTCAGCGCGTGGCTGGTGCGCCGGAGATGGCGGGGTGGGGGGCGGTCAATTGCCAGGAGTCGTCGGATCTCCGCCACGGTGAGCGGCGCGAGGACGCCGGAACCGTTTCTGCCGCCCCCCTTGAGTCGGCCTGGGCGGCCATGGCGGCCATGGCGGCGAGGAAGGCGTGGGCCAGCATCGAGAGGGTGATGTGCCGGTACCAGCCCGGATACCGGCGGACCTCGTACTGATCCAGGCCGCACTCGTTCTTCGCGGCCTGGAACGCCTCCTCGATGGCCCAGCGGGAGCCGGCGATGGTGATCAGCGTTGCGACAGTGGTGCCGGCGGAGGCGTAGGCGAGGTAGTAAGCGATCTCTTCGGGGCGGGCCAGGCTGCGGCGGGCCAGTACCCACCGCTCGTGGGTGGGCTGATCGCCGTCGAAGTCGGCGATGGTGGGCAGTCTGGCTGCGGCCCAGTCGTAGACGCGTGGCCCCTTCGCGCCCTGGCCGCAGGAGTGGCGCTCCCAAGCGTCATCGGGTGCCTGGGCGAGGACGAAGTCGATACGGCCGATGGCGTGGACGTGCTGGGACTTCGGCACGGCCAGGACGTAGCCGACACCGGTTTCCTCCAGCATGCGGCGAAAGCGCCACTCCTGGCCGTAGGCGGCGTCCGCCGTCACCCAGGCGATCGGCAACGGCGAGGCCAACGCCCGAGCCACCATTGCTTTGGCCAGGTCACCCTTGGTGGCGAACCCTCGCTGCTCAGGGACTTTCGCGGCGCGGCAGCGGTCGGCGTCCTGGGTCCAGGACTTCGGCAGGTACAGCTCCCGGTCCACCAACGCCCGCCCCGTGGGCGAGGTGTAGGCGGCGAAGACGCCTATCTGGCAGTTCTCGGTGCGGCCGGCGGTGCCGGTGTACTGCCGCTGGACCCCGGCCGAAGTGGTGCCCTTCTTGAGGAAGCCGGTGTCGTCGATGACGAGAACCCCGTTTGGGGCTCCGAGCTTCTCAGCGACGTATTCCTGCAAGTCATCGCGTATCTCGTCCGGGTCCCAGCAGGCCCGGCTGAGCAGGTGCTGCAACCCGGACGGCGTGGGGTGGCCAGCGTACTCGGCCAGCTGCCAGCCGTTCTTGCGTCCCACCGATCCCAGCAGGCCGTGCACGTAGGCGCGCATCCGCCGCCGCAGGTCCACCCGCCCGAACCGGTGACCGACCCGCACCAGCACTTCTTCCAGTTCCGCCGACCAGACATCGGGCTGCACATCATTTTCCACGACCAGCACAACGCCACCGCCGCACCCAAGGTCACGAACTCGGCCTCACTGACGGCCCATCAACCGAGTACACTCAGAAACCCACCTCTGACCAGCGCAGATAGCAATCTGCAACTGGAGTACTA
>NZ_JBQQCA010000138.1:0-1729 GCF_052246635.1 Streptomyces sp. 6N223 | reverse complement strand
ATCCAGCACACCCTCGACCAACACCCCACCCCCACCGCCATCCTCCCCACCCTCCGCCGCGACCACGGCGACCACCTCCCCCACGCCCTCGCCCACGCACACACCCACGGCCTCACCATCGACTGGCCGGTCGGCGGCCAGCGCATCGCCCTGCCGACCTACGCCTTCCAGCGTCGGCGTCACTGGCTCGAAGCCACAGCCGCCGCACCCCGCCCCGCCCTCTCCGCCGCCCCGGAGCCGGACGCCCCAGACGATCCGGACGCCGAGGAGCTGACCGCCGCCCAGCGGCTCGCCAAGCTCAGCGACGGCGAGCTGGAGTCGGCCCTGCGCGAGATCGTGCGGATGAACGTGACCATCGCGTTGGGCCACGTCACCCCGGACGCGGTGGACGAGTCCCAGACGTTCAAGGACCTCGGCTTCGACTCGGCGCTCTCGCTCGACCTGCGCAATCGCCTCAGCGCCTCCACCGGCCTGAACCTCCCCGCCGGGCTCCTCTTCAACCACCCGACGCCGACCGCGCTGGTCCGCTACCTGCGCGGGCAGCTCTCCAGCGACGCGGCCGCCGACCGCGCCGTGGCGGCGGCCGCCCATGACGAGCCCATCGCCGTGGTCGGCATGGCCTGCCGCTACCCCGGCGGCGCCAGCTCGCCCGACGAGCTGTGGCGGCTGGTGGCCGAGGGCCGCGACGCGATCTCCGGCTTCCCCGAGGACCGGGGCTGGGATCTCGCCGGTCTCTACGACCCCGACCCGGCGCACCCCGGCACCACCTACACCCGCTCCGGCGGCTTCCTCCACGACGCGACCCAGTTCGACCCCGCCTTCTTCGGCATCTCCCCGCGCGAGGCGGCGGCCATGGACCCGCAGCAGCGGCTACTGCTGGAGACCTCCTGGGAGACGTTCGAGAACGCCGGGATCGACCCTGCCGGTCTCGGTGGCGATCCGGTCGGCGTCTTCGTGGGCGTGATGTCCCAGGAGTACGGCCCTCGGCTGTACGAGCCGGCGGACGGCATGGACGGATACCTGCTCACCGGCAGCACGGTGAGCGTGGCCTCGGGCCGGGTGGCGTACACCTACGGCTTCGAAGGCCCGGCCGTGTCGGTGGACACGGCGTGCTCGTCGTCGCTGGTCGCCCTGCACCTCGCCGCCCAGGCGCTGCGGCAGGGCGAGTGCGGGATGGCGCTCGCGGGCGGCGCCGCCATCATGGCCACCCCGGGCATGTTCGTGGAGTTCAGCCGGCAGCGGGGGCTGTCGCCGGATGGGCGGTGCAAGGCGTTCGCTGCGTCGGCCGACGGGACGGGCTGGGGCGAGGGCGTGGGCCTGGTGCTGCTGGAGCGGCTGTCGGACGCCCGCCGCAATGGCCACCAGGTGCTCGCGGTGCTGCGCGGCTCCGCCATCAACCAGGATGGCGCCAGCAACGGCCTGACCGCACCCAACGGCCCCTCGCAGGAACGCGTGATCCGGCAGGCCCTGGCCAACGCCCGTCTGGACGCGGCGGACGTGGACGTCGTGGAGGCCCACGGCACCGGCACGACGCTGGGCGACCCGATCGAGGCCCAGGCGCTGCTGGCCACCTACGGGCAGCACCGGCCGGAGGACCAGCCGCTGTGGCTCGGCTCCCTCAAGTCCAACATCGGCCACACCCAGGCGGCGGCCGGCGTCGGCGGCATCATCAAGATGGTCATGGCCATGCGCAACGGGCTGCTGCCGCAGACCCTGCACGTGGACGAGC
>NZ_JBQQCA010000137.1:0-1890 GCF_052246635.1 Streptomyces sp. 6N223 | reverse complement strand
TGGGCGCCGGCCGGGAGGCGGTCGTGGGCGGCGGTGTCGCCGTACAGGCTCCAGCGGAACCAGTCCAGGAAGGTGTTCTCGGTCTGGGGGTAGGTGGGGTAGTCCGGCACGAGGTAGGCGCCGTGGTCCGCGCCGAGGTGGGTGAGGAAGGCCTTGGGCGCGGCGAGTTCGTCATACGCCGTGCGGGCCGAGGAGATCTGGCAGGTGGGGTCCTGGTCGCCGTGGATGAACAGCACGTTGGCGGCGACCGAGCCGTCGGGGTCGCCGATGTCCACGCAGGCGATGGGCACGGCGGCCTTGATCCGGTCGTCGGGGAACGCGCTGACCAGGCCGTGGGTGGTCATACCGCCCATGGAGTGGCCGGAGACGCCGACCCCGGCCTCGGTGTCGATGTGCCCGGCGAGCGGGTCGCCCGAGGCGTCGTTCAGCGCGAGGGTCTGGGTGATGACCTCCGAGACGTCCCTGGACCACTCGCCGCCGTAGACGCTTTGGATGTTGGTGTTGTCGGAGAAGGAGGGCGCGGGGCAGATGAAGCCCGCGGAGGCCAGACCGTTGGTCTGCGAGGCGTAGCAGTCGGAGTTGCAGCCCATGCCGTGGCTGAACTCCGCGACGGGGAAGACGCCCTCGGCGATGGGCGCGTCCAGGACCGGCGTGCCGCCGGGGCTGCCGGGCGTGGGGTAGAACACCTTGGTGAACAGCGAGCGGCCGCCGCGGGACCAGGAGTACTCCCGGACTCCCACGGCCATGGGCTCGGGCGCCTGCCGGGGGGCGGTGGTGCGGGTGCCGGTGGTGCGGGCGGCGCGGGTGTGGGGGGTGCGGGTGGCGCTGGCCTGTCCGGTGCCGGCGAGCAGGGCCGCGCCCGCGCCGGCCGCTCCGGCCGCGCCAACGCCCAGGAGCGTGCGTCGTCGCATCGTCATGGGTGACTCCTTGTGTCTGTGGGGTGTGTGGGGGGGTGTGTGGGGTGGGGTGTGGGGGGTGTCAGCAGCCGCCGGTGCTGGTGGCCAGGCCCAGCTGCCAGGGCAGGTCGTGGTACTCGCCGCTGGAGTTGGGGTCCATGCCCTGGTAGAGGAGCTGGAGGTTGCAGGGGTCGATGGTGGGGTTTTGGTTGTTGTTGGTGCGCAGCAGTTCGCCGTGGCTGATGTCCTGGGTCCAGGCGGTGTGGTCGTCGAAGGTGACGTTGGTGCTGCGGGCGAAGGGGTTGTCCCCGGTGTCCGCCAGCGGGGTCCACTCACCACCCAGGCCCTCGGCGGTGAAGGAGCGGTACCAGCGCCGCCCGTCGGAGCCGATGGCCTCCCAGATCAGCAGGTAGGTGCTGGTGTCACCGACGCGGTAGACCGCGCCGCCCTCGAAGAGGTTGCTGGCGGAGTCCTCCAGCACGATCTGGGTGTCGTCCCAGCCGCCGGGGAAGGCGCCGGCGGTGGTGTGGGAGCGGTAGACATGGCCGTTGTCGTCGGCGGAGAACAGGTAGCAGTCGGTGTCGTCACAGTTGACGAAGAAGTCCAGCCAACTGCCGCCGCCGATGTTCTGCTCCACGATGTCCGGCACGCTGTCCATGAAGTGCTGCGGCACGGACCAGCTGGAGGGGTCGTTGATGTCGGTGGTCGTGGAGTAGGCCGGCAGGCCGTCCTGGTAGACCAGGTACCACTCACCCGTCGGTTCGTTGTAGAAGACGTGCGGGGCGGCACGGTAGCCGCCACCGATCGCAGAGGCGGCCTCCAGATCGACCTGCGGAGCGGAACCGGCCTCGGACCAGTCACCGAAACTCGTGTGAGCCAGACCCCAGTCACCATCGACGACCTTGGTGAAGAACACATGCCACACGCCGTTCTCGTCCTGGACCACCGACGGGTCCTTCGCCGCGACAGAGTTCAGATCCGACGCAGGCGCGAT
>NZ_JBQQCA010000136.1:0-1923 GCF_052246635.1 Streptomyces sp. 6N223 | reverse complement strand
GTGGGTGAACGTTTCATCCCTTGATGGCGCCGATGAGCATGCCCTTCTTGAAGTGGCGTTGGACGAAGGGGGAGAGGACGGCGACGGGGAGGAGGGCGAGGATCATGACGGCGGTCTGGACGGCGATGGAGGGGACCTGGCCGGAGGCGATCATCTCGGACATGCCGGTGGGGCGTTGGCGGCGTACGACGATCTGGTAGAGCACGTTCTGCAGGGGGAGTTTGTCCTGTTCGGTGATGTAGATGAAGCCGGCGAACCAGTTGCCCCAGTAGCCGACGGCGTAGAAGAGGGAGATGACCGCGAGGACGGCGCGGGAGAGGGGCAGCAC
This sequence comes from Streptomyces sp. 6N223, assembly GCF_052246635.1. Taxonomy (NCBI): domain Bacteria; kingdom Bacillati; phylum Actinomycetota; class Actinomycetes; order Kitasatosporales; family Streptomycetaceae; genus Streptomyces; species Streptomyces sp. 6N223. The sequence goes on along the minus strand of NZ_JBQQCA010000136.1, from coordinate 1,595 downwards.
GATCTGGATGAGGATGCGGAACTCGCTGGCGCCGTCGATGCGGGCGGAGTCGATCAGTTCCTGGCCGACGTTCATGAAGAACGCGCGCAGGACGAGGATGTTGAAGACGTTGACGGCCATGGGGAGGATGAGCGCGCCGTAGGAGTTCATCAGCCCCAGCTCCTGGATGAGGAGGTAGGTGGGGATGATGCCGGCGCCGCCGAAGAACATCGTGCCCATCATGGTGAACAGGATGGGGCGGTGCCACAGCGAGCCCATCCTCGTCAGGCCGTAGGCGGCGAGGATGGAGATGGTCATGGAGAAGGCGGTGCCGATGGTGGTGATGCCGATGGAGACCCACATGGCGCGGGCGACCTGGCCGCCGTTGAGGAGTTCGCGGTAGGCGTCCAGGGTGATGCCCTCGGGCCACACGACCAGGCCGCCGGTCTTGGCGATGGTCTCCGCGTCGGACAGGCTGGTGATCAAAACGATCCACACGGGGAAGAGGATCGCGGCCAGGGCGATGCCCAGGATCACGGTCTTGGCGGTCAGCCCGACGCGGGTGGGCGGCTCCTCCCAGGCGGGGCGCTGCCGTTTTCCCTTCTCGTCGTCGCGGTCTTCGACCAGGACACTGGTGTCGGCGGCGTCGTTGGTGATGGTGGCGCTCATGACCTCTTGTACACCCCCTGTTCGCCCATCGCGTGGGCGACTTTGTTGGCGGCCAGGACCAGGGCGATGCTGAAGATGCCCTTGACGATGCCGATGGCCGCGGCGTAGCTGTAGTCCCCGTTCGCGATGCCCTGGTCCCAGGTGTAGGAGTCCAGCACTTCGGAGGCGCCGGGGCCGACGGCGGTGCGCTGGATGAGGAACTGTTCCATGCCGACGGAGAGCATGTTGCCGACCTGGAGGACCAGCAGCAGGGCGATGACCGGGCGCAGCGCGGGCAGGGTGACATGCCACATCCGGCGCCAGCGGGTGGCGCCGTCGACGGCGGCTGATTCGTAGAGTTCCTGGTTGATGGTGGACAGCGCGGCGAGGAAGACGATGATGCCCCAGCCGGCGTCCTTCCAGATGACCTGGAAGGTGATGAGCCATTTGAAGAAGCCGGGGTCGGTCATCAGGTCGAAGCCGTCTCCCCAGCCGTTGTCCCGCATGGTCTGGGCGATCAGGCCGGCGCCGCCGAAGATCTGCTGGAAGACGGTGATCACCAGCACCCAGGAGAAGAAGTGCGGCAGGTAGAGGATGGCCTGGGACCAGGCGCGGACCTTGCTGTGGAGGAAGCTGTTGATCAGCAGGGCCAGCAGGATCGGGACGGGGAAGTAGAAGATGAGCTGGAGGAAGGAGAACACCAGGGTGTTCTCCGCGGCGTCCCAGAACTCCGGGTCATCCATCATCCGCTCGAAGTTCTCAAACCCCGTCCAGGCACTCTTGGCCATGGAGTCGAAGAAGTTCGTCCCCAGGTAGGGCTCGAAGAACTGGAACGCGATCGCGTTCGCGGCGATCGGGATATACGCGAACACCAGCAGCAGGACGACGACAGGCACCGTCATCAAGATCAGCGGATAATCCCGGCGCACCTTGTGCCGGAACGTGATACCGCCCTTCAGACGCGGATC
>NZ_JBQQCA010000135.1:0-1960 GCF_052246635.1 Streptomyces sp. 6N223 | reverse complement strand
GGGAGGGAGGGGTTCAGCCCTTGATCGCGCCGATCATGATTCCCTTGGTGAAGTAGCGCGCGACGAAGGGATAGATGAGCAGGACGGGCACGCTCGCGATGACGATCAGCGAATATTTGAGGAGGTCGGCGAGTTGCTGGCGTTCCATCGCCAGGGCGGGGTCTGTGGCGAAGTTGCCGTTGGTGTTGAGGATGAGGATGTTCCGCAGCACCAGCTGGATGGGATAGAGGTCTTCGTCCCTGAGGTAGAGGAGGGCGTCGAAGTAGGAGTTCCACTGGGCGATGGCGTACATCAGCGCCACCACCGCGATCATGGGCTTGGCCAGTGGCAGGGCGACCTTCCACAGGAAGCGGAGGTCCCCGCAGCCGTCGATCTGGGCGGCCTCGTACAACTCGTCGGGGATCATCGTCCGGAAGTAGGTGGCGGCGATGACGACCTGCCAGACCCCGATGGCCTGCGGGATGACCATGGCCCACATGCTGTTGAGCATGCCGAGGTCCTGCACCACCATGTAGGTCGGGATCAGGCCGCCGGAGAACAGCATGGTGAAGACCACGATGGTCATCACCAGGCTCCGCCCGAAGAGGCCCTTGCGCGACAGGGGGAAGGCGAGGGCGATGGTGAGCGTGACGCTGATCAGCGTGCCGACGGTGGTGTAGAGGAGCGAGTTGCGGAATCCGGTGACGATCTGCGGGTCGCTGAGGGCGACCTCGTAGCCGCGCAGCGAGAAGTCCACCGGCCAGAACAGCACCTGGCCGGAGGAGACGGCCAGCGGGTCGCTGAAGGAGTTGGCGAGGATGTTCAGCAGCGGCAGCAGCACGATGGCCAGGAAGGTCAGAAGCAGCAGATAGATGCAGAACAGGAACATCCGGTCGACCCGGGACTCCTGAATCCGCTTGCTCTTCCGCGCCCGCCGCGGGAGTCGGCGCGGGGAGCCGGAACCACGCCGCTGTCCGGGCACCTTGGGAGGGCGGGGACTCTCCGGTTCGGCTATCGCTGTGAGTGGCGGCTGGCTCATGACCACACCCCGCTTCCGGTGATCCGCTTGGCGATGAAGTTCACAAAGAGCAGCAGGCAGAGGTTGACCACGGAGTTCAGAAGCCCGATGGCGGTCGCCTGGCTGAAGTCGGCGTTGATCAGGCCCACCTTGTAGACATAGGTGGGGATGATCTCCGAAGCGCTCAGATTCAGCGTGTTCTGCAGCAAGAACGCCTTCTCGAACCCGATCGCCATGATGTTGCCCACGGACAGGACCAGAATGATCACCGCGGTCGGCATGATGCTCGGCAGGTCCACATGCCAGATCTTCTGCAGCCTGGAGGCGCCATCGACCCGCGCCGCCTCGTACAACGACTGGTCGACACCGGCCAGGGCGGCCAGATAGATCACGGCCGAGTAGCCCGCCGTCTGCCAGATGTCCGACCAGACGTAGATGTGCCGGAAGTAGTCCGGATCCGCCAGCAGATTCGGCTGCTCCACACCGAACAGGCCGAAGACGTCCCCGGCCAGCCCGGTACTGGGCGAAAGGATCATGATGATCATCGAGACGACGACGACCGTGGAGATGAAGTACGGCGCATACGTCACCAGCTGCACCGTGCGCTGGAAGAGGCCCTTCCGGATCTCGTTCAGCGCCAGCGCCAGGATGATCGGGATCGGGAAGCCCGCGATCACGGCGTAGAACGACAGCATGAACGTGTTCTGCACCAGATCCCAGAACACCGGGTTGTCAAACAGCGCCTCAAAGTGCGCCAGTCCCACCCACTCGCTGCCCCAGACGCCCTGCACGACGTTGTAGTTCTTGAACGCGATCACCGCGTTCGCCATCGGGATGTACTTGAAGATCACGATGTGCGTCAGCGGCACCGCCATCAGCAGATACAACGTCCAATGACGCGCGAAGCTCCGCCGCGCCCTCCGGCGCATGGTCTCCTTCGACACGGCACCCCGTTTGCGGCGC
>NZ_JBQQCA010000134.1:0-2019 GCF_052246635.1 Streptomyces sp. 6N223 | reverse complement strand
GGAGGAGAGGTCTAGTGGCTGATTCTTGCCTACTGCTGCCCAGAGTTATCTACGGTGATCAGCATGTACCGGATCGGCGAGTTCGCAGAACGAATCGGCCGTTCCCCTTCCACCGTGCGGCGGTGGGAGCGGGAGGGCCGCATCGTGGCACGCCGGAACGCGTCCGGGCAGCGGTACTTCACCGATGCCGATGTGCGGAAGGTGTTGCAGCCCGGCTTCGAGGAGTCGGCCCGTAAAACCGTGGTGTACTGCCGGGTCTCCTCGCCTGGACAGAAGGATGATCTTGCCTCGCAGGTCACGGCGATGGAGGAGTTCTGCCGGGGCCGCGGTCTGCCCGTGGATGACTGGGTCCGCGAGATCGGCGGCGGCATGAACCTCAAGCGGAAGAAGTTCCTCGCGCTGATGGAGTCGATCGAGCGGGGTGAGATCGGCACGCTCGTCATAGCGCACAAGGACCGGCTCGCCCGCTTCGGGTTCGAGTATCTGGAGTACGTGGCCGACAAGAACGGCTGCACGATCCTGGTCGCGAACCAGGAATCGCTCTCTCCGCAGGAAGAGATGGTCCAGGACCTGCTCGCGATCGTGCACACCGTCTCGTGTCGCCTGTACGGGCTACGGAAGTATGAGAAGACCCTCAAAGGCGAACTCGTCGGCGGTGGCCGGTGAAGGTCACTCGTATCGCCTACTCGACGAACCTCAACGCTGGAAAGTACGCCCAGCTCGCAGAGCAGGCCATCAGGCTCGGCGCGGTGCGTTCCCGTGTGTGGCGTGACTATGGCTCCATCGCGGGAGTGGGCGTCAAGGACCGCGCCGTCCGTGACCAGTGGATGCGCGATGGGACCGCGGCCGGGTTCGGTGTGCTGGCGAACGCGTGGAAAGAGACCGTCCGGGACGCGGTCGCCGACATCACCGCGAACCGCGAGGCAGCGAAGGTCAAGGTCCGCCGGGCGATAGCGCGTACAGAGGTGGCCGAAGCCGAGAAGAAGCGCCTGTTCACCGACCTCAGGCGCGACCAGTGGAACGACGACCCGTACCTGTGCCGCATGATGCGCAAGCACTGGCGCCGCGGGCGGAACAAGACCAGGAATCAGATCGTCGTGCGCTCCGACCAGTACCGCACTTTCACCCTCACCGATGGCGGCAACGTCTGGCTTGCGGTACCCGGCCTGGAGCGCCGGCAACTGGTCAGGATCCCGCTGAACACCACCGTCGCCCCGTCGGGAACGCTCCGGCTGATCCTCCGTGGTGACCGGGTCGAGGTGCACTATCCCATCGACGCCGCCGACATGAAGTCGTCCAAGCGGCCGTGCGGGGTCCGGGAGATCGGCGTGGACAAGGGCTACACCGAGGTCCTGACCGACTCCGACGGACAGCACCACGGAACCCAACTTGGGGAGCTCCTGTCATCTGAGTCCGACCACCGCAAGGCCAAGGGCCAGCGGCGAGCCAAGCTCCGCACACTCGCACAGAAGGCAGAACAGCGCGGCGATCTGGGCAAGGCTCAGCGAATCCGGGACAACAACCTCGGTACCCTCAAGCGCGACCGCCGTTCGAACGCCTGGCAGGCGCGCGTCCGTGACCTGACCTTCAAGTCCGTCCACACGGTCGTCGACAAGGCCAGCGTCATCGTGGCCGAAGACCTCACCAAGACGTTCACCGGCCGCAAGAAGCTGGGGAAGAACACCAACCGGCGCCTGGCTGCCTGGACCAAGGGCATCACCGCGGAGGCGCTGGAGACTGTATCGGGCCGCAGAGGTTCTGCGGTGCGGCTGGTCAACGCTGCCTACACCTCGCAAGTTGTCCCCTTTACGGACACCCTCGGTGTCCGTAAAGGGGACCGGCTTCATTGCACTCAGTGCGGGGCGGTGTGGCAAGCAGACCATGCCGGAGCGATCAACATCCTGGAGCGAGACGGGGACCCCGATATCTCCCTGTTCACCCAGCACACACGGGTGAAGCAGATCCTCCAGGAACGCACCGATCGCCAACGGTCCGGACTGCCCTTGGACCAGGACTCCA
>NZ_JBQQCA010000133.1:0-2088 GCF_052246635.1 Streptomyces sp. 6N223 | reverse complement strand
CAAGCGTTGGGAGCGTTGGGCACCGCGCAAGCCGTAGGCGTCACTGTCGAACTTGTCGATGGAGCTTCACGTCCGTCGCCGAGACCGAGCATCTCGCTACGCCGGTATGGGAGACGACGGGGTGGCAGCGCGTGAGCATGCATGCCACACGCGTTCTCACGCTCGAGGAGTCATGCAGTTCAGGTGGGCCAGCTCGCTTGGGGTCCGACACGCCATGACGTTCGCGAGGAGGTGGGGGATCGGGCCTGTCTCGGACTGGTTCGAGGTTCACCCCTTGACGATCAGTGCGACTTGAGTCACCCTGGATACTGATCAAGCAGCGCTGAATAGTGGCAGGATCGCAATCGATCGCATGACGCAAGAGACATCGAATGTAACTCGCGCTTACAACAAGGCAACCCGGACCATAGATGGTGGGACCCCCACGCAGCACGGCGACCGGGGTGCGCAGGCCACGATTAATGGAGTTCCAGTGACAACTGACGCTGTGACGCTGAGCATCTCGACCGAAGACTTCAAGTCGACCTTCCGAAACCATCCCGCAGGCGTGGCCGTACTGACAGCCGTGGCCGGCGACGAGCACGCGGCCATGACCGTCAGTTCGTTGTTCTCGATCAGCGCGGATCCGCCGCTCATCGGATTCTCGGTTTCGGATGCGAGCTCCACCGCGCGAGTTTTCAACGCCGCCGACACCGTCATCATCCACATGGTTGACACCGACAGTCTCTGGTTGGCCAAGCTGGGCGCCACCAGCGGCGTCACGCGGTTCGAAGACTCGACCCAGTGGGACGTCTTGGGCAGCGGTGAACGTTACTTCCCAGGAGCGCCCACGATCGTTCGAGCGGCGGTCGTCGACCGGGTCCGGGCGGGGGGGTCCACGCTCTGCGTCGCACATGCTGTGGAGCTGGTCAAGAGCGAAGCGGACGACGACGCCATGGAGCCCACTCCGATTGTGTATCACAACCGCCGGTGGCATCGACTGAACGGCTCGTCCGCCTTGGCTGACTGAGCCGGACAGAAACGTTCGCTCGGCGCGGACCTGGGCAAGAGGCCAATCTCTTCCCGCCTACTGCACGAGCGTCACCGCCTGGGATGCCGACCGCCGAGCCAGGCTTTCGCAGATCCCGCGCAATGACTCTCGTGCGACGTGAGGAAGGAGTCAAACCGGGTGAGTGCAAACCAAGCCACGGATGTGCCGACTACGTCCAGACGAGACCGGGGCTTCTATGTCCGAGGCGTCGTTGAGCACGGCGACAGGCGTGGTCGAACGCTTGGATTCCCCACTGCAAACATTGTCGTGGTCGAGGAGAGGATTCCCGACGGCGTTTACGCCAGCATCGTCCGTGTCGACTCCAAGAGGTCGGATGCTGGCCACGTCGCAGCAGTCAGCGTCGGTCGCCGTCCGACCTGCTACGACAGCGACGGCGCGCGTCTCCTTGAAGCACACATCCTCGACTTCAGAGGTGACCTCTACGGACATGACATCGAAATCGAACTGCGAGTGTGCATCCGGCCTCAGATGAAGTTCGCGAGCGCGAAGGAACTCGTTCGCCAGTGCCGCCTCGACATCGACGCCACTCGCGCCTGGGCGCTGACCAACGGATTGGAAGCCCTTCTCGGCACGCGGCCCCCTGGTGCCAGCGCTACGCCGGATCGGCCCTGTGGGGTCCGGCGGCGAGCCAAGCAGCAGAAGAACACGCAGGCAGCGATCTACGCGCGGGCTGTCGCTCGCAGGGAGTTGCTCGCGGAGGAAGCGAGCCGAATCGACTTCGCTGACCTGACCCATCGAGCACTCGCCGCCAGAACCGGCATTCCTCTGGGCTACATTCAGTGGCACTATCCGACCGAGGACGATCTCGTTGCACTGCGCGAATCATGGAGGCCTTGGCGCGCACCTGGATGAAGGCCTCGGCGAGTCCGGCTACAGGCACGAGCCTGACACTTCCGACGTTCACTGAGAGTGACTCGGACGGTTCGGAAGGCGGGCGTTGCGTTGAGCTGTTGACCGTGCCGTCCCCTCTGGCTTGCCGCCGATGTCGCGCCCAAGACCGAGACCGTCCACCGTGTCGTCCATACCAAATGACACTC
>NZ_JBQQCA010000132.1:0-2226 GCF_052246635.1 Streptomyces sp. 6N223 | reverse complement strand
GGGTGGGGGTGAGGATGGCGTCGAAGGTGTGGGGGTGGTGGGGGTTCCAGGTGGTCAGGGCCCGGTAGCCATGTTCCCGTGCCCACCGGTGCAGTTCGTGCGGGTCCACGCCGGGGTGGGTGGAGGCGGGGTTGTCGGTGGTCAGGCGGTGGTTGGGGATACCCGCCAGGCGGACGGGACCGGTGAGATCCTGGGTCAGGGCCTCCAGCGCCAGGGGAGGGTGAGGACTGTCGGGGTTCCAGGGGTGGGTGGGGATGTCCGCCAGGGAGACCGGGCGGGTGGGGGTGGTATGGAGGACGGCGTTGTAGCGGTAACGGGTCAGCTCGTTGTGCGCCGCCCCGTGCCTGAGCCGGATATCAACCCCGGCAACCACCGCACTCTCCTCGGCGAAAGCGGCGAAGTAGGCCGGGTCCACCAGGAGTTCTTCCTCGGTCAGGATCGCATGCTGCGCCGCCCGGACGGCATCCGCGGCGCCGGTGTGGCGTTGGGCCTGGACGGCGTGGTGAAACGCCTCGTGCAGACCGTGATGGCGGACATCACCGATGACCACACGCCCGCCCGGAGCCAAAAGCTCCAGCACGCGATGCAGAACACCGGTCAGATACCCCCGGTGGGGGAAATACTGGATGACCGAGTTGAGAATGACCGTGTCGAACCGCCCACTCGGCAGACCGGAAACGTCATGAGCCGGCTGACACCGCAGATGCACGTGATCCATATGCCGGGTCTTGTCGGCGAGGGCGCGGATAGCGGCCGGTGACAGATCAGTCGCCCAGTAACTCTCCGCCTCCGGCGCCAGCGGACCCAGCAGCAGACCCGAGCCGGCACCGATCTCCAGAATGCGCCGGGGCCGCTGCTCACGAATGAACTCCACGGTGGCATCCCGCCACTCGATCATCTCCCCCTCGGGGATCGGCTGGCCGCTATAGGAACTCTGCCATCCCCGGAAATCCCACCCCAACGCCACAGCCGCACGAGACTCGTCATACACCGACTCATACGTCGACTGCCACGCCTCCACATGCGACGAACCCGCAGCCTCATCAACCACCGGCACCACATACGCCACCAGACGGCTATCCCCATCCCCACCCTCCTGCACAGCGACCACAGCCTGAGCCACACCGGGATGGGCGGTCAACGCCGCCCGCACCTCACCCGGCTCGATCCGGAACCCACGAATCTTCACCTGATCATCCGCACGCCCCAGATACTCCAACTGCCCACCCACACCCCACCGCACCACATCACCCGTGCGATACATCCGCGACCCCGGCACACCAAACGGATCAGCCACAAAACGCGCCGCAGTCAAACCCGACCGGTTGAGATACCCCCGCGCCAGACCAGAACCCCCCACATACAACTCACCCACCACCCCCACCGGCACCAAACACAAAAACTCATCCAACACATACAGACGGGCGTCAGGAACAGGGCTGCCGATGGGCACGTGCCCGGACGTCAGGGGTGCACTGATGGACGCACACACCGTCGTCTCCGTCGGGCCGTAGGCGTTGAGGAAACGCCTGCCTGGTGCCCACGCCGCCACCAGATCCGGCGAACACGCCTCCCCCGCCACAGTCAGCACCCGAAGCCCCGGCAAAGCCTCGGGCGCTCCCGACGGGAGGGTGGCCAGAACGGAGGGTGGAAGCGTGGCGTGGCTGACCTCGCGATCGGCCAGCATCTCCAACAGCTCCCCGCCCACGAGCCGCTGCTGCTGGGGAAGGACCAGAGCGCCGCCGGTGGTCAGCGCCATGATCAGCTCCCATACCGCCGCATCGAAACTCGCCGACGCGAACTGCACCACCCGGGCATCGGACCCCGCATCCAACGCATCAACATGCGTCGCCCGCAGGCCAGCGATACCCGTGTGGGCCACCGCAACCCCCTTGGGCCGCCCGGTCGAACCCGACGTATAGATCACATACGCCGTGTGGGCCGGATCGAGGTGGAGGGCGGGATTGCTCGGGAGGCTGGCCTGGCAGGAAGCCTGGGGCTCGGGTGAATCGACCGCCACAGCGGTCCCCGCGACATCGTCGGGTAGGTCGGGGGCCGTGGCCACGGTGGTCAGGATGAGCGCGGGCCGGGCATCGGCGGCGATATACCGGATCCGCTCCGCCGGATATGCCGGGTCGATCGGCAGATACGCAGCGCCCGCCTTCACGATCCCCAGCACCACCGCCACCTGCTCCGCGCAGCGCGGCATGGCCACCCCGACCACCC
>NZ_JBQQCA010000131.1:0-2483 GCF_052246635.1 Streptomyces sp. 6N223 | reverse complement strand
GTGTGGGAGCCGTTGCCGGTGCAGTACGCGGATTACACCCTGTGGCAGCGGGAGTTGCTGGGCGAGGAGCACGATCCGGAGAGCCGTTTCAGCCGGCAGTACGCCTACTGGGCCGAGCAACTCGCCGACCTGCCGGAACAGGTCACCCTTCCGGCCGATCACCCCCGCCCGGCCGTCGCTTCCTACCAGGGCGACATCGTGGAGGTCTTTCTCGACGCTCAGCTCCACCGCGGCATCACGGAACTGGCCCGTTCGACCGGCACCACCGTGCACATGGTTTTGCATGCGGCCCTGGCGGCTCTGCTCACCCGGCTCGGCGCGGGCACGGATATACCGATCGGCACCCCGATCGCCGGGCGTACCGACGAAGGTGTGAGTGATCTCGTCGGGCTCTTCGTCAACACCCTGGTCCTGCGCACCGACACCTCGGGCAACCCGACGTTCGCCGAACTGCTCGCTCGATCGCGCGAGACCAGCCTCGCGGGGTACGCCCACCAGGACATCCCGTTCGAGGCACTCGTCGAGAAGCTCAACCCGCAGCGGTCCACCGCCCACCACCCCCTCTTCCAGATCATGTTGGCGCTCCAGAACGGCGTTGACACCGCGCCCAGCCTCTTCGGCCTGGATGCCGAGCCGATCAACTTCGGCACCGGCGTATCCCGCGTCGATATCACCGTGAGCCTCATCGAGGTCGAGAACAAGGGGGTTCCCGACGGGCTGACCGGCATCGTCGAGTACTCCACCGATCTCTTCGATCGCCGCACGATCGAGGCGTTCATCGCGCGTTGGGAGCGGCTGCTGGAGGCGGTCGTCTCCGACCCGCAGCAGCGCATCGCCACCCCCGACCTGCTCACGCCCACCGAACGCGACCGGCTGCTGTTCACCCACGGCCACAACCCCCAGGACATCCCGCCGCTCACGATGCCTGAGCTGTTCGAGGCGCAGGTGGCGGCCGCGCCTGAGGCCCTGGCGGTCGAGGCGGAGCATGCTGCCTGGACCTACGGCGAGTTGAATGCGCGGGCGAATCGCGTCGCGCACTGGCTGATGGGCCGGGGTATCGGCCCGGAGCGGGTGGTCGGGGTGGCCATGCCGCGCTGCGCGGAGCAGGTGGCGGTGGTGCTGGGGATCGTGAAGGCGGGCGCTGCGTACCTGCCGATCGACCCGGCATATCCGGCGGAGCGAATCCGGTATATCGCCGCCGATGCCCGGCCCGCCCTGATCCTCACCACCCTGGCCACGGCCCCCGACCTACCTGGGGACCTCGCCGGGACCACGGTCCCGATCGACGCGCCCGAGACCCAGGCCTCCTGGCAGGCAGCCGTCACCACCAACCCCACCACCCACCTCGAACCAGCCGACACGGCGTACGTCATCTACACGTCCGGTTCCACCGGCCGGCCGAAGGGTGTCTCGGTCACCCACACGGGAATCGCCGGTTTGCGGGCCTCCCAGGCCGAGAACGTGGAGGCCGATTCCGCGGCCCGGGTGCTTCAGTTCGCCTCAGCGAGCTTTGATGTCTCCATATGGGACCTGATCATGGCGCTGACGACCGGCGGCGCCCTGATCCTCTCGCACCAGCAACGGCTCGCGGGCGAGGAGTTGCTGGAGATCCTGGCGGACCGGGAGATCAGCCACGCCACGCTTCCGCCCTCCGTCGTGGGCACTCTGCCGCCCGACGCTCCACAGACCCTCACCAGCCTGCGGGTCCTGACCCTGGCCGGTGAGGCCTGCCCGCCCGACCTGGTCACAGCATGGGCTCCTGGCCGCCGCTGCGTGAACGCCTATGGGCCGACCGAGATCACCTGCGCCGCCACGGTCGGCCGCCTGCGACCCGGCAATCGCGTGCCCCTCGGTACTCCCGTCCCCAACGCCCGCCTGTATGTGCTGGATGAGCATCTGGGGCTGGTGCCGGTGGGGGTGGCGGGTGAGTTGTATGTGGCGGGTCCTGGCCTGGCGCGGGGGTACCTCAACCGGTCTGGCTTGACCGCCACGCGTTTCGTCGCTGACCCCTTCGGCGAGCCGGGGTCGCGGATGTATCGCACGGGTGATGTGGTGCGGTGGGGTGTGGGTGGGCAGTTGGAGTATCTGGGGCGTGCGGATGATCAGGTGAAGATTCGTGGGTTCCGGATCGAGCCGGGCGAGGTGCGGGCGGCGTTGACCGCCCATCCCGATATCGCCCAGGCCGTGGTCACCACCCACGAGACCGACGCCGGCGACAAACGCCTGATCGCCTACGTCGTGCCGACCGAACCAAGCGAGTTCTCCACGGTGCGGCTGCGGGTGCGGGAGACGCTGCGCGAACAGCTTCCCGACTACCTGGTGCCCGCCGGCATCACGCCGGTTGACGCGATTCCGCTGACCCCGAACGGGAAGGTCGACTACCGGGCGTTGCCCGCTCCTGATGTCGTTTCTGGTGGGGAGGGGCGGGCGCCTCGGACGGCTCGGGAGGAGATTTTGTGTGGTCTCTTCGCCGATGTGCTGGG
>NZ_JBQQCA010000130.1:0-2745 GCF_052246635.1 Streptomyces sp. 6N223 | reverse complement strand
GAGGCAAGCATGGGGGGACTCCGTGGCGGCTCGGCCGGTGAACCCACCCACAAGAACATCGCCTGTCCATGGTGTCCGGCACGGTGGCGCGTGGGGGGACCTCACCGGAACAAAAACGGATGGTGCGCGTACGGTCCTGCCAAGGTCTGTGGGGCGGGCACAGACCTGTACGGCCAGTCCGCGCGTCCGACATGTCGAACGCCAGCTGGCCCTTCAGACGTCAGGATCATAGGTGGCTCGAGACATTAGTCAACATACGTCGTACGGATATTTTTTCTCCGACGGGCGACCCCGCCCTGTGCTGGTGATGCCTGATCAGTCCGCCAGGCATGGTTGACCTCGCGATTGCGTTGATGCTTGCCTGTCGTCGGCAGGGGGCTGCCGACGGAAGGAACGTCTCCGTGCAAGGCACACAGGCACGCACGCTCTTGGCGGGACTGACGGGCATGCTGCTGGTCGCCTCCGCCACGGTCACCGGGACCGTGCTCACCGGCTCCCCGGCGGCCGCCAAGGACGCCACGCTCGCGCTGACTCCCCCCATGGGCTTCAACAACTGGAACGCTTTCGGCTGCGAGGTCAGCGCCGATCTCATCATGGACACCGCCGACGCCATGGTGGCCACCGGCCTGAAGGACGCCGGCTACGAGTACGTCAACATCGACGACTGCTGGGCCGAGCGCGAGCGCGACGCCGAGGGCCGACTGGTGCCCGACGACGTCAAGTTCCCCGACGGCATCGCACCCGTCGCGGACTACGTGCACAGCCTCGGGCTCAAGCTCGGCATCTATGCCGACGCCGGCACCGCCACCTGCGCCGAGTACCCCGGCAGCCTGGGCTACGAGGAGATCGACGCCCAGACCTTCGCCGACTGGGGCGTGGACTACCTGAAATACGACAACTGCTTCAACAACAGCGACGGCTCCCAGCAGGACTACATCAACCGCTACCAGGCCATGGAGGATGCCCTCGACGCCACCGGCCGCCCGATCGTCTACTCCATCTGCGAGTGGGGATCGTCCGCGCCGTGGGAGTGGGCCGGCGACGTGGGTCATCTGTGGCGCACCACCGGCGACATCCAGGACAACTGGGACAGTTTGAAGAGCATCATCGCCAGCAACCTGCCGCTCGCCGAGGCCGCCGGACCCGGCCACTGGAACGACCCGGACATGCTGGAGATCGGCAACGGCGGCATGACCCAGACCGAGTACCAGACCCACTTCAGCATGTGGGCGGTCATGGCCGCGCCGCTGCTGATCGGCAGCGACCTGCGCGACGTCACGCAGGAGACCCTCGACATCCTCCTCAACGAGGACGTGATCGCCGTCGACCAGGACCCGCTGGGCGCCCAGGGCACGGTCGTCTCGGACACGGACGGGCTCATCGTCGTCGACAAGCCGCTGGAGGACGGCAGCCACGCGGTGGCGCTGTACAACTCCACCGACAGCGACGCGAACATCGCCACCACCGCCGACCAGCTCGGCCTCCCAGCCGCCGCCAGCTACGGGCTGACGGACCTGTGGAGCAAGGAGACCAGCGAGACCGCCTCCGAGATCGCCGCCACCGTCCCCGCCCACGGCACCACCCTCTACAAGGTCGAAGCCCTCGGCTGACCCGCTGAGCCGAGACCGTCGCACAGCCCCCCGCGTCTCATGGCCCTATTGAAGTTCGCTGGGCTTCATGGTTTCTTTGAGTGCGCAGGGGCGCTGGGAAATCGGAGTTGTCATGGCCATGAGACATGGCCCGACGAGTGATCCCACGCGCGAGTGGCGCGGGGCCGGCAGCCTTCGGGCGGCAGCCCACCGACTTCCACCGCACCGACTCCCGCGTCCCCCACTACTCCGCCGGCCGCGCGTCCCAGCCGCCGGCCCGCCGCAGACCGGCAACGCCACCAACGCCCAGGGGGCCACGCCCACCCAGGACGACGGCACCGGCCTGCGGGTGACCGCGGACTCCCGGCGGTGCGGGTGAGGAAGGCCCGCCGCCGGAGCTCGGCGTTCCGCACCATGCCCCGACCAACCGCAGGGCTCGTGCGCCACCCCAGGGCTCACTCGGCACGACGCGACGTCACACACACGACCACTCCGGACAGGGATCATCTCCCCCCTGTCTCCCCCACCGGAAGAAGGAGGCTCCACGTGATCAGCAGTTCGCCCATGCGGCGCGCACGCCGGCCCGTCCGGGCCGCGGTCGCCATTGCGGTGACCGGCGGCCTGGCGGTGACCGGCGTCATCATGTCCACCGGCTCCGCCACGGCCCAGGCCGACACCCTCGGCGCCGCCGCGGCCCAGAGCGATCGGTACTTCGGCGCCGCCGTCGCCGAGCAGTTCCTCGGCGAGGCCGAGTACGCGTCCACGCTGAACGCGGAGTTCACCAGCGTCGTCGCCGAGAACTCGATGAAGTGGGACGCCACCGAGCCCAACCCGGGCCAGTTCAACTTCAGCGGCGGTGACCAGATCGTCGCCCACGCACAGGCCAACGGCCAGGCCGTCCGCGGCCACACCCTGGTCTGGCACGCCCAGCAGCCAGGCTGGACCGGCGGCCTGTACGGCGACGACCTGCGCAACGCCATGATCAACCACATCACCGAGACCGCCGGCCACTACGCGGGCCAGATCTCGTCCTGGGACGTGGTCAACGAGGCGTTCGAGGAGGACGGCTCCCGCCGTCAGTCCAACCTCCAGATCGAGATGGGCGACACCTGGATCGAGGAGGCGTTCGTCGCCGCCGACGCCGCCGACCCCGACG
>NZ_JBQQCA010000129.1:0-3062 GCF_052246635.1 Streptomyces sp. 6N223 | reverse complement strand
CCACCCCACCCCTCCCCGACCTCGGCCTAGACTGGTGCTGTCGCACACATATCCGGCAAATCGGCCCCACCTCCCGGAGGGGACCCGCGATGACCGACAGCACCCGCACCACCGTCCACGAGGACTACGCCTTCGCCTGCCTGAGCTGCGGCCACGGCTGGGAGCAGTCGTACGAGATCGAGCACCGCCCCGACCCCGCCGCCCCCCACGGCCCACCGCTCGTCCTCTACTACGCGGGCGGCCGCCGCGTCCGCTCCCCCCTCAGCCACCCGACCTGCCCCAACTGCGACGGCCACCGCCTCCGCGTCATCCGATCGGGCCTGGTCGCCGCGGCCCAGCGCGCCTGGGGCGCCATGGGGGTGGCGGGCGACCGCATGGCCTAGCCACCGCACGCGGGCCCCTAGGATCGACGCCATGCCCAAGTCCGCCAAGGCCAGGTCCCTGGAATCGGTGCCGCCCCCGCCGCCCCCGCCGCTGGCCGTGCCCGTCGCCGACTCCCACACCCACCTCGACATGCAGCAGGACCGGACGGGCGCCACCGTCAGGGAGGCCCTGGAGCGCGCCGCCGCCGTCGGCGTCACCCGCGTCGTGCAGATCGGCTGCGACCTGCCGCGCGCCCGCTGGGCCGCCGAGACCGCCGCGAAGCACGAGGCCGTGTGGGCCGCCGTCGCGCTCCACCCCAACGAGGCGGCCCGCCTGGCGCTGGAGCACGGCACCGACACCCTGGACGACCACCTCGCCGAGATCTTCGAGCTCGCCCGCCGCCCCGAGGTGAAGGCCATCGGCGAGACGGGCCTGGACTACTACCGCACCGGCCCGGAGGGCGTCGCCGCCCAGCAGTCGTCCTTCCGCGCGCACATCCGCCTCGCCAAGGAGCTCGACAAGACCCTCGTCATCCACGACCGCGACGCCCACGGCGACGTGCTGCGCGTCCTCGCCGAGGAGGGCGCCCCGCCCCGCACCGTCTTCCACTGCTTCTCCGGCGACGCGGACATGGCGGAGACGTGCGCCGCCGCCGGGTACTTCATGTCCTTCGCGGGCAACATCACCTTCTCCACCGCGCAGCCGCTGCGCGCCGCCCTGGCCGCCGCCCCGCCCGAGCTGCTGCTGGTGGAGACCGACGCCCCCTTCCTCACCCCGGCCCCCTTCCGCGGCCGCCCCAACGCCCCCTACCTCATCCCCGTCACGCTGCGCGCCATGGCCGAGGTCAAGGGCCTGCCCGAGGAGGAGCTGGCCCGCCACGTCGCCGACAACACCGCCAGGGCGTTCGCGTGACGGACACGGACAACGAACGCCTCCTGGGCCCGTCCGACGTCCGCGAGCTGGCCGCCGCGCTGCGCCTGACGCCCACCAAGCAGCTCGGCCAGAACTTCGTCATCGACGCCAACACCATCCGCCGCATCGCCCGCGCCGCCGAGATCGGCGAGGACGACACCGTCCTGGAGGTCGGCCCCGGCCTCGGCTCGCTCACCCTCGCCCTGCTGGCCCGCGCCGCGCACCTGACCGCCGTCGAGATCGACGACACCCTCGCCGCCGCCCTGCCCGCCACCGTCGCCGCCCGCATGCCCGAGCGCGCCGACCGCTTCACCCTCGTCCACGCCGACGCCCTCCGCCTGACCCCCGACGCGCTGCCCGGCCCGCCCCCGCGCGTCCTCGTCGCCAACCTCCCCTACAACGTCGCCGTCCCCGTGCTGCTCCACCTCCTGGCCGGCTTCCCCAGCCTCCAGCGCGCCCTGGTGATGGTCCAGTCCGAGGTCGCCGACCGCCTCGCCGCGCCGCCCGGCACCCGCACCTACGGCGTACCGTCCGTCAAGGCCGCCTGGTACGCCCACGCGCGCCGCGCCGGATCCGTCGGCCGGACCGTCTTCTGGCCCGCGCCGAACGTCGACTCCGGCCTCGTCGCCCTCACCCGCCGCGAGCCGCCCCGCACCACCGCCGCCCGCGAGGACGTCTTCGCCGTCGTGGACGCCGCCTTCGCCCAGCGTCGCAAGACGCTGCGCGCCGCCCTCGCCCCCTGGGCGGGCTCCCCGGCCGCCGCCGAGGCCGCCTGCGCCGCCGCCGGGGTCTCCCCGCAGGCCCGGGGCGAGACCCTCACCATCGAAGACTTCGCCCGCCTCGCCGAGGCCCGCCCGAGGTAGAAACATCGCCGTGAACGCCGTGAACCCCCGGAACGCCGTCACCGTCCGCGTCCCCGCCAAGGTCAACGTCCAGCTCGCCGTGGGCCCGCCCCGCCCCGACGGCTTCCACGACCTGGCCAACGTCTTCCTCGCCGTCGCCCTCCACGACCACGTCACCGCCACCCCGGCGGCCCCCGGCGCCGGCGTGAGCCTCACCTGTGAGGGGCCCGGCGCCGAGCAGGTCCCCCTCGACCGCACCAACCTGGCCGCCCGCGCCGCCGAGCTGCTCGCCGCCCACCACGGCCGCCCCGCCCCCGACGTCCGCCTCCACATCGCCAAGGACATCCCCGTCGCCGGCGGCATGGCGGGCGGCAGCGCCGACGCCGCCGGGGCGCTGCTGGCCTGCGACGCGCTGTGGGGCACCGCCACCCCGCCCGCCGCCCTCCACGAGCTCGCCGCCCGCCTCGGCTCCGACGTGCCGTTCTCCCTCCTCGGCGGCGCCGCCCTCGGCACCGGCCGCGGCGAACGCCTCACCCCGCTGCCCGTCACCGGCACCTTCCACTGGGTCTTCGCCCTCGCCGACGGCGGCCTGTCCACCCCGGCCGTCTACCGCGAGTGCGACCGCCTCCGCGAAGCGGCAGGCGAGGCGGGCCAGGCGGTCGCGGAGCCCCGCCCCGACCCCGCCGTCCTCGACGCCCTGCGCGCCGGCGACGCCGCCGCCCTCGCCGCCCGCCTCCCCGCCGCCAACGACCTCCAGCCCGCCGCCCTCTCCCTCCGCCCCGCCCTCGCCGACACCCTCGCCGCCGGACGCGCGGCGGGCGCCCTCGCGGGCCTGGTCTCCGGCTCCGGCCCCACCTGCGCCTTCCGCGCCCCCGGCGCCGCCACCGCCCGCGTCGTCGCCGAGCGCCTGGCCGCCTCCGGCACCTGCCGCGCCGCCCGCACCAC
>NZ_JBQQCA010000128.1:0-3115 GCF_052246635.1 Streptomyces sp. 6N223 | reverse complement strand
ATCCAGCACACCCTCGACCAACACCCCACCCCCACCGCCATCCTCCCCACCCTCCGCCGCGACCACGGCGACCACCTCCCCCACGCCCTCGCCCACGCACACACCCACGGCCTCACCATCGACTGGCACCTCCCCACCCCCACCACCCCACCACCGGCCCTGCCGACCTACCCCTTCCAGCACCAGCGCTACTGGCTCGACCAGGCACCGGCCCAGGACGGCGATCCCTCGCGGCTGGGACTGGCCCGCGCCACTCACCCGTTGCTCGGCGCGGTGACCACGCTCGCCGAGAGCGACGCGCTCCTGCTGACCGGACGTCTGTCCGTCGACTCCCACCCCTGGCTCGCCGACCACCTCGTGGCCGGCACCGTGCTGCTGCCCGCCACCGCGCTGGTGGAGCTCGCCGGCCAGGCCGGTGACCAGGTCGGCTGCGACCGCATCGAGGAACTAACCCTCGAAACCCCGCTGGCGCTCGGCCAGCACGGCGGCGTTCAGCTGCAAATCGCGGTCGGCACACCGGACGAGCACGGTCGGCGTCCGCTCTCCGTGCACTCGCGCCCGGAGGGCACGGACGCGGCCGAACCCTGGACCCGCCACGCCACGGGCGCGCTCGGCAGCGGGACAGCCCTGGCCGACGCCGAGGCCGAGGCGTTGGCGTTGACGTTGACCGAGTGGCCACCGCCCGCCGCCACGCCCGTGGCGGTCAGCGAGGTGTACGAACGCCTGGAGGCGGCCGGCGTCGGCTACGGCCCCGCCTTCCGAGTCGTCACAGCCGTGTGGCGGCGCGATGGCGAGCTGTACGCCGAGGTCGCGCTGCCCGAGGACCACGCCGACCGCACCGGCTTCGGCATCCACCCCGCGCTGCTGGACGCCGCCCTCCACCCGCTCGCCCTCGACGCCGGCGTCGCCGACGTGCCCGAGATCCGCATGCCGTTCTCGTGGGCAGGCATCTCGCTGCACGCCACCGGCGCCACCGCGCTGCGCGTACGGATCGGGCCCGCCGGCTCGGAGGGCGTACGCCTGCTCGCCGCCGACCCCGCCGGGGAGCCCGTCCTGTCGGTGGAACGCCTGGTGGCCCGCTCCGTGCCGGCCGAACGGCTCGCGGAGCTGCACGCACGCCTCGCCGAGGGCAACGCGACAACGCCCTCCTCCGCGAGCAGGCCCCCGGCCCGCCGCGTAGCCGCCGCGCCCGAGCAGGCGGCCACGGACGGCTCGGCGTTCGCGCGGCGCCTGGCAGGGCTGAGCGAGGCCGAGCAGCTCGGCGAACTGCTGGACCTGATACGCGCCCACGTGGCCACCGTGCTCGGCCACGCCACCCCGGAGAGCATCGACCCGGACCGGGCGTTCAAGGAGCTGGGCTTCGACTCGCTGAGAGGCGTGGAGATCCGCAACCGCCTGGCGACGGCGACCGGCCTGCGGCTCCCCGCGACGCTGATCTTCGACCACCCCACGCCGACGAGCCTGGCCGAGGTGCTGCGGCAGGAGCTGCTGGGCCTCCAGGCGGAGGCGTGGACGCCGACGGTGACGGCCGCCGCCGCATCGGACGAGCCATTGGCCATCGTGGCGATGGCCTGCCGGTTCCCGGGCGGCGTCGAGTCGCCGGAGGACCTGTGGCGGCTCGTCGAGGACGGCACCGACGCCATCGGCTACTTCCCGGAGAACCGTGGCTGGGATGTGGCCGGGCTCTACGACCCGGACCCCGACAAGCCGGGCAAGACCTATTCGATCCAGGGTGGTTTCCTCTACGACGCCGACCGTTTCGACGCCGACTTCTTCGGGATCTCGCCGCGCGAGGCGCTGGCGATCGACCCGCAGCAGCGGCTGCTGCTGGAGACGGCGTGGGAGGTGCTGGAGCGGGCCGGGATCGACCCCGCGACGCTGCGCGGCAGCCAGACCGGCGTCTTCGCGGGCGTTGGGCACAACGACTACCGCGCGAGGCTGGACGGCGCTCCGGAGGCGTTCGAGGGATACCTGCTGACCGGCTCCATGACCAGCGTCGCCTCCGGCCGGGTCGCCTACACGCTGGGGCTTGAGGGCCCGGCCGTGTCCGTGGAGACCGCGTGCTCGTCGTCGCTGGTCGCCCTGCACCTGGCGTCGCAGGCCCTGCGGCAGGGCGACTGCACGCTCGCGCTGGTCGGCGGCGTCGCGGTCATGCCGACCCCGGGCGGGTTCATCGAGTTCAGCCGCCAGCGGGGCCTGGCGAAGGACGGGCGCTGCAAGGCGTTCTCGGCGGAGGCGGACGGCACCGGCTGGAGCGAGGGCGTGGGCCTGGTGCTGCTGGAGCGGCTGTCGGACGCCCGCCGCAACGGCCACCAGGTGCTCGCGGTGCTGCGCGGCTCCGCCATCAACCAGGATGGCGCCAGCAACGGCCTGACCGCACCGAACGGCCCCTCGCAGCAGCGCGTGATCCGGCAGGCCCTGGCCAACGCCCGCCTCGACGCGGCGGACGTGGACGTCGTGGAGGCCCACGGCACCGGAACCAAGCTGGGCGACCCGATCGAGGCGCAGGCGCTGCTCGCGACCTACGGGCAGGGCAGGCCGGAGGACCGGCCGCTGTGGCTCGGCTCCCTCAAGTCCAACATCGGCCACACCCAGGCGGCGGCGGGTGTCGCGGGCGTGATCAAGATGGTCATGGCGATGCGGAACGGCATGCTGCCGCAGACCCTGCACGTGGACGCCCCCTCGCCCCACATCGACTGGGAGGCGGGCGCCGTCTCCCTGCTGACCGAGCCCCAGCATTGGGAGCGGAACGGCCATCCGCGCCGGGCGGGCGTCTCGGCGTTCGGCGTCAGCGGCACCAATGCCCACGTCATCCTGGAGGAGCCGGAGGAGGTGGAGGCCCCAGCCCCGACGCGCACGGCGACCCCGGACGGGGACGTGCCGGTCGCCTGGCCGCTGTCCGCCAAGTCCCTCCCAGCCCTGCGCCAGCAGGCCCAGCGCCTGCACGGCCTCCTCAACGCCCACCCCGAACTCTCGGCCGCCGACATTGCGCATTCGCTGGTGACGACGCGGGCGTTGTTCGACCACCGGGCCGTCATCATCGGCCAGGACGACGAAAAGCGGCTGGCAGCCCTCCAAGCCCTGGCAGCAGACGAGCCACACCCCCACGTGGTCA
>NZ_JBQQCA010000127.1:0-3367 GCF_052246635.1 Streptomyces sp. 6N223 | reverse complement strand
GGACGTCGACTCCCGAGTCGCGCAGGGACAGGGCGTGGGCGTGTCCCTGGCTGCCGTAGCCGAGGACCGCGACCTTGCGGCCCTGGATGATGGACAGATCGGCGTCGTCGTCGTAGAACAGCTCGGCCACTTGGGTTCTTCTCCTTGGGTGTGTTGCTGGCTCATCCGCCCGTGGGACCACCGTATGCCCGGCGGGACGGGAGTTGGGGGCTGGTCTCGCCATCCGGTCCGCGCGCTGCCGCGCCGCGCCCGCGTTACGCCGTGCGCTCCAGGGCGCGCAGCGATCGGTCGGTGATGGAGCGGGAGCCGCGGCCGATGGCGATGGCGCCGGACTGCACGAGCTCCTTGATGCCGAAGGGCTCCAGCATCCGCAGCATGGCCTCCAGCTTGTCGCTGCTGCCGGTGGCCTCGATGGTGAGGGCCTCGGGGGCGACGTCGACGGTCTTGGCGCGGAAGAGGCGGACGATCTCCACGATCTGCGAGCGGGTGTCGTTGTCGGCGCGGACCTTCACCAGGACCAGCTCGCGGTGGACGGCGGCGGCCGGGTCGAGCTCGACGATCTTCAGCACGTTGACGAGCTTGTTGAGCTGCTTGGTGACCTGTTCGAGCGGGAGGTCCTCGACGTTGACGACGATGGTGATGCGGGAGACCTCGGGGTGCTCGGTGGTGCCGACCGCGAGCGAGTCGATGTTGAAGCCCCGGCGGGAGAAGAGCGAGGTGATCCGGGACAACACGCCCGGCTTGTTCTCGACCAGGACGGAGAGGGTGTGCTTGGACATGGGTTTCTTCGTTCCCTCGGCTCGGATTCCGCGGCTCACTCGGCGGCGTCGCTGAAGTCGGGGCGGACCCCGCGGGCGGCCATGACCTCGTCGTTGGAGGTGCCGGCGGCGACCATGGGCCAGACCATGGCGTCCTCGTGGACGATGAAGTCGACGACGACGGGGCGGTCGTTGATGGCGTTGGCCTTCTCGATGACGGCGTCGAGCTGCTCGGGGTCCTCGCAGCGCAGGCCGACGCAGCCCATGGCCTCGGCGAGCTTGACGAAGTCGGGGACGCGGGTGCCGGCGCTGGTGGCCACGCCCGAGGCGCCCGGGCCGTCGCGGAGCACGGTGTTGGAGTAGCGCTGGTTGTAGAAGAGGGTCTGCCACTGGCGAACCATGCCCAGGGCACCGTTGTTGATGACGGCGATCTTGATGGGGATGCCGTTCAGCGCGGCGGTGGCGAGCTCCTGGTTGGTCATCTGGAAGCAGCCGTCGCCGTCGATGGCCCAGACGGTGGCGTCGGGGCGGCCGGCCTTGGCGCCGAGCGCGGCGGGGACGGCGTAGCCCATGGTGCCGAGGCCCCCGGAGTTCAGCCAGGTGCCGGGGCGTTCGAAGGGGACGTAGTGGGCGGTCCACATCTGGTGCTGGCCGACGCCGGCGGTGTAGATGGTGCCGGCGGGGGCGAGCGCCCCGATGCGCTCGATGACCTGCTGCGGGGAGAGGCTGCCGTCCTCGGGCAGGTCGTAGCCGAGCGGGTAGGTCTCGCGCCAGCGGTTGAGCTGCTGCCACCAGGCGGCGATGTCGGGGCGGGAGGACTCGGTCAGGACGGCCGTCAGCTCGGCCATGACCTCCTTGACGTCGCCGACGATGGGGACGTCGGCGGTGCGGTTCTTGCCGATCTCGGCCGGGTCGATGTCGGCGTGGACGATCTTCGCGTGCGGCGCGAAGGAGTCGATCCTGCCGGTGACGCGGTCGTCGAAGCGGGCGCCCAGCGCCACGATCAGGTCGGCCTTCTGCAGGGCGGTGACGGCGGCGACGGAGCCGTGCATGCCGGGCATCCCCAGGTGCTGGGGGTGGCTGTCGGGGAAGGCGCCCAGGGCCATCAGGGTGGTGGTCACCGGCGCGCCGGTCAGCTCTGCCAGGGTCCGCAGTTCGACGGAGGCGCGGGCCTTGATCACGCCGCCACCGACGTAGAGCACGGGCCGGCGGGCCTCGCTCATCAGGCGGGCGGCCTCGCGGATCTGCTTGGCGTGCGGGCGGCTGACGGGCCGGTACCCGGGCAGCTCCTGGGTGGGGGGCCAGGTGAAGGAGGTCTGGCTCTGCAGGACGTCCTTGGGGATGTCCACCAGGACGGGGCCCGGCCGGCCGGTGGCGGCGATGTGGAACGCCTCGGCGATGACCCGCGGGATGTCCACCGGGTCGGTGACCAGGTAGTTGTGCTTGGTGATGGGCAGGGTGATGCCGCAGATGTCCGCTTCCTGGAAGGCGTCGGTGCCGATGGTCTTGGTGGTGACCTGGCCGGTGATGGCGACCAGCGGCACGGAGTCCATGTGGGCGTCGGCGATGGGGGTGACGAGGTTGGTGGCGCCGGGGCCCGAGGTGGCCATGCAGACGCCGACCTTGCCGGTGGCCTGGGCGTAGCCGGTGGCGGCGTGTCCGGCGCCCTGCTCGTGGCGCACCAGGATGTGACGGACCTTGGTGGAGTCCATCAGCGGGTCGTAGGCGGGGAGGATCGTGCCGCCGGGGATGCCGAACACGGTGTCGGCGCCGACCGCTTCGAGGGAGCGGATCAGGGACTGGGCGCCGGTGAGGTGCGCGACGGTGGCGGGTGAGTGCGCTGCGCTGCGGGGGGCCCGTGGCTGCGGCTTCGGAGCCCCGGATGCCTGTTCGGTCATCGGCGATCTCTTCTCAGGGTGAGGGTGGTGACGCGGAGTGCGGGTGCTGGGAGGGGTGACGCGGGGAGGGCGCCGGCGGGGAGGCGCCGGCGGGGGGTGTCAGTGCAACAAAAAACCCCTCGTGCCGTGAGGCAGGCGAGGGGAGCGCGTCGCTGGGCGGCGGGGGGTGTCCCGGCTCAGCCGACGCGCCGTCCGAGTACGAGAATCTGGTGGCGCATGGGTCAGACATTGCTCTTTTCTCCTACCGCGTGTCAAGCGAGCGGAAATGACGTCTCACTATGTGGTCAGAGATGCGGGTCACAGTGGCTGGGCGGCGGGGCGGGTGGGCGCGGGGTCGGGCGGCACGGGCAGCCGCCCCTGGTCGAGGACGCGGCCGAGCCGGTCGGTCTCCAGCGGCTCGCACAACGCCGGGCCCTGGGCCTGGCGGCAGCCCAACGCCCGGAGGGCCACCGCCTGTTCGGGCAGGACGACGCCGTCGGCGAGGGAGGCGATGCCCAGCTCGGCGGCCATCCGCAGCAGCGCGGCGGCGATGGCGCGCAGCGCCGGGGAGTCCAGCAGGCCGTCGGTGAGCTCGCGGTCGAGGCGGATGCGGCGCACCAGGTCCGGGGGGAGGCGGTGGAGGGTGGCGGGCGGGGTGCCGGCGCCGCCGAGGCCGCCGAGGGAGATGCCGACGCCGAGGCGGCCGATCTCGGCGAGCCGGCGGCACGGCTC
>NZ_JBQQCA010000126.1:0-3726 GCF_052246635.1 Streptomyces sp. 6N223 | reverse complement strand
GGGCAACCCGCTCAACCAGAACAACCCCTCCGGCGCACTGGGCAACGCCCCGCTCTCGGGCCACTGGTTCGAGGCCCAGTTCCAGGAGCTCCTGGAGAACGCCCACCCGCCCCTGTGACCCCCACGGCCAGCTGACGGAGAGAAGCTGACCGCAACGGAGAGCTGAAGAGCCCCACACACTCGCCCCCGGTGCCCCTCAGGCACCGGGGGCGAGGTGCGCCATGGACGCCGCAGGCACGCGCAACACCGGCCAGATCACTCGTCGGGACCCCCCGTCGACCACGGGTTTCGAAGCGCTTCGACACTGGTTGGCAACCCACTTGTGCCCACAAGCCGTGAGGCAACGACGGGAAACCCCTTGTGTCCCCTCGTCAAACGCCGATCGGACGCGTTCATCGAACTTCTGCCGCAGGGCTTGTGCGACCCACTCTTCGGTCCTAATCTCAGCGCACATCGAAGCGCTTCGATCACTCGTCCCACGTGTGCCCGGCGAGCGTCGGTGACCACCGCAAGGGTCGTTGACGTCGCGCCGGACTCGCCCTCCGAGTCGATCGAGAGCCGGCGCGATCTCGACCAGCGACTGCTCGACAAGCACCACGACACGAACGCCTGACTCCACGCCGAATCCCACCACCCCCCACCAGCGGTGCTCCGGGCCGGGCAGCCCCTGACCCCGCCCGGCCCGGAGCTCACCGCGGACAGCGAGGAGGACTCCATGTCGCGGAGCATGGTTCACGGACCTCCATGCCGCGGGCGACCCACCGCGACAGCGCGGGCCGGGACGAGCCCACGGCCCGATGGCACATCGAGTCGCACGTCATCAGGGGCCGCCCGGGTTCATGGGCGGTTCACCGGACAGCCCACCGTCTCCGTGCGCTGACCAAGCGACCACGGCGGGAGCGTCCCGACCGGCCGCGCCGTTCCCCATCGCCTCCGTCCACGGGGTGAGAGCCGCCTCAACCCTCCCCACAGAAAAGGGACGACTGTGAAGCCTCGCAAGCACAGACTCCTGATCGCCCTGGTGGCGATCCTCCTCGGCCTGGTGGCCATACCGGCGACCGCCCTGGCCTCGAACGCCGGCGCCGAAAAGGCCCGGAAGCCGCGGCAGGTGTCCGCCGCGCAGGAGACGGTCGCGGCCATGCAGCCGGGCTGGAACGTGGGCAACACCCTGGACGCCATCCCCGACGAGACCTCCTGGGGCAACCCGCGCATCACCCCCGAACTGCTGGCCGCCATCCACGACCAGGGCTTCAAGAGCATCCGGCTCCCCGTGACCTGGAACGACCACCAGGGCGGCGCCCCCGACTACACCATCGACCCCGCCTATCTCGACCGCGTCGAGCAGGTCGTGAACATGGCGCTGGACGAAGGCCTGTACGTCCTGATCAACCTCCACCACGACTCCTGGCAGTGGATCTGGGAGATGCCCACCCAGCACGACCAGGTCCTCGCCCGCTACACCGCCACCTGGACCCAGATCGCCGAACGCTTCCGCGACGACGCGCCCCGCAAGCTGCTCCTCGAGAGCGTCAACGAGCCGCAGTTCACCAACAGCACCGGCGTGCCGCAGGAAGAGGAGCTGCTGGACGAGCTCAACACCACCTTCCACTCCATCGTCCGCGGCACCGGCGGCACCAACGCGACCCGCGTGCTCGTGCTGCCCACCCTCCACACCAACGGCGACCAGGCCCACCTGGACGAGCTGGACGACACCATCGCCGCGCTGAACGACCCCAACATCGCCGCCACCATCCACTTCTACGGCTTCTGGCCCTTCAGCGTGAACATCGCCGGCTACACCCGCTTCGACGCCGACACCCAGGCCGACATCACCGGAACCTTCGACCGCGCCTACAACACCTTCGTCTCCCAGGGCATCCCGGTGATCGTCGGCGAGTACGGCCTGCTCGGCTGGGACAGGAGCCTCGATGTCATCGAGCACGGCGAGGCACTGAAGTTCCTGGAGTTCTTCGGCTCCTACGCCCGCCAGAAGCAGCTCACCACGATGTGGTGGGACAACGGCCAGCACTTCAACCGCACCACCTTCGAGTGGCGCGACCCCAGCCTGTTCCGCCAGATCCAGTCCAGCTGGACCACGGACTCCGCAACGGCCTCCAGCGACCAGATCTTCGTCCGCGCCGGCCAGGAGCCGACCGACGCGACGCTCACGCTGAACCTCAACGGCAACAGCCTGACCTCGGTCGCCAACGGCTCCGAGGAACTGGTGCGCGGCCAGGACTACACCGTCAGCGGCGACCAGGTCACCATCGCCGCCGCCACACTCGCCCGCCTCACCGCGAGCCAGGAGTACGGGGTCAACGCCACGCTGACGCTCCGCTTCGACGGCGGCGTGCCGTGGGACGTGAACGTCATCACCTACGCCACCCCGGTTCTGGAGAACGCCGACGGCACCACCAGTTCCCTGACCATCCCGACGGCGTTCAACGGCGACCGGCTGGCCACCATGGAGGCGGTCTACGCCGACGGCACCAACGCCGGCCCGCACGACTGGACCCCGTACAAGGAGTTCGCCTACACCTTCTCGCCCGACTACGCCGCCGGGCGGATCACCCTGAAGCAGGAGTTCTTCGCCGAGACCAGGGACAACTCCACCATCAACCTGACCTTCCACTTCTGGAGCGGCGAGACCATCACCTACACCCTGACGCGGTCCGGCAGCACCATCACCGGCACCACGACCTGACGACCTGACCGCCACCGGCCTGGGGCCGGCCGGGGGCGGCCGGGGCCGCTCCGGGGTGCGCTGACCCGCGCATCACCACACACCGTCCCGCGCACGACGGGACTCACCGAAGGAGACACACCACCGTGAGACGAGCCGCACGAAGATCCTTTCTCAGACTCATCACCCCGCTGGTCGCCCTCGTGGCGTTCATCGGCATGTCCACCTCCCCGGCCCACGCCGCCACCTGGTCGACCGACCAGCGGTGGGGACAGTGGAGCAACGGGGGCTACACCCTCTACAACAACATCTGGGGCTCCGGCGCCGGATACCAGAGCATGTGGGCCAACAACTACAGCAACTGGGGCGTGTGGGCCAACCACCCCAACACGGGCGGCATCAAGTCCTACCCCAACTCCACACGCGGGGTGTACCGCAACCTCGACCAGCTCTCCGGGCTCAACAGCAACTTCAACGTCTCCGTCCCCTGGCAGGGCGCCTACAACACCGCCTACGATATCTGGGACACCGACCACGACCACGAGATCATGCTCTGGATGAACTGGAGCGGCCCGGTCGGACCGATCGGCTCGTACCAGACCCGGGTCAGCGTCGGCGGCCACACCTGGGACGTCTACCGCGGCAGCAACGGCGCCAACAACGTCTACTCCTTCCTCCGCGCCGGTCAC
This sequence comes from Streptomyces sp. 6N223, assembly GCF_052246635.1. NCBI lineage: Bacteria > Bacillati > Actinomycetota > Actinomycetes > Kitasatosporales > Streptomycetaceae > Streptomyces > Streptomyces sp. 6N223. Next base: position 354 of record NZ_JBQQCA010000126.1, on the reverse strand, counting down.
ACCACCGCGGGCAGCGTGGACATCCTGCCCATCCTGCGCTGGATCGCCGGCCGAGGCTGGATCAGCTGGAGCGAGCCCATCGGCGACGTCCAGTTCGGCTACGAGATCACCTCCTCGTCCGGCGGAATGAACTTCGTCACCAACCAGTTCGGCGTCAACTACTGGTGATCCGCATGCGTTCCGCGTGAAATGAGACGCGCACCGCTACAGACGTGTGGCTCCGGCGAACGGCGACGTATGGGAGAAGCCGGCCACCTGGCAGCCGCACGTCGTCGTGATCGGCCTGGGCATCAACGACTTCTCCACCCCCCTCAACGCGGGCGAGCGCTGGGCCACGCAGGAGGAGCTCGTCGC
>NZ_JBQQCA010000125.1:0-3795 GCF_052246635.1 Streptomyces sp. 6N223 | reverse complement strand
CGAAGAGGGCGGGTTGGGTGTAGCGGGTCTGGCCCAGGAGGTCGTGGTCGTCGAACATCACCTCGCGCAGGGGGCGGTCGAGGTGGGGGTCCATCGCCTCGCACACGGCGTCCAGGGCGGCGGCGAAGGTGGGGAAGGCGGCGTACAGCTCCCGGCCCATGCCGGGGTACTGGCTGCCCTGGCCGGAGAAGAGGAATGCGGTGGTGCCGGTGGGAGGGGTTGGCGTTGGGGTGATGAGGTGGGGGTGGGGGGTGCCGGTGGTCAGGGCGGTGAGGGCTGCGGGGTCGGCGTTGAGGATGACGGCGCGGTGGCGGTGGTTGGCGCGGGTGGTGGCCAGGGTGTGGGCGATGTCGGCGGGGTCCAGGCCGGGGTGGTGGTGGAGGTGGGTGGCAAGGCGTTCGGCTTGGGCGGTCAGGGCCTGGGGGGTTTTGGCCGACAGCGGCCACAGCAGTGCCTTGGGCGGGGTGTGGCGCTGGGGTTCTTCGGCTGGTGGGGGGTCTTCGAGGATGACGTGGGCGTTGGTGCCGCTGATGCCGAAGGAGGAGACCGCGGCCCGGCGTGGGCGGTCCTGGGATGCCGGCCACGGCCTTGGTTGGGTCAGCAGCGCGAGGGCGCCGGCCGACCAGTCCACGTGTGGCGTCGGCTCATCCGCGTGCAGTGTGGCGGGCAGGTGGCCGTGCCGCATGGCCAGGACCATCTTGATGATCCCGGCCACGCCCGCCGCCGCCTGGGTGTGCCCGATGTTCGACTTGATCGAGCCCAGCCACAACGGCCGTTCGGCGTCCCGCCCACGCCCGCGCCCGTACGTCGCCAGCAGCGCCCGCCCTTCGATCGGGTCGCCCAGCTCGGTGCCCGTGCCGTGCGCCTCCACCGCATCCACGTCGCCCGGCGCCAGCCCGGCGTTCTCCAGCGCCGCCCAGATGACGCGCTGCTGCGCTGGGCCGCTGGGGGCGGTGAGGCCGTTGCTGGCGCCGTCCTGGTTGACGGCCGAGCCGCGCACCACCGCCAGCACCGGGTGGCCGTTGCGCCGCGCGTCCGACAGCCGCTCCAGCGCCAGGATGCCCACGCCCTCGGCCATGCCCATGCCGTCCGAGCCCGCCGCGAACGCCTTGCACCGCCCGTCGGCCGCGAGCGCGCCCTGCTTGCTGAACTCCACGAAGGTGCCCGGCGTGTACATCACGGTCGCCCCGCCCGCCAGCGCCATGTCGCACTCGCCGCTGCGCAGCGACCGCGCCGCCAGGTGCAGCGCCACCAGCGAGGTCGAGCAGGCGGTGTCGACCGTGATGGCGGGGCCCGACAGGCCGAGGCTGTAGGCGATCCTGCCCGACGCCACGCTCGACACCGAGCCGGTGACCAGGTGGCCCTCGACCGAGTCGGGGGCGTACTCCATGGGAGCGCCGTACTCGTGGTAGTTCCGCCCGACGAAGACGCCGGCCCTGGCGCCCTCCATGCCTGACGGGTCGATGCCCGCGTCCTCCAACGCGGCGTACGCGCTCTCCAGCAGCAGCCGCTGCTGCGGCTCCATCGCGAGGGCCTCGCGCGGCGAGATGCCGAAGAACTCCGCGTCGAAGCCGGCGACGTCGTCCAGGAAGCCGCCCTCCCGGACGGCCGTGGAAGCGGAATCGGTGTCGAAGAGGCGTTCCAGGTCCCAGCCACGGTCGGTGGGGAAGGGGGTGATCGCGTCGCGCCGCTCGACGAGCAGGCGCCACAGGTCGTCGGGCGAGGCGACCCCGCCGGGGAAGCGGCAGGCCATGCCGATGATCGCGATCGGCTCCCGGGCCTGGTCCTCGACCTCCCGCAGCCGCCTGCGGACCTTGCGCAAGTCCTGGGTGACCCGCTTGAGATAGTCACGGAGCTTGGCTACGTCCTCGGCCATCGCACGCCCTTCACAGTCCGAGTTCTCGGTCGATCAGGTCGAACATCTCGTCGTCGCTGGCGAGATCGATTTCGAGATCGTCGTCGGCGGCGGCCCTCGCGTCGCCCGCGTCGCCCGCGTCGCCCGCGTCGCTCCGGTCGTCCCTCGCCTGCTGCTGCCCAGGCTCGTCGAGTCCGGCCAGCAACGCCCGGAGGCGCGCGGCGATCTCCGAACGATCCGTCGCACCAACGCCGTTGGACTCCACCGCCGCCTCCAGCCGGTCCAGCTCGGCACGCACAGAGCCGGCGCCGGACGGTGGCTCCGCGCGGAGTTCCTCGCTCAGGAAGTGCGCGACGGCGAGCGGGTTCGGGTGCTCGAACGCCAGAGTCGCGGGCAGGCGCAGGCCGGTCGCCTCGCCGAGCCGGTTACGCAGCTCGACCGCCAGCAGCGAGTCCATCCCCCGCTGCCTGAACGGGGTCCTGTCGTCGTCCCCCGCTGCCCCCGCCCCCTGGCCCTGCCGCCCCAGGACCACCGCGAGACAGTCGTTGACCACCGCCAGCAGCTCCTTCTCCCGCTCCGCCCGGGACAGGCCGGACAGCCGCTCCGCCAGCGGCGAGGCCTCCGCCTCCCCACGTTGCCCGTGCTCCCCGTGCTCCCCGCGCTCCCCGCGCTCCCCGTGCTGTCCGTGCTGTCCGTGCTGCTCGGTGGCGATGTCCGCCAGCAGCGGGCTGGGCCGCGCCGAGGTGAAGACGGGCAGGAACCGCTCCCAGTCCACGTCCGCGATGGCCACGAACGTTTCGTCATGGTCGAGCGCCTGCTGGAGACCGGCGAGCGCGATCTCCGGGTCGAGCAGCGGCAGGCCCTGCTTGCGCAGGAAATCCGGATCGACGGCGTCGGGAAGCGTGTCGCTGCCCCACACCCCCCAGGCCACCGAGGTGGCGGGCAGGCCGCGCGCCCGGCGTTGCTGCGCGAAGGCGTCCAGATAGGCGTTGGCGGCGGCGTACGCCCCGTGGTTGCCGCTGCCCCACACCCCGGCGATCGAGGAGAACAGCACGAACGCCTCCACCGGGTGGTGCGCCAGCAGCTCGTCCAGGTGACGCGCGCCCGCCGCCTTGGCCTCGACGACGGCGCGGAACTCCTCGACGGTCAGGGCCTCCAGGGCGTTGAGCTGCATCAGCGCCGCCGCGTGGATGACCGTGCCGATCCGGCAGCCGTCCTCGTCGAGCCTCCGCACGAGCGCGGCGACCGCCTCCCGGTCGGCCACGTCGCAGGCGGCGACGGTGACCCTGGCGCCCTTCGTCTCGATCTCGGCCACCAGCTCGGGGACGCCGTCGGCTGCCTCGCCCCGGCGGCTGACCAGGACGAGGTGTTCGGCTCCGGCCGCGACCAGCCACCGGGCGAGGTGCGGGCCGAGCGCGCCGGTGCCGCCGGTGACGAGGGTGGTGTGGCGCGGCCGGTAGGGCCGGTAGGGGGTGGCGGGCGGCGGCGCGGTGCGGGGGGCGCGGGCGAGGCGGGGGGCGTACAGGGCGCCGTCGCGGATGGCGATGTGGGGTTCGTGGTCGGGACGTTCGCGGCTCGCCAGGTGGCGGACGAGCTCGGCGTAGTGGCGGGGCCCGGGGGCGTGAGGGAGGTCGATGAGGCCCGCGAAGTGGCGGGGGTGTTCCAACGCCGCCACCCGCCCCAGGCCCCAGGTCTGGGCGTGGGCGGGGTCGGGGGGCGGGTCGTCGGGGGCGGCCTGGACGGCGTGGGTGGTGAGCGTCCACATCGGGGCCGGGTCGGGCCGGGTGAGACGGTGGTGGAGGTGGGTGAGGGTGGCGGCGGGGTCGGGGTCGAGGTTGAGGACGCCGGCGAGGGCGGGGTGAGCCGGGTTGGTGGTGGTGGCGGCGCCGGCGGCTTCGAGGGCGTTGACCAGGTCGGCGGGCGGTGGCGCGTCGGGCGGG
>NZ_JBQQCA010000124.1:0-3815 GCF_052246635.1 Streptomyces sp. 6N223 | reverse complement strand
TGACCATCTTGATCACGCCCGCCACACCCGCCGCCGCCTGCGTGTGGCCGATGTTGGACTTGATCGAGCCCAGCCACAGCGGCCGGTCCTCCGGCCGGTCCTGCCCGTAGGTCGCGAGCAGCGCCTGCGCCTCGATCGGGTCGCCCAGCGTCGTGCCGGTGCCGTGCCCCTCGACCACATCCACGTCGGCGGCGCCCAGTCCTGCGCTCGCCAGCGCCTGGCGGATCATCCGCTGCTGCGAGGGGCCGTTCGGCGCGGTCAGGCCGTTGCTGGCGCCGTCCTGGTTGACGGCCGAGCCGCGCAGCACCGCGAGCACCTCGTGCCCCTTGCGCCGCGCCTCCGACTGCCGCTCCAGCAGCACCAGCCCCACGCCCTCCCCCCACCCCGCGCCGTCGGCCGCCGCCGAGAAGGACTTGCAGCGCCCGTCCGGCGCGAGGCCCCGCTGGCGGCTGAACTCGATGAACGGCGCCGGGGTGGCCATCACCGTCACGCCGCCCGCCAGCGCCAGGTCGCACTCGCCCTGACGCAGCGCCTGCACGGCCAGGTGCAGCGCGACCAGCGACGACGAGCACGCCGTGTCCACCGACACGGCCGGGCCCTCGAAGCCGAAGGTGTACGCCACCCGGCCCGAGGCCACGCTCGCCGCGCTGCCGTTGCCGAGGTACGCCTCGAAGCCCTCGGGCGCCTCGCGCAGGCGCCAGCGGTAGTCGTTGTACATCACGCCCGCGAACACGCCGGTCTGGCTGCCGCGCAGCGTCGTCGGGTCGATCCCGGCCCGCTCGAACGCCTCCCACGCCGTCTGGAGCAGCAGCCGCTGCTGCGGGTCCGTCGCCAGCGCCTCGCGCGGCGAGATCCCGAAGAAGTCCGGGTCGAAACGGTCGGCGTCGTACAGGAAGCCGCCCTCTCGGGCGTACGCCGTCCCCTCCTTGTCGGGGTCGGGGTCGTACAGGGCGTCGAGGTCCCAGCCCCGGTTGGTGGGGAAGGCCGAGACGGCGTCGCGGCCCTCCGCGACCAGCCGCCACAGGTCTTCGGGCGAGCGCACCCCGCCCGGGTAGCGGCAGGCCATGCCGACGATCACGATCGGGTCGTCGTCCAGGGCGGCGTTGCGCACCACCGGCGCGCCCGCTGCCGGCGTCGCGCCCGTCACCTCCGCCAGCAGGTGCGTGGTGAGGGCCTGGAGCGTCGGGTAGTCGAAGATCAGGGTCGCCGGCAGTCTCAGGCCGGTCGCCGAGCCGAGCCGGTTGCGGAGCTCGACGGCGGTCAGGGAGTCGAAGCCCAACGCCTTGAACGCCCGGTCGGGGTCGATGCTCTCCGGCGTGGCGTGGCCGAGGACGATCGCGACCTGCGCACGCACCATGTCGAGCACCGTGCGTTCGCGCTCCTCGTGCGGCAGCGCGGCGATGCGCCCGGCCCAGGAGTCGGCGTCGCCGGTGGCCGCCGCGGCGGCGCGTGCCCGCCGCGTGGGGACCCGCACCAGGGCGCGGAACATCGCGGGCGGCGCGGCCAGGGCGCGTACGGCCGCGAGGCTGACGCGCGCGGTGACCGACAGGGGCCGGTCGGCGGCCAGTGCCGCGTCCAGGACGGCGAGGCTGGCGTCGGACGGCAGCGGCACGATCCCCGTTCGGCCGAGCCGCGCGCGGTCGGACTCGTCCATGGCGGAGGTCATGCCGCTGGCCTGCTCCCACAGGCCCCAGGCGAGCGAGACGGCCGGGAGGCCGAGCGCGCGCCGGTGGTGGGCCAGGGCGTCGAGGAAGGTGTTGGCGGCGGCGTAGTTGGCCTGGCCGGCGTTGCCGAGGATGCCCGCGACGGAGGAGAAGAGGACGAAGTGGCGCAGGTCGGGGGCGTGTTCGCGGGTGAGCTCGTGCAGGTGCCAGGCGGCGTCCACCTTCGGGCGCAGGACGGAACCGAGCTGGTCGGGCGTCAGGCCCGCGACGGTCGCGTCGTCGAGCACGCCCGCCGTGTGGAAGACGGCCGTGAGGGGGCGTTGGACGCCCTCCAGCAGCGCGCCGAGTGCCCGGCGGTCGGCGGTGTCGCAGGCGGTGAGGGTGACGGTGGTGGCGCCGAGGGTGGTGAGTTCTTCCTGGAGTTGGGGGGCGCCGGGGGCGTTGGGGCCGCTGCGGCTGGTGAGGAGGAGGTGGCGGGCGCCGTGGGTGGTGACGAGGTGGGTGGCCAGGAGGCGGCCGAGGGTGCCGGTCGCGCCGGTGATCAGCACGGTGCCTTCCGGGTCGATGCCCGCGATGCTCTCGACGCCGTCGAACGCCCCTGGACCGGTGTCGGGACGGGCGAGCCGGGGCGCCCATGCGGCGTTGTCGCGGATGGCGAGCTGCGGTTCGCCCGTGGCGAGCGCGGCGGCGAGCCACCTCTCGGCTGTGTCGTGGTCGTCACTGTCGATGAGGACGATCCGGCCGGGGTGCTCCGTCTGCGCGGACCGCACCAGGCCCCAGATCGGGGCGTGGCGCAGGTCGGTCACGTCCTCGCCGCTGCGGGCGGAGACGGCGCCGGAGGTCAGCACGACCAGCCGCGTGCCGGCGAACCGCTCATCCGCCAGCCAGCCCTGCAACAGGGCGAGCACGGCCCGCACGCTCTCGAACGCCGACGCGGGCACGTCCGTGCCGCCCGTGGCCGGCAGGGGGAGCAGCAGCACCTCAGGAGGTGCGGCGACGGCGGCGGCCAGGGCGGCCTCGGCTCCGGCGTCCGGGTCGAGGGTGTGCCAGGAGCCGGGGACGCTCTTGCTCCCGTCCGCCTCGCCGAGAGGAACGGAGACCCAGTCGAGCGCGTACAGGCTGTCGCGCACGGCTCCCGCACCCAGGCCCGCGCCCGCGGCCGCGCCCGCGACCGTGCTGAGGCGTTCGGCCGCGACCGGCCGCAGCACGAGCGAGTCCGCCGAGGCGACCGGCGCGCCCGTGCTGTCGGCGATGCTCAGCGCGAACTCCCCGGAGCCCGCCGGGGCCAGCGCGACGCGCAGTGCGTTCGCACCGGTGGCGTGCAGGCGTACGCCGCTCCACGAGAACGGCAGCGCGATCTCGTCGGACGAGCCCGCGCCGTCCCACAGCCCGGCCAGCACCGCCGGGTGGAGGGCGGCGTCCAGCAGCGCGGGGTGGATGCCGAAGCCGGAAACGTCGGTGTCCTCGGGCAGCGCGACCTCGGCGAACACCTCCGCACCACGCCGCCACAGCGCGCGCACGCCGCGGAAGACCGGGCCGTACTCGTAGCCCCGGGCGGCGAGGAGGTCGTACGCCTCGTCCGGGTCGGTGGCGGTGGCGTGGGGCGGCGGCCAGGCCGTGAGGCCGGTGGCCTCGGTGGTCCGGGCGGTGGCGAGGATCCCCGCGGCGTGGCGTGTCCAGGGCGCGTCGTCCTCGGCGCGGGAGTGGACGCCGACCTGGCGGCGGCCCTGAGCGTCGGGCGGGGAGAGGACCACCTGCACCTGAACGCCGTCGCCGGTGGACGGCACGACCAGCGGGGCCTCCAGCGTGAGGTCTTCCACCACGTCGCAGCCGGCCTGGTCGCCGGCGGCGATGGCGAGTTCGACGAACGCCGTGCCCGGCAGCAGCACGGTGCCGAGCACGCCGTGGTCGGCGAGCCATGGATGGGTGTGGGTGGAGAGGCGGCCGGTGAGGACCAGGGCGTCGTCGTCGGCGAGTTGGAGGGACGCGGCGAGGAGCGGGTGGTCGGCCGGGTCGAGCCCGAGGTCGGTGGCGTTGGCGGTGCTGGTCGCCTCCAGCCAGTAGCGCTGGTGCTGGAAGGGGTAGGTGGGCAGGGCGGGTGGTGGGGTGGTGGGGGTGGGGAGGTGCCAGTCGATGGTGAGGCCGTGGGTG
>NZ_JBQQCA010000123.1:0-4127 GCF_052246635.1 Streptomyces sp. 6N223 | reverse complement strand
CGTTCGCGGCGATCGGGATATACGCGAACACCAGCAGCAGGACGACGACAGGCACCGTCATCAAGATCAGCGGATAATCCCGGCGCACCTTGTGCCGGAACGTGATACCGCCCTTCAGACGCGGATCGTCACGACGACGACGCCGCCCGACCCGGGACTTCTTCCTGGGCGTGATCAGGCCTGACCCGCGCTGCTTCGGCGGCGGAGGGCTTCCGCCGGTCTCCCGCGGGCCGGGGGACCGCGGGACCGTGCTCTGCGCCACGGAGGTTTCTCCTTGCTCTGCGTAGTGTGCCGGGCCGGGCGGGAGGAAGCGCCGTGGGGCGGACCCAGCCCGGCACACTGCCGGTGGGGTGGTGGGAGGCGGACGGAGCGGGGCCGCTAGGCGGCGCTCTCGTCTTCGTCGAGCAGTCGCTGGTAGAAGTCGCGCAGCTCGTCGCCGCCGTTGCGCCGCCACTCGTCCACGGCATTGCGCATGTCGCGGATGGAGGCGCGGCCGCGGGTCACGTCGTCCTCCAGGTCCTCGAAGCCGTCGTCGATGCCGGACAGGCGGGCGGGCTCCTGGATCTGGCGGCCGGAGAAGAGCCAGTCCCTGGTGAAGGGGAAGTTCCGCTTCTGCCAGGCGGTCCAGTCCTCGACGATCTCAGGCTCATCGGGGAAAGCGATGAAGGGCCCGGGCGAGCAGATGAAGGTGTAGGTCTCGGGGACGACCTCCGCGTTGCCCTTCTCGGCGCGGACCGGCAGGCCGTCCTCCAGGGTGTAGTGGGTGCCCTCGACGCCCCACTGCTTCAGCCGCTGCTCGACGGTGCCGTAGGGGGCGGCGGTGAAGTTGGCCAGCTCCAGCGCCGCGCGGATGCGGTCCTCGGAGAGGTTCTTGTTGACGAACGTCCAGATCGTGGAGCCGTTCCCCCGGTACAGGACGGGGTCGCCGCCGTCGGGGGCGAAGAAGTCGAAGGCGCCCATGCGGAAGTCGGGGTTGGTCTTCTGCTGCTCCACGGAGCTGCCGTACCAGGCCCCGTTCCCGCCGATGAACATCATGACCTCGCCGGCGGCGAAGCGGACCCCGGGGTCGCCGGTGGCGGCGATCGCGTCGGGGTGGACCACCCCGGCCTCGAAGACGCTGCGGGTCCACTCCAGGGCCTCGAGGTACAGCTCGCTCTCGACGCGGTTGATCAGCCGGCCGTTCACCAGCTCCCACTTGGGGCTGCCGTACATGATCCCGCCGAACCACTTCATGTCCTCGCACGCCCACACCCGGTTGCGGGGGGAGGTGATGTCCTTGGCGAAGTCGATGAACTCCTGGGCATTGGTGGGCGGCGACCAGCCGTTGGTCTCGAAGATGTCCTGCCGGTAGAAGGGCATGACAGTCTCTTCGGGGTTCATGGGCATGGGCAGGCCGCGCAGCGCGCCGCCGAAGATCGCTGGCTCCCACGCCTCGGTGGGGATGGCGGCGAGGTTGGGGTAGTCCAGCACCTTGTCGCCGGAGAGGTGCGGGCCGAGGTCCGCGAAGCGGCTGGATATGGCCTGCGGGATCTGCCCGTTGAGCTCCCATTCGGGGATGCACACCAGGTCGGCGATGTCGCTGCTGGCGAGGGTGGCGGCGAGCTTGTCGCCGTAGACGTTGCCGTCCTGGACCTGCCAGGTCATGCGGACGCCGATGCCCTCGTCCATCGCGGTCCAGAACGGGTTGCCCGGCCGCGGCGGGGTACCCCACAGGGGCGTCATGGCGGTGAGCTCGGCGCCGCCACCTCGGGGGTTCGGCACCGAAACGCCCAGCTCCTCCTGGGGAATCCACCGCGTGTAGCCAGGGCTCGAGCCGCTCTCGCTGGCGATGTCGGGATCAACGGCGGCGTCGGAGGCGCGGTAGGTCGGCAGGATGGACTTCAGCTCGTCCTCGGAGACGCGCCCCTCCTGGCCGCCGCTTCCCTCGCCACCACATGCGGACAACAGCGGCATGCCGCCGACCGCGGCGGTGGCGACCGCGGTGGAGGCCAGGAAACTTCTCCGGCTCGGCCCTGAGCGTGAGTTCGGCATGACGTCGGCACCCCTTCGTGACTCTGCGCTTCATTAGTGATACGTAAGACGACTTATCGAAGCGCTTCGATGAAGGGGGAGGTTAGGGCTCCTCGGTGGGTTGCACAAGCCCTGCGGCAGAAGTTCGGCGGGCGAATCTGACAACGTTGCCAAGAGGAGCCTGCGGGCACCTCAAGTCGTCTCGCCTGGTCTCTTGACAGGGTCAGGAGCCTGGCTGAGCATCGAAGCGCTTCGATGCTCGCCGGTGTCTGTCCTGGTATGCGCCCCGGCTGTGCATCACTCTGCCGTTGACCGCCACCGCAAGGGAACCTCCGTGACCGCTGAACCGCTGCCGTTTCGCGATCCGTGTCTGTCGACGCCGGAGCGGGTCGCTGACCTGCTGGGGCGGCTGACCCTGGCTGAGCGCATCGCCATGCTTCACCAGTTCGCGCCCGCTGTGGAACGGCTGGGGGTTGCGGCGTTCCGTACCGGGCAGGAGGCGCTGCATGGTGTGGCCTGGATGGGCCGGGCCACCGTGTTTCCTCAGGCGGTGGGGCTGGGTGCGACGTGGAATGAGGACCTGGTGCGGCGGGTGGGTGAGGCGGCGGGCCGGGAGGTGCGCGCGATGCGGGCCACGGACGCGCGGGTGGGGCTGAATGTGTGGTCGCCGGTGGTGAACCTGCTGCGGCATCCGCTGTGGGGCAGGAACGAGGAGGGCTACGCCGAGGATCCTCATCTGACGGCCGCGCTGGCCGCCGCCTACACCCGGGGGCTTCGGGGGGAGCACCCGCGGTACTGGCGTACCGCGCCGATCCTGAAGCACTGGCTGGCGCACAACCACGAGGAGGACCGCACCACGGCGTCCACCTCGGTGCGGCCGAGGGTGTTGCACGAGTATGAGCTGCCGGCGTTCGCCGGGCCGGTGCGGGCCGGGGCGGTGGCCGGGGTGATGCCGGCCTACAACCTGGTCAACGGCCGGCCCAACCACCTCTCGCCGCTGCTCGCCGCATGCTTGCGTACCTGGATTGACCGGCCGCTGGTGGTCTGCTCGGATGCCGCCGCTCCCAGCAACATCGCCGGTGACCAGGCGTACTACCCCAGCCATGAGGAGGGCCTGGCCGCTGCGTTGCGTGCCGGCGTCGATTCCTTCACCGACCACGGGGAGGACTCGCAGGTCACCATCGACCGCCTCACCGCCGCTTTGGAGCAGGGGCTGATCGACACCTCCGACATCGACACCGCCGTCAGCAGGCTGCTGACGATGCGCTTCGACCTGGGCGAGTTCGACCAGATCGACGACGCCCAGGGCCCGTTCGGGCCGGCCTTTGACACCCCCGGGCACCGGGCGCTGGCGCTTGAGGCGGCCGAGCAGGCGATCGTGCTGCTGAAGAACGACGGGCTGCTGCCGCTGCGTCCCGGTATCCGGCTGGCGGTGGTCGGGCTGCTGGCGGATGAGGTGAAGCTGGACTGGTACGCCGGAGCGCTGCTGCACCGGGTCACACCGCTTGAGGGCCTGCGCGGCCACCCGTCCGTCGCCTCCGTCAGCTACGCCGAGGGCACCGACCGGGTCCGGCTGCGCTGCGCCCGCGGCTGGGTCACCGTGCCCGACGCCCCCGGCGCCGACCAGGCGACCCCACAGGAGGAGGCGACCGCCGCGCTGGACCCGGCGCTGCTGCGCGGCCGCACCGACCTGCCGCCGGTCACGGTGGACGCCCGGGAAGAGGCGGCCACCGCGCTGCACCTGATCGACTGGGGCGGCGGCGTGCTGACCCTGCGCGCGCCTGATGGCCGGTACCTGTCCGTGGCCGAGGACGGCTACCTGCGCGCCTCAGCCGGACAGCCGGGCGGCTGGGTGGTCCAGGAGACCTTCCAACTCCAGCCACACCACGAGGGCCACCTCCTGCGGCACCTGGGCAGCGGCCGACACCTCACCGTCACCACACACGGCCTGAAGGTTGCTGAGCCGGACACCAGCGAGGGCGGTGTGGTTTTCACCGTCGAGACAATCGAACGCGGCGAGGAGGCCGTGGCCGCCGCGGCAGCCCAGGCCGATGTGGTGATCGTCGTCGCCGGCAACGACCCGCACATCAACGGCCGGGAGACCCAGGACCGCGACA
>NZ_JBQQCA010000122.1:0-4193 GCF_052246635.1 Streptomyces sp. 6N223 | reverse complement strand
CGTTCGCGGCGATCGGGATATACGCGAACACCAGCAGCAGGACGACGACAGGCACCGTCATCAAGATCAGCGGATAATCCCGGCGCACCTTGTGCCGGAACGTGATACCGCCCTTCAGACGCGGATCCTCACGACGACGACGGCGACCAGACCTGGATTTGATGCCGGTTTTACGGTGTTTCGACGGAGGGCTGCCGCCGCTCTCCTTGCGGAGCGGCGGCCGCGGGACCGTGCTCTGCGACACGGGGTTCTCCTTGCTTTGCGCAGGGCTCCGGGCGGGTGGGCGCCGCGCGGCCCGTCCGGTCGCCCGGGGCCCTGCCTGCGGGGTTGTGGGGTCGAGGGAGCGGCGGACCTCAGGCGGCCCCGTCGCCTTCGTCGAGCAGTCGCTGGTAGAAGTCGCGCAGCTCGTCGCCGCCGTTGCGCCGCCACTCGTCCACGGCGTTGCGCAGGTCCCGGACCGACTGGCGGCCGCGGACCACGTCGTCCTCCAGATCCTCGAAGCCGTCGGAGAGGTTGGCCAGGCGGGCGGGCTCCTGGACCTGGCGGCCGATGAAGATCGGGTCCTGGACGAAGGCTCCGTTCCGCTGCTGCCAGGAGGTCATGTCCTCGACGACCTGCGGCAGGTCGGGGTGGGCGATGAAGCTCTGCGGCGAGCAGATGAAGGTGTAGGTCTCCGGGACGACCTCCGCGTTGCCCTTCTCGGTGCGGACCGGCAGCCCGTCCTCCAGGGTGTAGTGGGTGCCCTCGACGCCATAGCTCTTCAGGCGCTGCTCGACGGTGCCGTAGGGGGCGGCGGTGAAGTTGGCCAGCTCCAGCGCCGCGCGGATGCGGTCCTCGGAGAGGTTCTTGTTGACGAAGGTCCAGATGCTGGCGCCGTTGCGGGCCCACAGCACCGGGTCGCCGCCGTCCGGGGCGAAGTAGTCCATGGCGTTCATGTGGAAGTCCGGGTTGGTGGCCCGCTGCTCGGCCACCGTGCCGTACCAGCTGCCCTCGCCCTGGATGTACATCAGGCACTCGCCGGCGGCGAAGCGGACTGCCGCGTCGCCGGTGGCGGCGATGGCGTCGGGGTGGACCACCTCGGCCTCGTAGAGGGTGCGGGTCCACTCCAGGGCCTCGAGGTACTCCTCGGTCTCGACGCGGTTGACCAGCCGCCCGTTCTCCCGCCTCCAGTAGAGGGGCTTGTCGGGCAGTACCCCGTACATCCGCTGCGCGAACCACTTGGGGTCGTCGATCGCCCAGACCCGGTCGCCGGCGTTGGTGATCTCCACGCAGAAGTCGAAGAACTCCTGGGCGCTGGTGGGCTGCGTCCAGTTGTTGGCGTCGAAGGTGTCCTGGCGGTAGTAGAGGAGAGTGCCGCCATTCTTCGAGTTCTGGGGCATGGGCAGGCCGCGGAGGGCGCCGCCGAAGACCGATGCCTGCCACGCCTCGGTGGGGATGGCGGCGAGGTTCGGGTAGTCCAGCACCTTGTCGCCGGAGAGGAACGGCCCGAGGTCCGCGAAACGGCTGGAAATCGCCTGCGGTATCTGGCCCTGGAACTCCCAGTCGGGGATGCACACCATGTCGGGGATGTCGCTGGAGGCGAGGGTGGCGGCGAGCTTCTCGCCGTAGACGTTGCCGTCCTGGACCTGCCAGTTCATGCGCAGGCCGATGCCCTCGTCCATCGCTTTCCAGAACGGGTTGCCGGGTCGCGGCGGCGTGCCCCACAGCGGCGTCATGGCGGTGAACTCGCCGGTGCCACGCGGTTCTGGCACCGAAACGCCGAGCTCCTCCTGAGGAATCCACCGGGTGTAGCCAGGGCTGGAGCCGTTCTCGATGGCGATGTCCGGGTCCACCGCGGCGTCGGAGGCGCGGTAGGTCGGCAGGATGGACTTCAGCTCGTCCTCGGAGACGCGCCCCTCCTGGCCGCCGCTTCCCTCGCCGCCACACGCGGACAGCAGCGGCATGCCGCCGACAGCGGCGCTGGCGACCGCGGTGGAGGCCAGGAAGCTTCTCCGGCTGGGCCCGGAGCGTGAGTTCGGCATGACGTCAACAACCCTTCATGGCTCTGCGCCTTCGCAAGACCGTGGATACGAGTTGGTCGAAGCGCTTCGATGTTGCGCTGAGGTTAAGACCCCCTGGCGAGTCGCACAAGCCCCGCCCCAGAGAAACTTCGCCGACGGGAACGACGGCTGTTGACCATGGGAGCTACGGCGTTCCCGAGTCGTTGTGAAGTGGCGTCTTGACAGAACCGAGCCCCTGAACTCAGCATCGAAGCGCTTCGAACGCCGACCTCGCCAGCAGGACGAAGAGGCCGGTGCGCGGGGCGAGCCGCCGTCGCGTGGGGCGCGATGCATCCCCCGCCCGGACACCCTGTGCCCCACCCGCCCGGCCCGCACTCACTCTGCCTTCGACCGCCACTGGATGGGAACCACTCGTGACCGCTGAACCGCTGCCGTTTCGCGATCCGCGCCTTTCGACGCCGGAGCGGGTCGCTGACCTGCTGGGGCGGCTGACCCTGGCTGAGCGCATCGCCATGCTCCACCAGTTCGCGCCCGCCGTCGACCGTCTGGGGCTGGGTGCGTTCCGTACCGGGCAGGAGGCGCTGCATGGTGTGGCCTGGATGGGCCGGGCCACCGTGTTTCCTCAGGCGGTGGGGCTGGGTGCGACGTGGAATGAGGACCTGGTGCGGCGGGTGGGTGAGGCCGCGGGCCGGGAGGTGCGCGCGATGCGGGCCACGGACGCGCGGGTGGGGCTGAATGTGTGGTCGCCGGTGGTGAACCTGCTGCGGCATCCGCTGTGGGGCAGGAACGAGGAGGGCTACGCCGAGGATCCTCATCTGACGGCCGCGCTGGCCGCCGCCTACACCCGGGGGCTTCGGGGGGAGCACCCGCGGTACTGGCGTACCGCGCCGATCCTGAAGCACTGGCTGGCGCACAACCACGAGGAGGACCGCACCACGGCGTCCACCTCGGTGCGGCCGAGGGTGTTGCACGAGTATGAGCTGCCGGCGTTCGCCGGGCCGGTGCGGGCCGGGGCGGTGGCCGGGGTGATGCCGGCCTACAACCTGGTCAACGGCCGGCCCAACCACCTCTCGCCGCTGCTCGCCGAGCGCTTGCGCACCTGGACCGACCGGCCGCTGGTGGTCTGCTCCGATGCCTACGCCCCTAGCAACATCGCCGGCTCCCAGGCGTACTACCCCAGCCACGAGGAGGGCCTGGCCGCCGCGCTGCGCGCCGGGGTCGATTCCTTCACCGACCTCGGGGAGGACTCCCAGCCCACCATCGACCGGCTCACCGCCGCCCTGGAACGGGGGCTGATCGACACCTCCGACATCGACGCCGCCGTCGGCAGGCTGCTGCGGATGCGCTTCGACCTGGGCGAGTTCGACGGGCTGGACGAGGCGGCCGAGGCGGAGGCGTTCGCCCCCGCGTTTGATACTCCCGGGCATCGGGCGCTGGCGGTGGAGGCGGCCGAGCAGGCGATCGTGCTGCTGAAGAACGACGGGCTGCTGCCGCTTGGCCCGGGCGTCCGGCTGGCGGTGGTCGGGCTGCTGGCGGATGAGGTGAAGCTGGACTGGTACGCCGGGGCGCTGCTGCACCGGGTCACACCGCTTGAGGGCCTGCGCGGCCACCCGTCCGTCGCCTCGGTCAGCTACGCCGAGGGCACCGACCGGGTCCGGCTGCGCTGTGCGAATGGCTGGGTCACCGTGCCCAAGGCCGCGGCAGGGACGGCCGGGGAGGAGGCGACGGCGGCGCTGGACCCGGCGTTGGTGCGCGGCCGCACCGACCTGCCACCGGTGACGGTCAGCGGCGAGGAGACGGCTACGGCGCTGCACCTGATCGACTGGGGCGGCGGCGTACTGACGCTGCGCGCGCCTGATGGCCGGTACCTGTCGGTGGCCGACGACCGGTACGTGCGGGCCTCGGCCGCGCAGCCGGGGGGCTGGGTGGTCCAGGAAACCTTCCGGCTCGAGCCGCACGGCGACGGCCACCTCCTGCGGCATCTGGGCAGCGGCGGACACGTCTGTGTGGTCGCGGACGGCCTGAAGGTTGCCGAGGCGGACACGGGCGACGAGGACGGTGAGATCTTCACCGTCGAGACAATCGAACGCGGCGAGGAGGCCGTGGCCGCCGCGGCAGCCCAGGCCGATGTGGTGATCGTCGTCGCCGGCAACGACCCGCACATCAACGGCCGGGAGACCCAGGACCGCGACA
>NZ_JBQQCA010000121.1:0-4238 GCF_052246635.1 Streptomyces sp. 6N223 | reverse complement strand
GGTCCGGGGGCGGAGCCCCCGGCGGCGCCGTCGCCGTCATCGGCGTCGCGCTGCGCTTCCCAGGCGGCGCCAACGACCCCGACTCCTTCTGGCGGATCCTCGCCGAAGGCGAGGACTGCGTCACCGCCATTCGCGACACCCGCCCCCACCTCCTCGCCGACCACCAGCGCGACCACGGCAGCCAGACGGAATTCCCCGAACACGCCGGCTTCACCGACGGCGTCGACGAGTTCGACGCCGCCTTCTTCGGCATCGCCCCCCTCGAAGCCCAGGCCATGGACCCCCAGCAGCGCAAGCTCATGGAGCTGACCTGGCACCTCATCGAGGACAGCGGCTACCGCCCCTCCGCCCTGCGCGGCCAGCGGGTCGGCGTCTACGTCGGGGCCCACAGCGGCGACTACGCCGAGCTGCTGTTCGGCCGCCCCGACCTGGTCGACACCTACGGCGCCTACCTGGACTCGGGCACCCACCCCGCCCTGCTGGCCAACCGCGTCTCCCGCTGGTACGACTTCCACGGCCCCAGCCGCGTGGTCAACACCGCCTGCTCCAGCTCCCTCGTCGCCCTCGACGCCGCCGTCGCCGACCTGCGCGCCGGCACCTGCGACACGGCCATCGTCGGCGGCGTCAACACCCTGCTCTCCGCCCGCTCGTTCCTCGTCAACCACAAGGCGGGAATGCAGGCGGGCGACGGCCGGTGCAAGACCTTCGACGAGCGCGCCGACGGATACGTCCGGTCCGAGGGCTACGGCGCCGTCATGCTCAAGCCGCTGGCCGACGCCGAGCGCGACGGCGACCGGATCCACGGCGTCATCCGGGGCACCGCCGTCAACCACGACGGCCAGGCCGAGTCGCTGCGCGCCCCCAACCCCGCCGCCCAGAAGAGCCTGATCACCGCCGCGTACGCAGCCGCCGGCGTCGAGCCCCGCACCGTCGGCTACGTCGAGACCCACGGCACCGGCACCGCCCTCGGCGACCCGATCGAGGTCCAGGCCCTGGTCGACGCCTTCCACGAGCTCGACCCCGACCTGCCCGCCGCCTCCTGCGGCCTCGGCTCGGCCAAGACGAGCATCGGGCACCTCGAAGCCGCCGCCGGGATCGCGGGCCTCATCAAGCTGCTCCTCTGCATGCGGCACCGCAGGCTCCCCGGCCTGCTGCACTTCACCCGGCTCAACCCCTTCATCGAGCTGGACCGGACACCGTTCCGCGTCGTCGCCGAGGCCGAGCCCTGGGAGCGGCGCCGCGACGAGTCCGGCAACGAGCTGCCGCTGCGCGCCGGCCTCAGCTCCTTCGGCTTCGGCGGCGCCAACGCCCACGCCATCGTCGAGGAGTACCCGCAGCGTCCTGCCGAACAGCCCCCCGAGGCCCACGGCCCGGAGCTGATCGTGCTGTCCGCCCGCGACGAGGACCGGCTGCGCACCCACGCCGAGCGGCTGCTGCGCCACCTGGACGAAACGCCCCACGAGCTGGGGCCCATCGCCCGCACGCTGCGCGACGCCCGCGAGGAGATGCCGCAGCGGCTCGCGTTCCTGGCCGGGAGCGTGGCGGAGGTCAAGGACGCGCTGCGCCGCTACCTCGGCGGGGAGCGCTCCGGCGCCGGCCTGTTCACGGGGAACACCAGGCACTCCCGCGACTTCGCGGCGTTCTTCCGGGAGGACGCGGAGCTGCGGCGCAGCATCGACGGGTGGCTGGCCTCCGGCAACCACGCCCACCACGCCAAGGTGCTGGACCTGTGGGTCAAGGGCGTCGCCATCGACTGGAGCCCGCTGAGCCCGCCGGTCATCCGTCAGGGAGGGCAGTGGGCGCGGCTGCCGGGCTATCCCTTCGCCCGCGACCGGCACTGGTTCACCGACACCTTCGGCGACACGGCCCCCGCCCCGGCTCCGGGGCTGTCCCGCCAGCTTCACCCGCTGGTGCACGAGAACGTCTCCGACTTCCACGAGGAGCGCTTCCGCACCCGCTGGTCGGGCGCGGAGTTCTTCCTTCGCGACCACGACTCGACGCTGCCCGCCGCCGCCTGGCTGGAGGCGGCCCGCGCGGCCGTCGCCCTCGCGCACGGCGCGGACGCCGGGCACGTCGGCGTACGCCTGACCGACCTGAGCTGGGACGAGACGTACGCCCACCGGCCCGGCGCCGAACAGGCGGTGGACATCTCCCTGATGCTCGGCGAGGACGGGCTCGTCGACTTCGACTGCTACCAGCGGCGGCCGGACGCGGACGCCGAGGACCCCGACGACGTGCACCTGTACTGCCAGGGCCGGGCGCGGCTCGACACACCGGGGGAGCCCGACCTCGCCGACCCGCAGCGCTTCACCGCCGGCACCGAAGCGGGCCGCCCGGTTCCGACCCGCGCCCTGGCCGTCACCGCGCTGCGGCACGGCGACGGCCACTGGGTCGCGGAGCTGAGCCTGCCCGGGGCGCTGCGCCCGTCCGCCGGCGACTTCGTGGCCCATCCCGCCCTGCTCGCGGCGGCGTTACGGGTCGCCGAGGAGCGTTCGGGCGGGCCCGCGCGCCTGGCCGGGATCGACGAGGTCACCTTCCGCGACCGCTGCGACGGCGACGCCTACGCCGTCGTCACCGGCGCGGACATCGACCTGCGCGACACCAAGGGGCGACTGCTGGTCCGCCTCTCCGGCGTCCGCTTCCGCTCCGGCGAGGCGAACGCGAACTCGAACGAGGTCGAGAACGAGATCGAGAACGAGAACGAGGGGGCACGGTGACCATCCCCGAAGGCCTGCACCTCTTCACCGAGGACTGGGAGAGGGCACCGGCCGCGCCGGACCCGGTGCCGCGCCGTTACCGCTGCGCCGTCGTCTTCCTCTCCGACGCCCGGCGGCAGGAGGCGCTGCGGTGGCGCCTCCCCGTCGACCGACTGGTGTGCGTCGAGCGCGGGGCGGCGTTCGAGGGGTACGCCGAGGTGCTGCGCTCGGTCGCGGCCGAGCACGGCGCGATCGACCTCGTGCTGCACCTCTGGGGCACGGAAGCGGCGGTCGGGCACGGCGAGTTCGTCGGGCTCCTCCAGGCCCTCATCGCGGAGCGGATATCCCCGAGCCGGGTCGTGCTGGGCGGCGCCTTCGCCGGCGGCGACGGCGACGACGAGGGCGAGGAGCGCTGCGTCGTCGAGTCGTGGCTCGGCTTCGAGCGTTCGGCCGGGATCGTCATGCCCGGCACGGCCGTCTCGGTCCTCGCCCTGGACACCGACTCCCACCCGGCGGACGAACTCCCGGACATCCTCGCCGACGAGCTGCGGGCGAAGGACCCGGCGGGCGCGCTGTACACGGCGGGCGGCCGGCACGTGCTGCGCGCGCGCCCGGCAACGCCCCGCCCCCTCGGCGCGGCAGAGGATCCGCTGCGGCCCGGCGGCACGTACCTCGTCACGGGCGGAATGGGCGGCCTCGGCCGCATCTTCGGGACCTGGCTCGCCCGCGCGTACGGGGCCCGGCTCGCCCTGCTGGGCCGCCGCCCGGAGGACGAGGACGTACGCCGCCACCTCGCCGCGCTGGAGGCGTCGGGCGCGAGCGGCACCCTCTACCGCCCCGCGGATGTCTGCGACGCCACAGCCCTGATATCCGCCATCGCCACCGCCGCCGACCGCTTCGGCCGCATCGACGGCGTCATCCACGCGGCGGGACTGGAGCAGAGCGGCAACATCGCCGGCCGCGACCTGGCCACCTTCGACCGCATCCTCGGCCCGAAGATCCCCGGCACGCTCGCCCTGGAGCGGGCGCTCGCCGAGCTGGCGGAGCACGACGAGCGCCAGCAGCCCGACTTCGTCTGCTACTTCTCCTCCAGCGCCGCCATCCTGGGCGACTTCGGCGGCTGCGACTACGCCTGCGCCAACCGCTTCCAGATGAGCTACGCCCGCCACCTGGCACGCCGCGACCCCGAAGGGCCGAAGCGGCTGGCGATCAACTGGCCGCTGTGGAACAGCGACGGCATGAACTTCGCGGACGACGCGGCCAAGGAGTTCTACCTCACCTCCAGCGGCCAGCGCTTCCTTGAGCCGGACGAGGGCACGGCCCTCTTCCGGCTGCTCCTCGCCCAGCCTGGCGCCCAGTACCTGGCCCTGGCCGGGCGGGCCGAGCGGATCCGCGCGCTCCTGCACATCGACGACACCCACGACGAGGCCGAGACCGTGAGCGAGTTGTCCCCGTCGCCGTGGCGGAGGCTGAGGCACGCCTCGTGGACGGCGAGGAGGCTGGAGGAGCAGGCGGTGTTGATGGCGATGCCGGGGCCGGTGA
>NZ_JBQQCA010000120.1:0-4398 GCF_052246635.1 Streptomyces sp. 6N223 | reverse complement strand
GGTGATGTGGTGCGGTGGGGTGTGGGTGGGCAGTTGGAGTATCTGGGGCGTGCGGATGATCAGGTGAAGATTCGTGGGTTCCGGATCGAGCCGGGTGAGGTGCGGGCGGCGTTGACCGCCCATCCCGATATCGCCCAGGCCGTGGTCACCACCCACCAGACCGACGACGCCGACCAACGCCTCATCGCCTACGTCGTGCCGGCCGCGCGGGACGACTTCTCCGCCGCGCGCGTGCGTGCCGCGCTGGAGGAGCGCCTGCCCTCGTACATGATCCCCTCCAGCATCACGCCCATCGACGCGGTCCCACTCACCCACAACGGAAAGATCGACTACCGGGCCCTGCCCGCCCCCGAGGCCTTCGCCGGCCAGGACGGGCGGGCGCCCCGCACCGACCGCGAGGATCTGCTGTGTCAGCTGTTCGCCGACATCCTCGGACTGGCCCGCGTCGGCATCGACGACAACTTCTTCCACCTCGGCGGTCACTCGCTCCTGGCCACGAGGCTGATCAGCCGCGTCCGGACCGCCCTCGGCGTGGAGATACCCCTTCGCACCCTCTTCGCGCACCCCACCGTCGCCGAGCTGACGCCCCTGCTCGACGGCGCCCCGCGCGGACAGGCTCCGCTGCGTCCCGCCGAGCGGCCGGAACGGCTGCCGCTGTCGTTCGCCCAGCGGCGGCTGTGGTTCCTGCATCAGCTGGAAGGCCCCTCGGCCACCTACAACATCCCCTTCGCCGTACGGCTGACCGGGCAACTCGACCATCAGGCGCTGGACGCCGCGCTCAACGACGTCATCACCCGCCACGAGACCCTGCGCACCGTCTTCCCCGACACCGGCGACGGCCCCTGCCAGCACATCCTGGACGCGCAACACCTCCCCAGCCCTCTGCGGACGCGGCGGATCGAGGAGAAGGACCTCCGCCAGGCCGTCGACGCCGTCGCGGGCCACGCGTTCGACCTCGCAACCGAGATCCCGGTCCGCGCCTGGCTGTTCTCGCTGAGCGCCGCCGAGTCCGTGCTGGTGCTGGTGGTGCATCACATCGCGGGTGATGGGTGGTCGGTGGGTCCGCTGGCGCGGGATCTGGCGGCGGCGTATGCGGCTCGGTGTGCGGGTGGGGAGCCGGTGTGGGAGCCGTTGCCGGTGCAGTACGCGGATTACACCCTGTGGCAGCGGGAGTTGCTGGGCGAGGAGCAGGATCCGGAGAGCCGTTTCAGCCGGCAGTACGCCTACTGGGCCGAGCAGCTCGCCGACCTGCCCGAGCAGGTCACCCTCCCGGCCGACCGCCCCCGCCCCGCCGCGCTCTCCCACCACGGCCGCGTCGACGCATTCGACTTCGACGCCGACCTCCACCGCGCCATCTTCGACCTGGCCCGCTCGACCGGCACCACCGTGCACATGGTCCTCCACGCGGCGTTGGCGGCCCTGCTCACCCGGCTCGGCGCGGGCACGGATATCCCGATCGGCACGGGCGTGGCCGGACGCACCGACGACGACCTGAGCGAACTCGTCGGATTCTTCGTCAACATCCTGGTCCTGCGCACGGATACATCCGGAAATCCGACCTTCTCCGAACTGCTCGCACAGGAGCGCGAGACCAGCCTCGCGGCGTACGCCCACCAGGACATCCCGTTCGAGGCCCTCGTCGAGAGGCTCAACCCGCAGCGGTCCACCGCCCACCACGCCCTCTTCCAGATCGCGCTCGTTCTGCAGAACAGCGAGCGGTCCTCATTCGACCTGCCCGGCCTCACGGCCCGCCCCCAAACGGTCGATCCGGGAATCTCCCGCTACGACCTCTTCCTCAGCGTGGAGGAGAGGCACGATGCGGCCAACGCACCCTGCGGCCTGACGATTCAGGCCGAGTACGCCACCGATCTCTTCGAGCCCCAGACGATCCAGAGGGCCGTCGCCCGGTGGGAACGCCTGCTGCGCGCCCTGGTGAGCGACCCGGAGCAGCGCATCGGTGAGGTGGGGCTGATCAGCGACGAGGAGCAGCAGTGGCTCCTCGCCCAGACCGCCACCACCGCACCTCCCGCCCTTCCCCCCGCGACCCTGCCCGGCCTCTTCGAGGATCGGGCCCGAGAGCACCCGGACGCCCCGGCCGTCACCGACGACCGGCACACCTGGTCCTACGGAGAGCTGAACGCGCGGGCGAATCGGGTCGCCCACTGGCTGATCGGCCTGGGCATCGGCCCGGAGCGGGTGGTCGGCGTGGCCATGCCGCGCTGTGCCGAGCAGGTCGCGGTGGTGCTCGGCATCGTGAAGGCCGGGGCCGCCTACCTGCCCATCGACCCGGACTACCCGACCGAACGGATCAGCTACCTCGTCACCGACTGCCGCCCCGCGCTGGTCTTCACGACGGACGGAATGGCGGAGCGGCTGCCGGAGCGGCTGCCCGCTCGGGTGGTCGTCACCGACGCACCGGAGTTCGCAGCGGTGTGGGAGCACGGCGTCTCGGCCGATCCCACCGACGCCGACCGCGTGGCCCGGCTGGATCCGGCGCACGTGGCGTATGTGATCTACACGTCCGGTTCGACGGGCCGGCCGAAGGGTGTCGCGGTCTCGCACGCGGGTGTGGCTGGTCTGCGGGCGGTGCATGCGGACGGGCTCGGTGCCGGGTTGGGCGCGCGGGTCGTGCAGTTCGCGTCGGCGAGTTTCGATGCGGCGGTGTGGGAGCTGATCATGGCGCTGACCACCGGCGGCGCCCTGATCCTGCCGCGGCAGCGGCGGCTGGTGGGCGAGGAACTGGTGGCGGTGCTGGCCGATCGCGAGGTCAGCCACGCGACCCTGCCGCCCTCGGTTCTGGCCACTCTGCCGCCCGACGCGCCCCAGACCCTCGCCGGGCTGCGGGTGGTGGTTGTGGCGGGGGAGGCCTGTCCGCCGGATCTGGTGGCGGCGTGGGCACCGGGGCGGCGCTTCGTCAACGCCTACGGCCCGACGGAGACGACGGTGTGCGCCTCCATCAGTGCTCCCCTGACCTCCGGCGGTCACGCACCCATCGGCGGCCCGGTGCCCGGCACCCGCCTGCACGTTCTCGACGAACACCTCAACCCCGTACCACCTGGCGTTCCCGGGGAGCTGTATGTCGCTGGCCCCGCCCTCGCTCGTGGCTACCTGCATCGGCCGGGTTTGACGGCGGCGCGCTTTGTGGCTGATCCGTTTGGTGTGCCGGGGTCGCGGATGTATCGCACGGGTGATGTGGTGCGGTGGGGTGTGGGTGGGCAGTTGGAGTATCTGGGGCGTGCGGATGATCAGGTGAAGATCCGTGGGTTCCGGATCGAGCCGGGCGAGGTGCGGGCGGCGTTGACCGCCCATCCCGATATCGCCCAGGCCGTGGTCACCACCCAACAGGCGGGCAATGCCGACCAACGCCTCATCGCCTACGTCGTGCCGGCCGCGCGGGACGACTTCTCCGCCGCGCGCGTGCGTGCCGCGCTCGAGGAGCGGCTGCCCTCGTACATGGTCCCGTCCGGCATCACGCCGGTTGACGCGATTCCGTTGACCCCGAACGGGAAGGTCGACTACCGGGCGTTGCCCGCTCCTGATGTCGTTTCTGGTGGGGAGGGGCGGGCGCCTCGGACGGCTCGGGAGGAGATTTTGTGTGGTCTCTTCGCCGATGTGCTGGGGGTGGATCGGGTCTCGATCGATGACAACTTCTTCCATGTGGGGGGTCATTCGCTTCTGGCGACGAAGTTGATCAGCCGGATCCGTGCGGTGCTGGATGTGGAGGTGTCGCTGCGGGGTTTCTTCGGTCATGCGTCGGTGGCGGAGCTGGGGCCGTTGCTGGATGGCGCGGGGTCGGGGCAGGCTCGGCTGGGGCGGAGGGTGCGGCCGGAGAGGTTGCCGTTGTCGTTCGCGCAGCGGCGGTTGTGGTTCCTGCATCAGCTGGAGGGGCCGTCGGCGACGTACAACATGCCGTTCGTGCTGCGGCTGACCGGCGAGCTGGACCATCAGGCGCTGGAAGCCGCGCTCAACGACGTCATCACCCGCCACGAAACCCTCCGCACCACCTTCCGTGCGGGTGATCAGGGTCCCTACCAGCATGTGGTGAACGCCGAAGAGGTGGACGCCCGGCTGAGCGTGCGGCATGTCGATGCGGGCGCGCTGGATGAGGCGCTGGCGGACGCGGCCCGGTACGGGTTCGTTCTGGCCGAGGAGATCCCTGTTCGTGCCTGGCTTTTCGTGACCGGGCCGAGGCAGGCGACTCTTGCGTTGGTGGTGCATCACATCGCGGGTGATGGGTGGTCGGTGGGTCCGCTGGCGCGGGATCTGGCCGTGGCGTACGGGGCTCGGTGTGCGGGTGGGGAGCCGGTGTGGGAGCCGTTGCCGGTGCAGTACGCGGATTACACCCTGTGGCAGCGGGAGTTGCTGGGCGAGGAGCACGATCCGGAGAGCCGTTTCAGC
>NZ_JBQQCA010000119.1:0-4449 GCF_052246635.1 Streptomyces sp. 6N223 | reverse complement strand
CGGCGGCGAGTTCGCCGATGGAGTGACCCGCCAGGTAGTCGGGCTGTAGGCCCTGGCTTTCGAGGAGTCGGTAGAGGGCGACTTGGAGGGTGAAGAGGGCGGGTTGGGTGTGTTCGGTGCGGTCCAGACCCTCGCCGGTGGTGATGATCTCCCGCAGCCTGGGGGTGAAGTGGGTGAGTACCTCGTCGTAGGCGTGGGCGAAGGCGGGGTAGGTGGTGTAGAGCTGTTGGCCCATGCCTGCCCGTTGTGAGCCCTGGCCGGTGAAGAGGTAGGCGAGCTTGCCGGGCTGGGCGGCGTTGCCGTGGATGACGGCGGAGCTGGGCTCGCCGGTCGCCAGAGAACGCAATGCCGCCAGCCGCGTCTCGTCGTCCTGGCCGATGATGACGGCCCGGTGGTCGAACAACGCCCGCGTCGTCACCAGCGAATGCGCGATGCCGGCGGCCGGGAGTTCGGGGTGGGCCTCGACCCACATGCCCAGGCTCCGCGCCTGGTCGCGCAGCGCGCCCTCCGACTTCGCCGACAGCACCCACGCCACCGGCTGGCCCGGTTCGTTGCCTTCGCCAGGGGCTGCTGCGGGCTCCTCCGCCGGCTCGATCTCCTCAAGGATCACGTGCGCGTTGGTGCCGCTGATGCCGAAGGAGGAGACGGCGGCCCGGCGCGGGTGGCCGTTTGCCTTCCACGGCCGGGACTCGGTCAGCAGGGAGACGGCGCCCGCCTCCCAGTCGATGTGCTGCGACGGCTCGTCGGCGTGGAGCGTGGGCGGCAGCTGCCCGTTGTTCATCGCCATGACCATCTTGATCACGCCCGCCACACCCGCCGCCGCCTGCGTGTGGCCGATGTTGGACTTGATCGAGCCCAGCCACAGCGGCCGGTCCTCCGGCCTGCCCTGCCCGTAGGTCGCGAGCAGCGCCTGCGCCTCGATCGGGTCGCCGAGCTGCGTGCCGGTGCCGTGGGCCTCGACGACGTCGACGTCGACCGGGTCGAGTCCGGAGTTGGCGAGGGCCTGCCGGATCACGCGCTGCTGCGAGGGGCCGTTGGGTGCGGTGAGGCCGTTGCTGGCGCCGTCCTGGTTGACGGCCGAGCCGCGCACGACCGCGAGCACCTGGTGGCCGTTGCGCCGCGCGTCCGACAGGCGTTCCACGAGCAGCAGGCCCACGCCCTCGCTCCAGCCGGTGCCGTCGGCCGAGGCGCCGAACGCCTTGCAGCGCCCATCCGGCGACAGCCCGCGCTGGCGGCTGAACTCGATGAAGGTCGTGGGCGTTGCCATGACGGTGGCACCGCCGACCAGGGCCAGCTGGCACTCGCCGTTGCGCAGCGCCTGCGACGCGAGATGGAGCGCCACCAGCGACGAGGAGCAGGCGGTGTCGACGGTCACGGCCGGACCCTCGAAGCCGAAGGTGTACGCCACCCGGCCCGACGCGATGCTCGGCGCGCTGCCGTTGCTGAGGTAGCCCTCGAAGTCGCGCGGCGCGTGCTGGAGCCGGGACCCGTAGTCGTTGTACATGATCCCGGTGAAGACGCCGGTCTGGCTGCCGCGCAGCGTCGTCGGGTCGATCCCGGCCCGCTCGAACGCCTCCCACGCGGTCTCCAGCAGCAGCCGCTGCTGCGGGTCCGTCGCCAGCGCCTCACGCGGCGAGATCCCGAAGAAGTCCGGGTCGAACTCCCCGGCGTCCCGCAGGAAGCCGCCGCGCCGCGTGTAGGTGTGGCCGCTGCGCTCGGGGTCCGGGTCGTACAGCTCGTCCACGTTCCAGCCCCGGTCGTCCGGGAACTCCCCGATGGCGTCCAGGCCGTCGGCGACCAGCCGCCACAGATCCTCGGGCGAGCGCACCCCGCCCGGATAGCGGCAGGCCAGCCCCACGATGGCGATCGGCTCGTCGACCGCCACCCGCGTACCGCTCGCCCCGGCCGCCGCCGGGTTGCTGTCCGAGCCCGACAGGTACGCGGCGAGAGCGGCCGGGGAGGGCTGGTCGAAGATGAGGGTGGCGGGCAGCCGCTTGCCGGTCACGTCGCCGAGACGGTTGCGCAGTTGCACGGCGGTCAGCGAGTCGAAGCCCAGCTCGTTGAACGGACGCTCGACATCGATCGCCGAGGCGTCGGCGTGCCCGAGCACCTCGGCCGCCGTGGCCCGCACCAGCTCCAGCGCCGAGCCGTAGCCGCCCAGGCCGTCGGCGCCAGCTCCAGCGCCAGCGCTGGAGCTTGTGCTGGCGTTCGGGCGCGGCCTCGGCGCGCGGACCAGGCCGCGCAGGACTGCCGGAAGCCGCCCCTCCTCGGCCTGGGTGCGCAGCGCGCCCGCGTCCAGGGCGGTGGCCACGGTCGCGGCGGCGCCGAGGCGCGCGTCGAGGCAGGCCAATCCCTGCTCGCTGGAGATGGGGGCGAGGCCTGCGCGCGCCAGGCGGGTGCGTTCGCGATCGCCGAGCTGCCCGGCCATGCCACTCGCCGTGCCGCTGTCCTGCTGCCACAGGCCCCAGGCGAACGAGGCGGCGGGCAGGCCCTGGGCGCGGCGGTGCGCGGCGAGGGCGTCGAGGAAGGCGTTGGCGGCCGCGTACGCGGCTTGGCCGGCGTTGCCCAGCACGCCTGCGACGGAGGAGAAGAGGATGAACTGGCGTAGGCCGGGGGCGTGTTCGCGGGTGAGCTCGTGCAGGCTCCAGGCGGCATCGACCTTGGGGCGCAGGACGGTGGCGACGCGGTCGGGCGTCAGGGACGTCACGACGCCGTCGTCCAGCACGCCGGCGGCGTGTACCACGGCGGTGACGGGCGTCGCGCGCAGCAGCTCGGTGAGGGCCTGGCGGTCGGCGACGTCGCATGCGGCGATGGTGACCTCGGCCGCGCCGAGGGCGGTCAGCTCGTCGCGCAGCTCAGCGGCGCCGTCCGCCGCCGGGCCGCGCCGGCTGACGAGCAGCAGACGCTGGGCGCCGTACGCCGTGACCAGGTGCCGTGCCACGTCCGCGCCGAGCGCGCCCGTGGCTCCGGTGATCAGCACCACGCCGTCGCCGGGGGCGTCGGCGTCGCTCGCGTTGAAGTCCTGCGGCTCGGTGGCTGCGGCCGGCGCGAGGCGTGAGGCGAAGACCTCCCCGTCCCGGATCATCAGCTCGGGCTCGTCGTCGCCCGCCGAAGCGAGCGCGGTGGCCAGGCCGGACTCGTTGATCTCGTCGGTCTGGTCCGCGTCGGAGTCGACCAGCACGAAACGGCCGGGGTGCTCGGCCCGTACGGCGCGGACGAACCCCCAGACCGCCGCCTGCGCCGGGTGACGTGGCACGTCGCCCTGGGCGTTGCGCGTGACCAGGACGAGCCGCTCCTCGGCCGGGCGGTCGCCCTCCGCGAGCCAGCCCTGCACCAGCTCCAGCAGCCAGGCGAGGGTGGTGTGCGTCGCCTCGGCGGCGTCGGTGCCCTCGACGAGCGGGACATGGTGGATGCTCACGGCACCGGACGCGGGGGCGTCGTTGGCCTTCTCCGGGCGCTTGACCGGCACCCAGTCCAGCTCGTACAGCGGCAGCCGTCCGCCGGTGAGGCGTTCGGGACGGACGCTGCGGAGCGTCAACGCCTTGACCTCGGCGACCTGTTGGCCGTCACCGTCGGCGACGGTGACGCTGACGGCGTCCTGGCCGAGGGGAGACAGCCGCACGCGCAGCCGGGTGCCCGCGCGGGCGGTGTGCAGTCGCATCCCGGACCAGCTGAACGGCAGCTGCACCAGCCCGGGCTCGCGACCCAGCGCGAGCGGGCGGAGCGCGGCGTCGAGCAGGGCGGGGTGGAGAGCGAAGCGTTCGCTGGCCGTCGTGTCGTCCGAGGCCGGCAGAGCGATGTCGAGGTAGGTGTCGTCGCCGTGTGTCCAGGCAGCGGTCATGCCCTGGAACACCGGGCCGTAGTCGAGCCCGGCGTCCGCGACGCGCTCGGCGAGGGCGTCGATATCGAACGCCTCGGCTCCGGCGGGGGGCCAACTGCTGGGCAGCGGCGGCAGCGAGCCGTCGCCGTCGACCGCGCCGGCCGCGAGCGTGCCGGTGGCGTGGCGGGTCCAGTCCGCGTCCTCTTCGTCGTCGGGGCGGGAGTGGATGACGATGGTCCTGCGGTTCCTGAGGTCGGTGTCGTCGGGGGCGCCGACGGTCACCTGGAGCTGGATGGCGCCCTGGTCGGGGAGGGCGAGGGGCGCCTCGATGGTCAGCTCGTCGATGGTGTCGAAGCCGAGGTGTGCTCCGGCGTGGAGGGCGAGTTCGGCGAAGGCGGTGCCGGGCAGCAGCGCGGTGCCGTGCACGGCGTGGTCGGCCAGCCAGGGGTGGGTGTGGAGGGAGAGACGACCGGTGAGCACCATGCCGCCGTCTTCGGCGAGCGGCACGGCGGCGCTGACCAGCCCGTGGTCCTCGGCACCAAGCCCGGCGGCCTTGACGTCGGCCGATCCCGCGCGCGGCTCGAGCCAGTAGCGGTTTTCCTGGAAGGGGTAGGTGGGGAGGGGGGTGG
>NZ_JBQQCA010000118.1:0-4466 GCF_052246635.1 Streptomyces sp. 6N223 | reverse complement strand
CGCCCTCTACCACCTCCTCACAAGCTGGGACATCACCCCCGACCACCTCACCGGCCACTCCATCGGCGACATCGCCGCCGCCCACTGCGCCGGCATCCTCAACCTCACCGACGCCACCACCCTGGTCGCCGCCCGCGGCGCCCTCATGCAGGCCCTGCCCACCACCGGCGCCATGACCGCGATCGAGGCCAGCGGCGAGGAGGTGGAGGAAACCCTGCCCCAGGACGGCACCGTCAGCATCGCCGCGCACAACGCCCCCACCGAGACAGTCATCTCCGGCGACGCCGACGCGGTGCGAGCACTCGCCGCCGCCTGGGCCGAACGCGGCCGCAAGACCACCCTCCTGCGCGTCAGCCACGCCTTCCACTCCCCCCACATGGACGGCATGCTCAACCCCTTCCGGCGGGTCGTACGCACCCTCACCTTCCACCAACCGCAGATCCCTCTCGCCACCCCCACCGAACAACTCCTCGACCCCGAATACTGGGTCCGCCACGTCCGCGAACCCGTCCGCTTCCACGACCACCTCACCCACCTCGCCGAACGCGGCGCCACCACCTTCATCGAGATCGGACCCTCCACCACCCTCACCGCCCTCGCCGCACAATGCCTCAACAACACCGAACACCTCGCCATCCCCCTCCAACACCGCACCCGCGACCAACCCCACACCCTCCTCACCGCCCTCGCCACCCTCCACACCCACCACGCCGCCACCCCCAACTGGAACACCCTCCTCCCCCACACCCACCTCATCCCCGACCTCCCCACCTACCCGTTCCAACACCAGCGCTACTGGCTGACCCCACCACCATCGACCACCGACCTCACCCACACCGGTCTGGGCACCACAGAACACCCCCTCCTCCCCGCCTTGGTGGAAATCGCAGACACCACCACCAACGACCTCCTCCTCACCGGCCACATCTCCCTCCACACCCACCCCTGGCTCGCCGACCACACCATCACAGACACCCCCCTCCTCCCCGGCACCGCCATCCTCGAACTCGCCCTCCACGCCGCCCACCAGGCCGGAGGCGGTCACGTCGACGAGCTGACCCTCTCCGCGCCCGTGCGTGTCCCGGCGTCCGGTGGCCTCGACATCCAGGTCGCCGTGGGCGCTCCCGATGCTGATGACCGGCGTCCGCTCAGCGTCCACTCCCGCCCCGCCCACGACGGCGACGGTGACGGCTCCCCCTGGACCCGCCATGCCGAAGGAACGCTGGCCAGCGCCAGCGCCGCCGCCAGCGCCGCCGCCTCGGACGGCCAGTCACTCCCCTGGCCGCCGGCGGACGCAGACCCCGTTGAGCTGTCCGAAGGCTACGAACGGCTGCGCGACCTCGGCTATCACTACGGCCCGGCGTTTCAGGGCCTGCGCGCGGCCTGGCGGCACGGCGACGAGATCTACGCCGAGGTGGCGCTGCCGGAGGAGGCGGTGTCCGACGCCGAACACTTCGCCCTCCACCCGGCGTTGCTCGATGCCGCCCTGCACACCATCGCCCTCACCGGGCCGGGGCAGGGCAGCGGCGCGGCCCACCTCCCCTTCGCCTGGTCGGGGGTACGCCTGCACGCCACCGGCGCCACGACGCTGCGCGTGCGACTCGTGCTCTCGGACGGATCCGATGCGGTCGCCCTGCACGCGACCGACCCGGCCGGGCAGCCCGTCGTCTCGGTGGAACGCCTCACCCTGCGCCCGATGACGCCACCTGTCCGAGACATGCTGTTCCGGGTGGAGTGGGTTCCCCTGCCGGAATCGGTGGACGTCCCGCAAGCGGAGCCCGGCCGCTGGGCGGCGTTGGGCACCGCGCCCTGGACGGGCTTCGACGGGCCCGTCTTCGCCGAACTCGGCGAGTTGGCCGAGGCGATGGTGGCGGGCCGTATCGCGCCGCCCGAGACGGTCTTCGCCGTGCTCACGCACGAACGGGAACCGTCGGCGGACGCCATCCACGCCGCCTGCGAGGCGGCGCTCACGCTCGTCCAGGCGTGGGTGGCGGAGGAGCGCCTCGCCGACGCGCGGCTGGCGCTGCTCGCCGACGCGGCGGTGCCGGGGCTGGTGCGGGCGCCGGTCCAGGCGCTCGTGCGGGTGGCGGAGTCGGAGTTCCCGGGCCGTTTCGTGCTCGTGGACCTCGACGACGATCCCGCCGCCCCACACCCCCATCCCCAACCCCACCCCCACTCCCAGTCCCTGCACTCAGCGTTGGCCGCCGGGGAGCCGCACCTCGCGATACGCGGGGGACGCCTCTCCGTCCCCCGCCTGACCCGACACACCCCCACCGCCACCGCCACTCCCACCCCCACCAACTTCGGCGGGGCCGCGTGGGCCCCCGATCCGGACGGCACCGTCCTGATCACCGGCACCGGCACCCTCGCCGGCCTCGTAGCCCGCCACCTGATCACCCGCCACCACACCCGCCACCTCCACCTCGCCTCCCGCCAGGGCGGCCAGGCCCCGCACGCAGCCCGCCTCCAGGCGGAGCTGACCGCCCTGGGCGCGGACACTGTCACCCTCACCGCCTGTGACCTGGCCGATCCGGAGGCCACCCGCCGCCTCATAGCGGGCATCGACACCGCCCACCCCCTGACCGGCGTCATCCACACCGCCGGCACCCTGGACGACGCGCTGGTCACGAACCTCACCCCGGCCCGCCTCCACGCTGTCCTGGCGCCGAAGGTGGACGCCGCCCTCAACCTCCACCAGGCGACGGCCCACCTGCCCGACGTGGCGTTCGTGCTGTTCTCCTCCACCACCGCCACCCTGGCCACCCCCGGCCAGGCCAACTACGCCGCCGCCAACGCCTTCCTCGACGCCCTGGCCCGCCATCGCACCGGCACCCGCACCATCGCCTGGGGACTGTGGGCTGAGTCCAGCGGCATCACCAGCCATCTGA
This sequence comes from Streptomyces sp. 6N223, assembly GCF_052246635.1. Lineage (NCBI taxonomy): Bacteria > Bacillati > Actinomycetota > Actinomycetes > Kitasatosporales > Streptomycetaceae > Streptomyces > Streptomyces sp. 6N223. Next base: position 1,578 of record NZ_JBQQCA010000118.1, on the reverse strand, counting down.
CGGAAGCCGACCTCGCGCGGATGGCCCGCAACGGCCTGCTCCCGCTGGAAACGCCCCAGGCCCTCGAACTCTTCGACGCCGTGATCGCGGGAGAGGTGACAACGCCCGCCACCGCCGCCCGATTCGAACCCTCCGCCCTGCGCGAACGAGCCAAGGACGGCACACTGCCGCCCCCGCTGCGCGCCCTCGTCCCCGCCCGGCCGCCGCGTCGCACCGCCTCCCGGGGCCCCAGCGGGTCGGCCGCGCCTCTCGCCGAGCGGCTGGCCGGGCTCGCCCCGGCGGACCGGAGGAAGGCGTTGCTCGACCTCGTGGCGGGCGAGATCGCCGCCGTGCTCGGGCACCCGCGCGGCACCCCGATCGAGCCGACCAGGGGCTTCAAGGACCTCGGCTTCGACTCGCTGACCGCCGTACAGCTACGCAACCGCCTCTCCGAGGCCGTCGGCCACCGCCTGCCCGCCACCCTGGCGTTCGACTACCCGGACCCGAACGCCCTTGTCGACTACTTGCGCACGGAACTGCTCGGCGACCTCGCGGAAACGGCCCCGGCTACGGCTACGGCGCTGGCGCCGACCGCGGCGATGAGCGAGCCGATCGCGATCGTCGGCATGGCCTGCCGCTACCCGGGCGGGGTCCGCACGCCCGAGGAGCTGTGGCGGCTCGTCGCCACGGGCCGCGACGCGATCAGCGGCTTCCCGACCAACCGGGGCTGGGGGTTGCACACCCTCTTCCACCCCGACCCGGACCACCCGGGCACCAGTTACGCGCGACACGGCGGATTCCTGCACGACGCGGGCGACTTCGACGCCGAGTTCTTCGGGATCTCCCCGCGTGAGGCGTTGGCGATGGATCCGCAGCAGCGGCTGCTGCTGGAGACGACCTGGGAGGCACTGGAGCGCGCCGGGATCGACCCGACCACGCTGCGCGGCAGCCGCACCGGCGTGTTCACGGGCCTGATGTACCACGACTACGCCTCGTGGCTCCCGAAGCTGCCGGAGGACGTGGAGGGTTACGTGGGCACGGGCACCCAGGGAAGCGTGGCGTCGGGCCGCGTGGCATACACCTTCGGGCTGGAGGGCCCGGCGGTGACGGTCGACACCGCATGCTCGTCCTCGCTGGTGGCCCTGCACCTGGCGGCCCAGTCGCTGCGCACCGGCGAGTGCGACATGGCCCTGGCCGGGGGTGCCACCGTCATGCCCAGCCCTGGCACCTTCATCGAGTTCAGCCGTCAGCGGGGGCTGTCCCCGGACGGGCGGTGCAAGTCCTTCGCGGCGGCGGCGGACGGCACCGGGTGGGCCGAGGGCGTCGGCGTGCTGCTGGTGGAACGCCTCTCCGACGCCCGCCGCAACGGCCACCGCGTGCTGGCCGTCGTGCGCGGCTCGGCGGTCAACCAGGACGGCGCCAGCAACGGCCTGACCGCCCCCAACGGCCCCTCCCAGCAGCGCGTCATCCGGGCCGCCCTGACCAACGCCGGCCTGAAGCCGGCCGACATCGACGCCGTCGAAGCCCACGGCACCGGCACAACGCTGGGCGACCCCATCGAGGCGGAGGCACTGCTGGCCACCTACGGCCAGGACCGGC
>NZ_JBQQCA010000117.1:0-4614 GCF_052246635.1 Streptomyces sp. 6N223 | reverse complement strand
GTGAAGAGGGCGGGTTGGGTGTGTTCGGTGCGGTCCAGGCCCTCGCCGGTGGTGATGATCTCCCGCAGCTTCGGGGTGAAGTGGGTGAGTACCTCGTCGTAGGCGTGGGCGAAGGCGGGGTAGGTGGTGTAGAGCTGTTGGCCCATGCCTGCGCGTTGTGAGCCCTGGCCGGTGAAGAGGTAGGCGAGCTTGCCGGGCTGGGCGGCGTTGCCGTGGATGACGGCGGAGCTGGGCTCGCCGGCCGCCAGAGAACGCAATGCCGCCAGCCGCGTTTCGTCGTCCTGGCCGATGATGACGGCTCGGTGGTCGAACAACGCCCGCGTCGTCACCAGCGAATGCGCGATGCCGGCGGCCGAGAGTTCGGGGTGGGCCTCGACCCACATGCCCAGGCTCCGCGCCTGGTCGCGCAGCGCGCCCTCCGACTTCGCCGACAGCACCCACGCCACCGGCGCGGGCGACGCGGGCGCCGCCCCGGGTTCCTCGGCAGCAGCGGCCTCCGGCTCGCTGGTCGGCTCTTCCAGGATGAGGTGCACGTTCGTGCCACTCACGCCGAACGACGACACGCCCGCGCGGCGCGGATGGCCGTCGCGCTCCCACGGCCGGGGCTCGGCCAGCAGGGAGACGGCGCCCGCCTCCCAGTCCACGTGCGGCGACGGCTCATCGGCGTGAAGGGTCCTGGGCATGGCCTCGTTACGCATCGCCATGACCATCTTGATGATTCCGGCGACGCCGGCCGCCGCCTGCGTGTGGCCGATGTTGGACTTGATCGAGCCCAGCCACAGCGGCCGGTCCTCCGGCCTGCCCTTCCCGTAGGTCGCGAGCAGTGCCTGCGCCTCGATCGGGTCGCCCAGCGTCGTCCCGGTGCCGTGCGCCTCCACCACGTCCACGTCGGCGGGGCTCAACCCGGCGCTGGCGAGGGCCTGCCGGATCACGCGCTGCTGCGAGGGGCCGTTCGGTGCGGTCAGGCCGTTGCTGGCGCCGTCCTGGTTGACGGCCGAGCCGCGCACGACCGCGAGCACCTGGTGGCCGTTGCGCCGCGCGTCCGACAGCCGCTCCACCAGCAGCAGCCCGGCCCCCTCGCTCCAGCCGGTCCCGTCGGCCTCCGCCGAGAACGCCTTGCAGCGCCCGTCCTTTGCCAGGCCGCGCTGGCGGCTGAACTCGATGAAGGTCGTGGGCGTTGCCATGACGGTGGCGCCGCCGACCAGGGCCAGCTCGCATTCCCCGTTGCGCAGCGCCTGGGTGGCCAGGTGCAACGCCACCAGCGAGGAGGAGCAGGCGGTGTCGACGGTCACGGCCGGACCCTCGAAGCCGAAGGTGTACGCCACCCGGCCCGACGCGATGCTCGGCGCGCTGCCCGTGCCGAGGAAGCCCTCGAAGCCCTGCGGTATGTGTTCCAACAGTCGCGAACCGTAGTCGTTGTACATGATCCCGGTGAAGACGCCGGTCTGGCTGCCGCGCAGCGTCGTCGGGTCGATCCCGGCCCGCTCGAACGCCTCCCACGCCGTCTGGAGCAGCAGCCGCTGCTGCGGGTCCGTCGCCAGCGCCTCACGCGGCGAGATCCCGAAGAACCCGGGGTCGAAGGCGCCCGCGTCGTGCAGGAAGCCGCCCTCGCGGGCGTAGGACTTACCGGTCCGCTCCGGGTCCGGGTCGTACAGATCGTCGTCCCATCCCCGGTCGGTGGGGAACGGCGTGATGGCGTCCAGGCCGTCGGCGACCAGCCGCCACAGATCCTCGGGCGAGCGCACCCCGCCCGGATAGCGGCATGCCATGCCGACGATCGCGATCGGCTCGTCGTCGGCAGCCGCGCCGGAGCGGGCCCGGACGACCGAGGCGGCCGAGGCGGCCCCGGCGGTGGACGCGGCGCCGGCACCGACGAGTTCCTCGCGCAGGTAGCCCGCGAGCGCCAGCGGCGTCGGGTAGTCGAAGACGAGCGTGGCGGGCAGCCGCAGCCCACTGGTCGAGGCCAGCCGGTTGCGGAAGTCCACCGCCGTCAGCGAGTCGAAGCCCAGGTCGGTGAACTGCCGCTCCACCGCGACGGCGTCCGTGCTCTCGTGGCCGAGAACCACCGCGACGGCCGAGCACACCGTCTCCAGCAGCACGCTGTCCCGCTCGGCTTCCGGCAGGGCGGCGATCCGCTGGGCCAGCGCAGACCCGTCGCCCATGCCCGCATCGCCTCCGGCCCCTGCGCCCGCCGCGCGGCGGGCCCGCGTGCGCACCAGCCCGCGCAGCGTCACCGGCACCTGGTCGGCCGAACGCAGCGCCGCCAGGTCCAGGCGGGCCGTCGCCACGACGGCCCGGTCGTGCCGTGCCAGGGCCTCGTCGAAGAGCCCCATGCCCTGCTCGACGGTCATGGGCGCCACCCCGCCCCGGTTCATGCGGGCCTTGTCCCGGGCGTCCAGGTCGCGCGTCATGCCGCCGTCGGTGTCCCAGAAACCCCAGGTGAGTGAGGTGGCGGGCAGCCCGAGGGCGTGGCGGTGGGCGGCGAGGGCGTCGAGGAAGGCGTTGGCCGCCGTGTAGTTGCCCTGCCCCGGGCTTCCGAGCGTGGCGGCGATCGACGAGAAGAGGATGAACGCCCCGACGTCGCCCGCGAGTTCATGCAGGTGCCAGGCGGCATCGACCTTCGGACGCAGCACGGGCGTCAGCCGCTCGGCGGTCAGCGTGGCGATCACGCCGTCATCGAGCACGCCCGCCGTGTGCACGACGCCGCTCAGCGGACGCGGCACCGCCGCCAGGAGGGCGGTCAGCGCCTCGCGGTCGGCGACGTCGCATGCTGCGATGGTGACCTCGGCCGCGCCGAGGGAGGTCAGCTCGTCGCGCAGCTCGGCGGCGCCGTCCGCCGCTGGGCCGCGCCGGCTGACCAGCAGCAGGTGGCGTACGCCGTGGGAGACGACGAGGTGACGGGCGAGGCGGGCGCCCAGGGTTCCGGTGCCTCCGGTGATCAGGACCGTGCCCTCGGGGTCCAGTCCCTTGGGGTCGGCCAGCCCGGTACGCCGTTCCCCGGAGGCGTCGTCGGACGCGGCGGCGTCGGCGGCGTCGGCGGGGTCGGGGGCGTTGGCGGCGTTGGCGGGCAGCCTGCTGAGGCGGGGCAGCAGCAGGGCGCCCTCGCGTAGCGCGAGCTGCGGCTCGCCGCTGGCCACGGCCGCCGGGATCACGGCGAGCGAGTCAGGGTCGTCGTCGAGGTCGAGGAGCACGAAACGGCCCGGGTTCTCGGTCTCGGCGGTGCGCACCAGACCCCACACCGCCGAGGCCGCCACATCCCGCAACTCACCGGCGTCCACGGCGCGATGGGTGAGGAACACCAGGCGCGCGCCCGCGAAGCGCTCGTCGGCCAGCCAGGCCTGGACCAGTGCCAACGCACGTTGCGTCGCCTGGTGCGCGGCGCGGGCGACGTCCGTACGGTCGTCGGCCGGGGACACGTCGACGCAGACCACGTCATCCGGGCCCAGCCCGGCCAGGTCCGCGAGATCCTCCGGGCCGTCGATCGTGATCGTTCGCGCTGCGGCGGGAGCGGTGGCGCTGAGCTGGAGCGGCGTCCAGTCCAGGGCGTAGAGCGGACGCTGCTGCGTGGCCGCCGCCGTACGCGACATGGCGCGCAGCGTCAGGCCCTCGGCGGTGAGGATCGGCGCGCCGTCGGAGTCGAGAAGCGTCAGGAGCATGGTGCTGCTGTCGGCGCTCTCCCCACCGGCCGGAGTCAGCCGCACTCGCGCGGCGACCGCCCCGGTGGCGTGGAGCGTCACGCCCGCCCAGGCGAACGGCAGCCGCACCTGGTCGGACTCGTTCTCGATGACGCCGAGGCCGAGGGAGTGCATCGCGGCATCCAGCAGGGCCGGGTGGAACCCGAACTGTCCGGCCGCCTCGTGCTGTTCCTCGGGCAGCCGCACTTCGGCGTACACCTCGTCGCCGAGCCGCCAGCCCGCACGCAGCCCCTGGAACGCCGGGCCGTAGGCGAATCCGGCTTCCGCGAGCCGTTCGTAGAGATCGCCGGTCTCGACGGGCTCGGCCCCGGGCGGCGGCCACGCCTCCGGCGCGGTGACGTCGGTGAGGCCGGTGACGGCGTCGCGGGAGGTGAGAGTGCCGGACGCGTGGCGGACCCAGGCCGCGTCCTCTTCGCCGTCGGGGCGGGAGTAGACGCGGAGGGCTCTGCGGCCGGTGTCGTCGGGGGCGCCGACGGTCACCTGGAGCTGGATGGCGCCCTGGTCGGGGAGGGCGAGGGGTGCCTCGATGGTCAGCTCGTCGATGGTGTCGCAGCCGACGCGATCGCCCGCGTGCAGGGCGAGCTCGACGTACGCCGCCCCGGGCAGCAGCGCGGTGCCGAGGACCACGTGGTCGGCCAGCCAGGGGTGGGTGTGGAGGGAGAGGCGGCCCGTCAGCAGCAGCCCGTCGTCCTCGGCCGAGGTGACGGCCGCCCCCAGCAGCGGATGCTCGGCCTGATCGAGCCCGAGGTCGGCGGCGTTGGTGGTGCTGGCGACCTCCAGCCAGTAGCGCTGGCGTTGGAAGGGGTAGGTGGGGAGGGGGGTGGGGTGGCCGGTGGTGGGCCAGGTGGGGGTGTGTCCGGTGGTGTGGGCGTGGGCGAGGGCGGTGGTGAGGGTGGTGGGTTCGGGGTGTTTGGGGGTG
>NZ_JBQQCA010000116.1:0-4704 GCF_052246635.1 Streptomyces sp. 6N223 | reverse complement strand
CGGTGTAGGGCGTGAAGGCGTCCGTGCAGGCCTGGATGTGGTCGGCGAAGACCGGCTCGGTGGCCATGAGGTGCTGGCCCATGCCCGGCCACTGCGAACCCTGCCCGGGAAACACAAACACCGTCTTGCCACTGACCACACTGCCCGTGACCAGATCCGGATGCGGCTCGCCCGCAGCCAACGCCGCCAGCGCGTCGGGAGAGAAGGCGACCGCCCGCTCATCGAAACGAGACCGCCGCAGCAACCCATGCGCCACCGCGGCCGCGTCCACCTGGCCCTCCGGCCCGGCCACCGTCGCGAGACGGTCACGGAGGCGGGCGGCCTGGTCCCGCACGCCCTGCTCGGTGCGTGCGGACAGCATCCACGGGATGGCCCCGGCCACGCCGGTCGACTCCGCCGCGCCGCCGCCGTCGCCCTGGTCGCCGCTCCGTTCCGCCGCCTCCGCGGCCGGCGCCTCCTCAATGATCACGTGGGCGTTGGTGCCGCTGATGCCGAACGACGACACGCCCGCCCGCCGCGGCCCGTCGTGCTCCAGCCACGGCCGCGCCTCCGTCAGCAGGGAGACCGCCCCGGCCTCCCAGTCGACGTGCGGCGTCAGCTCGTCCACGTGCAGCGTCTGCGGCAGCATGCCGTGCCGCATCGCCATGACCATCTTGATCACGCCGCCGACGCCGGCCGCCGCCTGCGGGTGCCCGATGTTCGACTTCAGCGAGCCCAGCCACAGCGGCCGGTCCTCTGGGCGGTCCTTGCCATACGTCGCGAGCAGCGCCTGCGCCTCGATCGGATCGCCCAGCGTTGTCCCCGTGCCGTGCGCCTCCACCACGTCCACGTCCGCCGCGCCCAGCCGCGCGTCCGCCAGGGCCTGCCGGATCACGCGCTGCTGTGAGGGCCCGTTCGGCGCGGTCAACTGGCTGCTGGTGCCGTCCTGGTTGATGGCCGAGCCGCGCAGCACCGCGAGCACCTGGTGGCCGTTGCGGCGGGCGTCCGACAGCCGCTCCAGCAGCACCAGGCCCACGCCCTCGCCCCAGCCCGTCCCGTCGGCCGAGGCGGCGAACGCCTTGCACCGCCCATCCGGTGACAGCCCCCGCTGCCGGCTGAACTCCACGAAGAGACTGGGGGTGGCGATCACCGTCACGCCGCCCGCGAGCGCGAGCCCGCACTCGCCGTTGCGCAGCGCCCGGGCCGCCAGGTGCAGGGCGACCAGCGACGACGAGCACGCCGTGTCGATGCTGACGGCCGGCCCCTCGAAGCCGAAGGTGTACGAGACCCGCCCCGAGGCGATGCTCCCGGCGCTGCCGGTGCCCACGTACCCCTCGAAGCCGTCGGGGATCGGGCTGAGCCGCGAGCCGTAGTCGCCGTACATCACCCCGGCGAAGACGCCCGTGTGGCTGCCGCGCAGCGAGGCCGGGTCGATCCCGGCGCTCTCCACCGCCTCCCAGGCGGTCTCCAGCAGCAGCCGCTGCTGCGGGTCGATCGTCAACGCCTCGCGCGGCGGTATCCCGAAGAACTCCGGGTCGAAGTCGGCCGCGTCGTACAGGAAGCCGCCCTCGCGGGCGTAGGACTTCCCGGTCCGCGCCGGGTCCGGGTCGTACAGGTCCGGGTCCCAGCCCCGGTCCTCGGGGAAGCCGGAGATCGCGTCGCGGCCCTCGGCCACAAGCTCCCACAGCTCGTCCGGCGAGGCGACGCCGCCGGGGTAGCGGCAGGCCATGCCGACGATCGCGATCGGCTCCTGGTCCTTCGCCTCGACCTCCTGCAACCTCTTGCGGGTCCGATGCAGGTCGGCCGTCACGCGCTTGAGGTAGTCACGGAGCTTGTCTTCATTCACCACGGCGGCGTCTACTTCCTCTGCCTAGGAGTTCCCGAGCTCGCCGAGCTCGTTGTCGATGAAGTCGAAGATCTCGTCGTCGGACGCTGCGCCGAGCATCCGTTCCGTCTCGTCGGGCTGCGGCGGCGCCAAGGCCATCAGCTCCGCCATCCCGGCGTTGACCAGCACCTCCTGGAGGCGGCGCGCCAGGTGTACGCGCTGCTCGTCCTCGGGCGCCAGCGCCAGCAGCACCTTCTCCAGCCGGTCCAGCTCGCTGGCTCCGGCCGTGCCCTCGCCCGTCGCGGGCACCACCTCGGCGTCGAGGTAGGCGGCGAGCGCGGCGATCGTCGGGTGGTCGAAGATCAACGTGGTCGGCAGCCGGTGCCCGACCGTCGCACCGAGGCGGTTGCGCAGCTCGACGGCGGTCAGCGAGTCGATGCCGAGCTCCAGCAGACCCCGCTGGATGTCCAGCGCGCTCGGGTTGGAGTGCCCCAGCACGTCGGCCACGTGATCGCGCACCAGCTCCTGCAACGCCTCCGTCCGCTCCTCGGCGGACATCCCTGCCAGCCGCTCGACCAGCGCCGTACCGCCCCCGGCCCCGCGCGGGGCGCCCGGCGTGCCCGGGCCCGCGTGCCCGTGCGCGGCGGCGCGGCGCGCCGGGGTGCGGACCAGGCCGCGCAGCAGGGGGACCGGGTCGCGCAGCGCCGACGGCTCCAGCCGCACCGGCACCACCACGGAACGCTCCGCGCGCAGCCCGGCGTCGAACAGCTCGAGTCCGAGCTCGCCGCTGATCGGCAGGATGCCGCTGCGCGCCATCCGTGCCCGGTCGGCCTCGGCGAGTTGCCCGGTCATCCCGCTCACCCCGCTGCCGCCGCCGGTGTCCCACAGGCCCCAGGCGTAGGAGACGGCGGGCAGGCCCTGGGCGCGGCGGTGCGCGGCGAGGGCGTCGAGGTAGGCGTTGGCGGCGGCGTAGTTGCCCTGCCCCGCGCCGCCGAAGACGCCGGAGACGGAGGAGAAGAGCGCGAACAGCGCGACGTCTCCGGCGCGTTCGTGGAGGTGCCAGGCGGCGTCGGCTTTGGCGCGGAGGACGGTGTCGAGGCGTTCGGGGGTGAGGGAGGGGATGGTGGCGTCGTCCAGGGCGCCGGCGGCGTGGATGATGCCGGTGATGCCGGGGTGGGCGTCGAGGAGTGCGGCGACGGCGGCGCGGTCGGCCAGGTCGCAGGCGGCGAGGGTGACTTCGGCGCCGAGGGCGGTCAGGCCGTCGCGCAGCTCGGCGGCGCCGGGGGCGTCGGGCCCGCGGCGGCTGACCAGCAGCAGGCGCTTGACGCCGTACGCCGTGACCAGGTGGCGGGCCACCAGGCCGCCCAACGCCCCCGTCGCCCCGGTGACCAGCACCACACCGTCCGGGTCGAGCGCCGGGCCCGTTTCGGTGGCGGGAGCGGTCCGTGCCAGGCGAGGGGCGTACAGGGCGCCGTCCCGGACAGCGACCTGCGGCTCCTGCGTGCCGAGCGCGGCCGCGAGGAGGTCATCGTCGCCTCCGGCGAGGTCCACCAGCGCGAACCTGCCGGGATTCTCGGTCTGCGCGGAGCGGAGCAGCCCCCAGACGGCGGCGTGCGCCAGGCTGCCGGGCCGTTCACCCGTCGCGTCGCGGGTCACGACGACCAGCCGCGACTCGGCGAACCGCTCCTCGGCCAACCAGGCCTGCGCCAGGTCGAGCGCCCAGGCGAGCGCGTCCCGAACCTGAGCGGGGTCGGCCAGCCGGTCGGGGCAGTGGGCCAGCACCGTGGCGGAGTCGGGCGCGGCGGCGAGCTCACCGGCCCCGGCCACCTCCGGGACGCCCGCGAGCGGGTCCGGCGTGGCCTGCGGCAGCGGCTGCGGCTGCGGCAGTTGCAGCGGTGTCCAGGCCAGCTCGTACAGATCGCGCGGCCCTTGGGCCACCAGGCTCTCCGGACGAGTCTCCCGCACCGTCAGAGCCCCCACCTCGGCAACCGGCGTGCCTTGGTGGTCCGTTACGGCCAGGGCGATGGTGTCCGCACCGGTCGGCGTCAGCCGCACGCGGACGGCGCGGGCGCCGACGGCGTGCAGGGACACATCCGACCAGGCCACCGGCAGGCGCGCCGAGCCCTCGGCCGTGTCGTCGGCGAACGCCAACGGGTGCAGGGCGGCGTCCAGCAGCGCCGGGTGGATGCCGAAGCCCTCCGTCTCGCCGTCACCGTCGCGGTCGCCGTTGTCCAGCGTGACCTCGGCGTACACCTCGTCGCCGAGCCGCCAGGCCGAGGAGAGCCCCTGGAAGGCGGGGCCATAGCCCAGGCCGGTGGAGGCCAGCCGCCCGTACAGCTCCTCCAGGTCCACCGGAGTCGCCCCTTCGGGCGGGAACGCCTCCACTCCCGCGCCGGGACCGACCTCCGCCGCCGGGGCCGGGCCGGCGGCCAGCGTTCCCTTGGCGAGGACCAGGGTGTCCTCGTCCCTGCGGCTGTGAATCGTCACCGGGCGTCGGCCCTCGCCGTCAGGGGCGCCGACGGTCACCTGGAGCGGCATCGCGCCCTGCTCGGGGAGGAGGAGCGGAGCCTGGAGGTTGAGCTCTTCGAGCCGTTCACAGCCGACGTACTGGCCGGCGTGGAGGGCGAGTTCGGCGAAGGCGGTGCCGGGCAGCAGCGCGGTGCCGTGCACGGCGTGGTCGGCCAGCCAGGGGTGGGCGCGGAGCGAGAGGCGGCCGGTGAACGCAACACCCTCGTCGTCGGGCAGTTCCACCGCCGCGCCGAGGAGCGGGTGGCCAGCCTCCGCCTGTCCGAGGTCCGTGGCGTCGCCCACGGTCTCCGGCAGGTCCAGCCAGTAGCGCTGGCGTTGGAAGGGGTAGGTGGGGAGGGGGGTGGGGTGGCCGGTGGTGGGCCAGGTGGGGG
>NZ_JBQQCA010000115.1:0-4994 GCF_052246635.1 Streptomyces sp. 6N223 | reverse complement strand
TCATAGTGGACGCGAGCATCTGCGGACAAGCCCTCGGCCTATTAGTACCCGTCAGCTCCACCCATCACTGGGCTTCCACCTCAGGCCTATCAACCCGGTCGTCTCCCGGGGGCCTTACCCCCTCAAAGGGGGTGGGAGTCCTCATCTCGAAGCAGGCTTCCCGCTTAGATGCCTTCAGCGGTTATCCTTCCCGAACGTAGCCAACCAGCCATGCCCCTGGCGGGACAACTGGCACACCAGAGGTCCGTCCGTCCCGGTCCTCTCGTACTAGGGACAGCCCTTCTCAAGACTCCAACGCGCACAGCGGATAGGGACCGAACTGTCTCACGACGTTCTAAACCCAGCTCGCGTACCGCTTTAATGGGCGAACAGCCCAACCCTTGGGACCAACTCCAGCCCCAGGATGCGACGAGCCGACATCGAGGTGCCAAACCATCCCGTCGATACGGACTCTTGGGGAAGATCAGCCTGTTATCCCCGGGGTACCTTTTATCCGATGAGCGACGGCGCTCCCACAAGCCACCGCCGGATCACTAGTCCCTGCTTTCGCACCTGCTCGACCCGCCAGTCTCACAGTCAAGCTCCCTTGTGCACTTACACTCACCACCTGATAACCAACCAGGCTGAGGGAACCTTTGGGCGCCTCCGTTACTCTTTAGGAGGCAACCGCCCCAGTTAAACTACCCACCAGACACTGTCCCCGATCCGGATCACGGACCCAGGTTCAGGCATCCAGCACGACCAGAGTGGTATTTCAACAATGACTCCACCCAAGCTGGCGCTTGAGCTTCACAGTCTCCCACCTATCCTACACAAACCGAACCGAACACCAATATCAAGCTGTAGTAAAGGTCCCGGGGTCTTTCCGTCCTGCTGCGCGAAACGAGCATCTTTACTCGTACTGCAATTTCACCGGGCCTATGGTTGAGACAGCCGAGAAGTCGTTACGCCATTCGTGCAGGTCGGAACTTACCCGACAAGGAATTTCGCTACCTTAGGATGGTTATAGTTACCACCGCCGTTTACTGGCGCTTAAGTTCCCAGCCTCGCCCCCGAAAGAGCTAACCGGTCCCCTTAACGTTCCAGCACCGGGCAGGCGTCAGTCCGTATACATCGCCTTACAGCTTCGCACGGACCTGTGTTTTTAGTAAACAGTCGCTTCTCGCTGGTCTCTGCGGCCACCCCCAGCTCCGACCGCAACGGGTCATCACCGGAAGAGGCCCCCCTTCTCCCGAAGTTACGGGGGCAATTTGCCGAGTTCCTTAACCATAGTTCACCCGAACGCCTCGGTATACTCTACCTGACCACCTGAGTCGGTTTAGGGTACGGGCCGCCATGAAACATCGCTAGAGGCTTTTCTCGACAGCATAGGATCATCCACTTCACCACAATCGGCTCGGCATCAGGCCTCACCCTCGCCCATCCAAGGACAGCCGCACGGATTTCCCTGCACGGCGGGCTACACCCTTACCCCGGGACAACCACCGCCCGGGCTGGACTACCTTCCTGCGTCACCCCATCACTCACCTACTACCCCCTCGGGCCACCGGCACCACCCACACACGATTCCCGAAGGAACCACAGCGGGGGCACGGGCTTAGCATCAGGAGATTCAGCGCTGGCGCTTCACGGCGGGTACCGGAATATCAACCGGTTATCCATCGACTACGCCTGTCGGCCTCGCCTTAGGCCCCGACTTACCCTGGGCAGATCAACTTGACCCAGGAACCCTTGGTCAATCGGCGCACCAGTTTCCCACTGGTGTATCGCTACTCATGCCTGCATTCTCACTCGCACACCATCCACAAGTGCCTTACGGCCCTGCTTCACCCGGTGCACGACGCTCCCCTACCCACACACCCCTATGGGCGTGTGACACGACTTCGGCGGTGTACTTGAGCCCCGCTACATTGTCGGCGCGGAATCACTCGACCAGTGAGCTATTACGCACTCTTTCAAGGATGGCTGCTTCTAAGCCAACCTCCTGGCTGTCTAAGCGACTCCACATCCTTTCCCACTTAGCACACGCTTAGGGGCCTTAGTCGATGCTCTGGGCTGTTTCCCTCTCGACCACGAAGCTTATCCCCCGCAGTCTCACTGCCACGCTAGAAACTTACCGGCATTCGAAGTTTGGCTAAGGTCAGTAACCCGGCAAGGCCCATCACCTACCCAGCGCCCTACCTCCGGCAAGCACCACGCAACGCTGCACCTAAATGCATTTCGGGGAGAACCAGCTATCACGGAGTCTGATTGGCCTTTCACCCCTAACCACAGGTCATCCCCCAGATTTTCAACTCTGGTGGGTTCGGGCCTCCACGCGGTCTTACCCACGCTTCACCCTGCCCATGGCTAGATCACCCCGCTTCGGGTCTCGGGCATGCTACTCAAACGCCCTATTCGGACTCGCTTTCGCTACGGCTCCCCCACACCGGGTTAACCTCGCAACACACCGCGAACTCGCAGGCTCATTCTTCAAAAGGCACGCAGTCACCACACCAACCCCCGAAGAGGCTGATGCAAGGCTCCCACGGCTTGTAGGCACACGGTTTCAGGTACTCTTTCACTCCGCTCCCGCGGTACTTTTCACCATTCCCTCACGGTACTATCCGCTATCGGTCACCAGGGAATATTCAGGCTTACCAGGTGGTCCTGGCAGATTCACACGGGATTTCTCGGGCCCCGTGCTACTCGGGCCATCGCCCCAACGAGCCACCACGATTTCGACTACGGGGGTCTTACCCTCTACGCCGGGCCTTTCGCATACCCTTCGCCTACCGCAGTGGTTTCTCACTCGCCGACCAGCCGGCAGACCAGTCCAGACAACGCCCACAACCCCGCACACGCAACCCCTGCCGGGTCTCACACGTACACGGTTTAGCCATCATCCGGTTTCGCTCACCACTACTCCCGGAATCACTCTTGTTTTCTCTTCCTGCGGGTACTGAGATGTTTCACTTCCCCGCGTTCCCTCCACACCGCCTATGAACTTCAGCAGCGGGTGACAGCCCATAACGACTGCCGGGTTTCCCCATTCGGACACCCCCGGATCACAGCTCGGTTGACAACTCCCCGGGGCCTATCGCGGCCTCCCACGTCCTTCATCGGTTCCTGGTGCCAAGGCATCCACCATGCGCCCTCAACAACTTGGCCACAGATGCTCGCGTCCACTATGCACAAATCAACCAACAACCAAGAACACACCCACCACACCACAAGGTGCAGCAGCCCGTGCCCTCAGACACCCAACAGCGTGCCACGCTTCAACGTCAATGTTCCACCCATGAGCTGGCCCCCACCGGACAGGCGCCGGTGAAAAGGCACGACGCTCCTTAGAAAGGAGGTGATCCAGCCGCACCTTCCGGTACGGCTACCTTGTTACGACTTCGTCCCAATCGCCAGTCCCACCTTCGACGGCTCCCCCCACACAAGGTGGTTGGGCCACCGGCTTCGGGTGTTACCGACTTTCGTGACGTGACGGGCGGTGTGTACAAGGCCCGGGAACGTATTCACCGCAGCACTGCTGATCTGCGATTACTAGCGACTCCGACTTCATGGGGTCGGGTTGCAGACCCCAATCCGAACTGAGACTGGCTTTTGGGGATTCGCTCCGCCTCACGGCATCGCAACCCACTGTACCAGCCATTGTAGCACGTGTGCAGCCCAAGACATAAGGGGCATGATGACTTGACGTCGTCCCCACCTTCCTCCGAGTTGACCCCGGCAGTCTCCCGTGAGTCCCCGGCCGCCCGAAGGCGCCGCTGGCAACACAGGACAAGGGTTGCGCTCGTTGCGGGACTTAACCCAACATCTCACGACACGAGCTGACGACAGCCATGCACCACCTGTACACCAGCCCAAAGGGAAACCACATCTCTGCAGCCGTCCGGTGTATGTCAAGCCTTGGTAAGGTTCTTCGCGTTGCGTCGAATTAAGCCACATGCTCCGCCGCTTGTGCGGGCCCCCGTCAATTCCTTTGAGTTTTAGCCTTGCGGCCGTACTCCCCAGGCGGGGCACTTAATGCGTTAGCTACGGCACAGACGACGTGGAATGCCGCCCACACCTAGTGCCCACCGTTTACAGCGTGGACTACCAGGGTATCTAATCCTGTTCGCTCCCCACGCTTTCGCTCCTCAGCGTCAGTATCGGCCCAGAGACCCGCCTTCGCCACCGGTGTTCCTCCTGATATCTGCGCATTTCACCGCTACACCAGGAATTCCAGTCTCCCCTGCCGAACTCTAGCCTGCCCGTATCGACTGCAGACCCGGAGTTAAGCCCCGGGCTTTCACAACCGACGTGACAGACCGCCTACGAGCTCTTTACGCCCAATAATTCCGGACAACGCTCGCACCCTACGTATTACCGCGGCTGCTGGCACGTAGTTAGCCGGTGCTTCTTCCACAGGTACCCTCACCCCCGCAAAAACGGAAGGCTTGTTCCCTGTCGAAAGAGGTTTACAACCCGAAGGCCGTCATCCCTCACGCGGCGTCGCTGCATCAGGCTTCCGCCCATTGTGCAATATTCCCCACTGCTGCCTCCCGTAGGAGTCTGGGCCGTGTCTCAGTCCCAGTGTGGCCGGACACCCTCTCAGGCCGGCTACCCGTCGTCGCCTTGGTAGGCCATCACCCCACCAACAAGCTGATAGGCCGCGGGCCCATCCCACACCACAAAAGCTTTCCACTCCCGGCCATGCGACCAGAAGTCATATCCGGTATTAGACCCGGTTTCCCAGGCTTATCCCAGAGTGCAGGGCAGGTCACCCACGTGTTACTCACCCGTTCGCCACTAATCACCGGCCGAAACCGGATCATCGTTCGACTTGCATGTGTTAAGCACGCCGCCAGCGTTCGTCCTGAGCCAGGATCAAACTCTCCGTGAATGCATACTCAAAACAGAGACCATCCACGCGAGACAATCCTCGCAATGAATCTCGAAAAAATCTGGCATTGACAAGCATGACACGCTGTTGAGTTCTCAAGGAACGGACACCCACCGGG
>NZ_JBQQCA010000114.1:0-5315 GCF_052246635.1 Streptomyces sp. 6N223 | reverse complement strand
CGGCACCGGAGCCGGAGCCGGGGTGCTCCGGCGCGCCACGCGGCGGCGGAGTTCGGGCGCGGGCCGCTTCTCGGGGGGAGGCGCGGTGCTGCCCTGGCGGTAGAACGCCTCCACCGTCTCGCCGTGGTCCTCCAGCAGGTGGCCACTCAGCGCGCCCAGCGTCGGGAAGCTGAAGAACACATCCGGGGTGAGTTCCACGTGCAGTCGCTCGACCAGCACACCCGCGAACTCGACCAGACTGATCGAGTCGAACCCGAAGTCCTGAAGGCTGGTGGCATCGTCCAGCCTGTCCATGGGCAGCTTCAGCACCTGACTGACGACGTCCTTCAGCTCCCACTCCAGGCACTGGGCCACCGACCAGCCCGCCATCTCCGCCCGGCGACCCGGACCCGCCGCAGCAACCACGTCAACCTCTACTTCTGGGAGTTCTGGGGCCTCTACGGCGACGTCCAGGTCGCTGACGCGGAGTACGGGGGTGCCGTCCGCCGCGCGCACCTCGTGGACCAGCGGGTGCAGTCGCCGCTGAACGCCCTCGCCCTCCGGCTGCCCCTCGGGCGCCGGGAGCCAGTACCTCTCCTCGGCGAAGGGATAGATCGGCAGGCTGATCCGGCCCGGCGGCGTGGTCGCGGCGCCGTCCTCGCCCAGGTAGAGCTGGCGCCAGTCCACGTTCTCCCCGGCGACCCAGGCCGCGAGCAGCGGATCCCTCTCGGGCTCCGCCTCCGCCTCCGTCTCCGGCGGGCCGTCCAGCCAGGCGGCGAGCTTGCCGGCCACCTCCGCCAGATCACGCGCGACGAAGCCCAGCCGGTGGGGCATGGCCTCGCGGCCCACCTGGAGGGTGTACGCCATCGCGGGCAGGTCGTCGTCGGCGTACCGTCCGCCGCGCACGGCGGTGAGGAGGCGTTCGGCGGACTGCCGCAGCGCCACCTCGGTCTTCGCGGACAGCGGGATCACGACCGGGTCGGGCCGCTCGGCCCGCGCCGCGCGCTCCTCGGCCCGGTAGGCCCGGTACTCCTCGACGATCATGTGGGCGTTGGAGCCCCCGGCCCCGAACGACGACAGCCCGGCGATGCGCGGGTGTCCGGCGGGCCGCCGCCACTCCGCCGCCTCCCGCTGGACCACGAACGGCGTCTCGCCGAAGTCGATCAGCGGGTTCAGCACGTCCGAGTGGAGGCTGGGGACCAGCGTGCCGTGCCGCATCTGCAGCAGCACCTTCGTCAGCCCGGCGATGCCCGCCGCGCCCTCGGCGTGGCCGATGGTGGACTTCACCGAGCCGATGGCGCAGGACTGCCCGTCGCTCCCCGTGACGCCCAACGCCTCGAACGCCTGCGACAGGCCGCGGATCTCGATGGGGTCGCCCAGCTTCGTGCCCGTGCCGTGGGCCTCGACGTAGCTGATCGCCCGCGGATCGACGCCCGCCTCGCGCAGTGCCTTGCCGATGACCGCGCCCTGGGCGCCCGGGCTGGGGACGCTGTAGCCGTTGGTCTTGCCGCCGTGGTTGACGGCCGTGCCCTTGATGACTCCGTAGATGTGGTCGCGGTCGCGCACCGCCGCGTCGAGCGGCTTGAGCAGCACGGCGCCGACGCCCTCGCTCGGCACGTAGCCGTCGCCCTCGTCGCCGAAGGACTCGCAGCGGCCGTTGCTGGAGGCGAACTTGCCCTGCGACAGCAGCAGGTACTTGTTCGGGTGGAGGGAGAGGTTGACGCCTCCGGCGATCGCGACCTCGCAGTTGCCCAGGCGCAGGCTCTCGCAGGCGAGGCTGATCGCGGTCAGCGAGGAGGAGCACATGGTGTCCACGGACAGCGAGGGGCCGTGGAAGTTGAGGTGGTAGGAGATCCGGTTGGCGACCGAAGCGAAGTTCCCGGCGACGGCGACGGGCTGGCCCGCCAGCTGCCGCTCGACGCCGAAGAGCTGGTAGTCCGAGGTCATCAGCCCCACGAACACGCCCGCGTCGTCGAGGTCCCCCGGGGTGTAGCCGGCGTCCTGGAGCGTCGCGTACGCGCATTCGAGGAAGAGCCGCTCCTGCGGGTCCATCAGCTCGGCCTCGCGCGGCGAGATGTTGAAGAACATGGGGTCGAAGCGGTCGACGCCTTCGAGGAAGCCGCCCCAGCGGCAGTAGACGTTGTCCTTCTTGGACTTGTCGGCGTCGTAGTAGAAGGCCCGGTAGTCCCAGCGGTCCTCGGGGATCTCCGTGACGCTGTCGCGGCCCTGGAGCAGGTTCTCCCAGAAGGTGTCGAGGTCCGGGGCCTGCGGGTAGCGGCCGGCCAGGCCGATGATGGCGACGTCGGGGGAACGCTCCGGCCGGGCCGGCGTCGGCGTCACGGCCGCGAAGCGGGCGGCGCGCTCGCGGCGGCGGCTGACGACGCCCGCCGGGGCTTCGGTCGCGGCCTCGGGCCCGCGCTCGGGCTCGGGCTCGGTGAACAGACGCGCGACCTCGGCCGGGTAGGAGTCCTGGAGGTACCGGCTCAGCTCGGCCAGGGTCTGGTACTCGAAGAACAGCGTCTTCGGCAACGTGCCGAAGTCCTTCTCCAGCCGGTCGGTCAGGGCGATGACGCTGATCGAGTCGATCCCGTAGCGCTCGAGCGGCGCCTCGGAGTCGATGACGTCGAGGGGCAGCTTCATCACCGTGGCGGTGGCGTTCGTCAGGTACGCCGTGAGGTCCGGCTGCTCGGCGGGCGTGGCGGGCGCGGCGGGCGCCGTCGTGGGGGTGGGCTCGGCAACGCTGTTGAAGCGGTCGGTTGCCGCCGGGAGCTGACGGGCGTCGCGGACGGTCAGGCACAGGGTCTGCGCCGCGCCGCTGGCCAGGCTGCGGTAGAACGCCGCGATGCCCGCGTCGGCCGGGATCGGGACCAGGCCGGTGCGGGCCTCCAGTTGGGCGAGGGTCTGGTCGCCGTCGCCCATGGTCATGCCGCCGTCCCGCCACAGCGCCCAGTCGATGGCGAGCGTCCGGCCGCCCGGACGGGTGGGGTCGGCGTCGTTGCGCCGGGCGGCGAAGGCGTCCATGAAGGCGTTGCCGAGGGCGTAGTCGGCCTGCCCGGCGTTGCCGAGGCTGCCGGAGGTGGAGGCGAAGCAGACGAGGAAGTCCAGCTCCAGGCCCAGGTCGGCGGCGGCCCGGTCGAGGTTGACCAGGCCGGTGACCTTCGGGGCCAGGACCTGCCGCACGTCGTCGAGCGGCTTGCGGATGATGTAGTCGTCGCGGATGACGCCCGCGCAGTGCAGGATGCCCCGGAGGTCCGGGCCGATCCCGGCCAGGGTCTCGGTCACCGCCGCCGGGTCGGTGACGTCGAGCTGGCGGTACTCGGCACCAGGTATCGCAAGGTGCAGGTGCTCCTGCCGGGCCGAGCGGCCGGTGAGGACGATCCGGGCGCCGGGGGCTCGTTCGGCGATCTCGCGAGCGAAGAGGAGGCCGAGGCCGCCCGCTCCCCCGGTGATCAGGTAGGTGCCGTCGGCGCGCCAGGGCGTGTGCGGCGCGGCATCGGGTGGCGCGTCCGGGAGGGGCTGCCACGTCGGCAGCAGGCGGCGGCCGTCGGCGTAACGGACGTGCGGCGCGGGCGCGAGGGCGGCGGCCTCGGCGTTGATCCGCGCCATGGCGTCCGGCGTATCGAGCGGCATCGCGATGAGCTGGGTGGTGAGCTTCGGGTTCTCCAGACGGGCGCTCTTCAGGAGGCCGGCGAGCCCGGCGTAGTCGGCGGTGTCGGGGACGACCACCTGGAGCAGGACGTCGTGCTGTGGCTTGGCGAGGAGGATGTCCTTCACCTTGGTGAAGAGCTGCGTGGCGAGGCTGGTGTAGCGCTCGGCCGGGTCGTCGCCCGTGCTGTCGACTGCGACGGTATGCACCGCTGGGTCGCGGGGAAGGTGCGTTGCGTCGCAGTCGCAGACGATCAGGTGGCGTTCGCGCCACGTCCTCGACGGCCGCTGCCCGGCGTCGAGTTCGGACGGGGACCAGGCCATCTCCAGTACGCCGGTGACGGGCGGGACGGCGGCGTTGCTGCTACTGCCACTGCCACTGCCACTGCCGAGGCTGCTGGTGAAGCCCTTGAAGCGGAAGCGGATGCGGCCGGCGTCGTCGCACACGTCGATGTCGAAGCGGCTGGCGCGCGAGCCCGAGGAGGGGAGCTTGCGGACCACGGCCCAGGCCGGGGGGTCGCCGCCGTCGCCGGAGTCGAAGATCTCCACCGCGTCGAGGGCGAAGGGCAGTTGGCGCTCCACCGCGCCCGCCGCCACGCCGAAGCCGGCCGGGGCTTGGAAGGCGCCGTCGATGAGGCTGGGGTGGAGGACGTAGCCGTCCTCGGTCTCCGGGGGCGGGATGAGACGGGCCAGCAGCACGTCGGTGCCGACGTGCAGCTCGGCGAGGGTGCGGTGGGCGGGGCCGTACCGGAGGTGGGCGGCGGCAAAGGCGTCGTAGCAGTCCTCGCCGCTGAGGGTACGCGGGCAGTCGGCGCGGAGCGCAGACAGGTCGAGGACGGGGTTCTCCCCCTGAGACTCGACGAGAGCGGCGTCGCCCTGGCCGTGGATCACAGGGCTCTCGTCGTGGCCGTCGTCGCCGCCCGAGACGATCTCGAAGCCGATGGTGCCGTCCGGTTCCGGGATGAGCGTGATCCGGACCTGGAGGGGATCGTCCTGCATGGCCATGGGCTGGACCCAGCGGATGTTGTTCAGCCGCAGGGCGCCGCCGCCGGCCGCCTGGCGGGCCGCTTCGCGGGCGATCTCCAGGTACGCGGCGGCGGGGAGGGTCTTCCGGCCGTTGACGACGTGGTCGGCGAGGAAGGGCTCGTCGCCGGTGAAGACCGAGCGGTAGCGCTGCTCGCTGAGGTCGGAGACGTTCTCGTGAACGAGCGGGTGCAGGCGTTTGCCGGACGCTGCGATCGCCGCGGTCGCTGTGGCGGTGATCGGGGCCGGCCAGTAGGGCTTGTTGTCGAAGGGGTAGCCGGGAAGGCTGATGCGGGTCGGGGGCCGGTCGAACAGCTCCTGTAGGGATGGGGTGTAGCCCTGGCGGTAGAGGTCGGCCAGCGCGGTGAGCTGATCCTGGTAGCGGACGGGGTCCTGGCTGCTGGCCCGGGCCTGGGCGACCAGGTCCTGAACCAGGTCGGCCATGGCGGCGTTGGGGGTGAATTCGCGGGCTACGGTGCCTCGGTGGACCTTCAGCGGTGTTTCGCCCTGGGCGGCGTTGCGCAGGAGGCGGACGGCGTCCTGGTGGTCGTGGACGATGAGCGCGCAGCGGTGGTCGAAGTGGTGCCGCCCGGACATGAGGGTGTGGCTGACCGAGGACAGGGCGTCTGCCTGCGCGTCCAGGTGGTCGGCCAGCTCGGTCAGCGCCC
>NZ_JBQQCA010000113.1:0-5513 GCF_052246635.1 Streptomyces sp. 6N223 | reverse complement strand
GCACCCCCTACGGCTTGTCGAAGAGCGCGCTGACCGACTCGCCGTTGTGGATGCGCCGCATCGCCTCCGCCAGCGCCGGCGCGATGGACAGCACGCGCAGCTTCTCCGTGCCCTCCGTCTCGTCCGGCGAGAGCGGCACCGTGTTGGTGCACACGATCTCCAGCACGTCCGGCTCCGACCCCAGCCGCTTCAGCGCGCCCCCCGCGAACAGCCCGTGCGTGCAGGCGATACGCACCGACGCGACGCCCTGCTCCCGCAGCCGGTCGAGCAGCTCCAGCACCGTGGAGCCCTTGGCGATCTCGTCGTCCAGCACGATGACGTCCCGCCCGGCCACCTCGCCGATGACCGAGCTGATGCTGACCCGGTCGTCGCTGAAGCGCTGCTTCGCGCCCGCCGCCACCGGAATGCCCAGCAGCCGCGCGAACGCCGCCGCCTCCTTGGCGTTGCCCAGGTCCGGGGAGACCACGACCGCGTTGCTCAGGTCCTGGCCCTTGAAGTGCGCTGCCAGCTCGCGCAGCGCGTGCAGGTGGTCCACGGGCACCGTGAAGAAGCCGTGCACCTGGGGGGAGTGCAGCGTCATCGCCAGGACCCGGCTGGCGCCGGCCGTCACCATCAGGTCGGCTATCAGCCGCCCGCCGATGGAGATGCGCGCCGCGTCCTTCTTGTCGGAGCGGGCGTAGGAGTAGTGCGGCATGACCACGGTGGTGCGCGCGGCCGAGGCGCCGCGGGCGGCGTCCAGCATCAGCAGCAGCTCGACGAGGTGCTCCTGAACGGGGCGCACCAGCGGCTGGATCAGGTAGACGTCGCGCTCGCGGCAGTTGGCCTGGAGCTGCACCTGGAGGCAGTCGTTGGCGAAACGATCGACCCGGGTGGGCCGCAGCGGGACCCCGAGGTGGTCGCAGACCTCGGCGGCCAGCGCCGGGTGGGCGCTGCCGCTGAACACGGCGATGTCCCGCATGGCAAACTCCTCGACGGGCGTGGGGGCGGGGCGTCTGCCGAAGAGCCTACGGTGCGCCGCCCCGCCCACGGCAACCGTGCTACGGAGCAGCCTTCAGCACCTCCGCCACCACCGGCCCGGCGAACTCGCCGCCGTGCCCGGAGGCGGGCACCACGGCCGCCACGGCCAGGTCGTCCCGGTACGCCGTGAACCAGGCGTTCGGCTTGGACTGGCCGTCCACCTCGGCCGATCCCGTCTTGGCGCCGATGTCGCCCGGCACCCCCGCCATGGCCTCGGCCGCCGTGCCGTACAGAGCCGTCGTGTTCATCAGCCCGCGCAGCTCGGCGGCCGCCCCCGGGTCGAGGCTGCCCGCGGTCTGCGCCAGCTCGCGGCCGTCGAAGTCCGGCGGCACCAGGTACGGCTGGAGGAAGCCGCCGTTCTTCACCGTCGCGGAGACCGAGGCCATGGTCAGCGGGTTCATCCGCACGCCGCCCTGGCCGATCAGCGAGGCCGCCATCTGCGCGTCCGACTGCGTCGGCACCTGGCCGTCCATCGTCGACACGCCCACCTGCCAGGTCATGCCGAGCCCGAAGACGTCCCGGGCGTGGTTGCCCAGCGCGTCGTCGTCCAGCTCGGGCGCCTGGCTGATGAACGCCGTGTTGCAGGAGGCGGCGAAGGCGTCGGAGAAGGTGCCGTCCTTGATCTCGAAGTTGTTGTCGTTGTGGAACGGCCAGCCGCCGTACTCGAACTCCTTCGGGCACGGGTGCTGGTCGCCCGCCGACTTGACCAGGCCCTCCGCCATCAGCAGCGAGGAGGTGACGACCTTGAAGGTGGAGCCCGGCGCGTACGAGCCGTGCAGCGCGGTGTCGAAGCCCTCCGCCGGCTTGTTGGCGACCGCCAGGATCTCGCCGGTGCTGGGCTGGATCGCGACCAGCGAGGCGTCGTCCCCGTCCGCGCCCGCCACCGCGTCCTCCGCGGCGGCCTGCAACGCCGGGTCGATGGTGGTCGGCACCTGCCCGGCCGTCGGGTCGGACAGCCGCAGCAGCGGCTCGCCGACCCTCTCGCCCTCGGCGTTCACGATCCGGATCTCAGTGCCGGTGCTGCCGCCCGCCTCCTCGGCGTACCGCTCGCGCACGTCGGCCACGATCCCGGCGAGCGTGGGGTGTTCGTCCACGCTCAGCACGCGGCCGTCGCGGTCCAGCACCTCGACCGGCGGGAACTCGCTGACCGGGCCGGTCTCCACCGACTGGCCCTTCTCCAGGCCGGGGTGGAGCACGGAAGGATCCCAGCGCACCACCGGCCGGTCGGTGCCCTCCTCGCGCACCACCGTCAGCTCCGTCTCGTACGCCCAGTCCGCCTGCTGGGCCCGGCCCTCGGCGTCCTCGAAGCCGACGACCGTGTCGACCGTGAACGGCACCGTGCCGCCCGACGGGGCGGACTCGCCCGGCGTCAGCGTCAGTTCGGCAAGGGAGGCGGACTCGGCCAGCCCGTCGAGCGCCGCCCGCGCCGCCTCGGGGTCGTCGGTCAGCGCCGCCGCCGCGCGGGTCTCGCCCGCCGCCCAGGCGTCCAGGAACGCGCGGGAGGCCCGCAGCACCTCCTCCTCGGTCGGCGGCCCGGCCTCCGGCTCCTCCGCCTCGCCCGGCCGCTCGTCCTCCGTCGACGACACCGACCCGGCCTGCTCGCCGTCGGCCTCGTCGCCGCTCAGCAGGCTGAACGTGCCGAACCCGACGACCGTCGCCACGGCCACGAACACCCCGCCGATCACCGCGAACCGCTGCCGGTCGCCCATCGGCCCCCGCGCCCCGGCCCGCGCCCGGGGCCTGCCCCTATGCCCTGTCACCGTCTCCCCGCAACCGACCGTTAACTCACAGCAATGTCCTGGTGTTCGCAGCCTACCGGCAGCCGGTGACACTCCCACACGTACGGGGGCTCACACCCATGTATCGAGCCACATCCGTGACCGCCACGCGTCCTGGGGGATCTCCATGCCCGTGTAAATCGGGTAAAAATAGATGAAGTTCCAGGCGATCAGCAGCACCAGCACGCCCACCGCCACGATCCCCACGGCCCGCCGCCGCTCCGGGCAGCCCGGCGGGCCGAGCAGCGCGCCGATCAGCATCGTCACCGCCAGACACAGGAACGGCGTCAGCACCACCGCGTAGAAGTAGAAGATGGTGCGCTCCTGGTACATGAACCACGGCAGATAGCCCGCGGCCACCGCGCACAGCACCGCGCCGGCGCGCCAGTCGCGGCGGAACAGCCAGCGGTAGACGGCGTACAGCAGCGCGAAGCAGGCGGCCCACCACAGCAGCGGGGTGCCCAGGGCCAGCACCTCGCGGGCGCAGCCGCTGGCGTAGTCGCAGCCGCCCTCGCCCGGGTCGGAGGCGGAGTAGTAGTAGGTCACCGGGCGGGCGGCGACCAGCCAGCCCCACGGGTTGGACTCGTAGCTGTGCTCCGAGGTGAGCCCGACGTGGAACTCGTAGACCTCGTGCTGGTAGTGCCACAGGCTGCGCACCGGGTCCGGGATCCAGCCGAAGGAGGTGTCGGCCCCGGCGGTGGTGGCCCAGTCGCGGTAGTAGCCGCCGTCGGTGAGGAACCACCCGGTGAAGGAGGCGGCGTACACCGCCACCGCCACCGGCACCAGGGAGCAGAACGCCGGGAGCGCGTCGCGCCGCAGCATCGCGCGGTAGGGGCGGCGGGCCCCGGCGGTGCGGCGTGCCGCGGCGTC
Source organism: Streptomyces sp. 6N223 (assembly GCF_052246635.1). Classification (NCBI taxonomy): domain Bacteria; kingdom Bacillati; phylum Actinomycetota; class Actinomycetes; order Kitasatosporales; family Streptomycetaceae; genus Streptomyces; species Streptomyces sp. 6N223. Next base: position 1,848 of record NZ_JBQQCA010000113.1, on the reverse strand, counting down.
CCACAGCACGGTCAGCACGCCGAAGGCGGCCAGCACGTACAGCCCGTTCCACTTGGTGGCGCAGGCCAGCCCGAGGCACACCCCGGCCGCCAGCCGCCACGGCCGCCAGCCGAGCCCGAGGCGCGAGGCCGTCGCGTCGTGCGGGCGCAGCACCCCGTCGGTGCTCTTCGGCAGCGCGGCGGCGAGCCGGGCGCGGGAGGCGTCGCGGTCGACCAGCAGGCAGCCGAAGGCGGCCAGCAGCCAGAACATCACCACCAGGTCGAGCAGCGCGGTGCGGCTCATCACGAAGTGCAGCCCGTCCACGGCCAGCAGCGCCCCCGCGACGCAGCCCAGCGCGGTGGAGCGGAAGAGGCGGCGGCCGATGCGGCAGACCATCAGCACCGACAGGGTGCCGAGCAGCGCCACCATGAAGCGCCACCCGAAGGGGTTGAGCCCGAAGACCCACTCGCCCAGCGCGATCATCCACTTGCCGAGCGGGGGGTGGACGACGTACGCGGCGTTGTCCTGGAAGGGCGTGACCCCGTCGATGATCCGCTCGTCGGCGTCGTCCGGCCAGTCGGTCTCGTAGCCGGCCCGGAGCAGGGACCAGGCGTCCTTGGCGTAGTAGGTCTCGTCGAATATCACCGACTCCGGCTTGCCGAGGTTGGTGAAGCGCAGCGCGCCGGCGACGAGCGCGACGAGCAGCGGCCCGCCCCAGCCCATCGCCCGCGCCAGCCGGGCGGCGGCGCGTGGCGAGAAGCCGAAGTACGCCCACATCCGGGTGCCGGGCTCGGGGAACGGCGGCACCAGCCGCTCGCCGACTCCGGCGCGGCGGCGCGGGACGTACCCGAAGCGCCACAGCCGCCACTGCCAGGCGCCCGGCTCGTCGGCGGGCAGCGGCCCGGGTCCTGGCGGGGCCTCGCTCACGGTCTGGCTACTCCTCACGCGGGCCATCTTGGCATCCGGGACCGCCCGGCCCGTGCGAGCTGCGACGATGGAGCCATCATGAGCACCCCGAATGAGCCCGGCCAGCCCGGCCAGCCCGGCCAGCCCGGCGAGCCAGGCGTCCTCGTCCTCGCCGGTACGCCGATCGGCGACCCGTCCGACGCGCCCGCCCGGCTCGGCGCGGAGCTGGCCGCCGCCGACATCGTCGCCGCCGAGGACACCCGGCGGCTGCGGCGGCTGGCGCGCGAGCTGGACGTGCGCCCGGCCGGGCGCGTCGTGTCGTACTTCGAGGGCAACGAGCGTGCGCGTACGCCGGAGCTCGCGCGCGAGCTGGAGCGCGGCGCGCGGGTGCTGCTGGTGACGGACGCCGGGATGCCCTCGGTCTCCGACCCCGGCTACCGGCTCGTCGTCGCGGCGGTGACCGCCGGGGCACGGGTGACGGCGGTGCCGGGCCCGTCGGCGGTGCTCACGGCGCTGGCCGTCTCGGGGCTGCCGGTGGACCGGTTCTGCTTCGAGGGCTTCCTGCCGCGCCGGGCGGGGGAGCGGGCCGCGCGACTGGCGGAGGTGGCCGCCGAGCCGCGCACCCTCGTCTTCTTCGAGGCGCCGCACCGGCTCGGCGCGACGCTGGCGGCGATGGCGGAGGCGTTCGGCGGGGAGCGGCGGGCGGCGGTGTGCCGGGAGCTGACCAAGACGCACGAGGAGGTGCGGCGCGGGCCCCTGCGGGAGCTGGCCGCGTGGGCGGAGGCGGGCGGGGCGCGCGGCGAGATCACGCTCGTCGTCGCGGGCGCGGAGCGCGCTCCCGCGCGGTCGGCGGACCCGGCCGAGCTGGCCCGCCGCGTCGCCGACCGTGAGGCGGCGGGCGAGCCCCGCAAGGCGGCGATCGCGGGCGTGGCCCGCGAGGCGGGCCTGCCGAAGCGCCAGGTC
>NZ_JBQQCA010000112.1:0-5608 GCF_052246635.1 Streptomyces sp. 6N223 | reverse complement strand
ACGACTTCACCAACACCGACCCCGACCGCAGCCTCACCACCGGCCACATCGGCATCCAAAACCACGGCCCCGACGACACCGTCTCCTTCCGCAACATCCGCATCAAAGAACTCGACGCCGCGCCGTAACCCCACGGTCCGGCCCACTGACCGGTCACCGGGTTCGGCGGCTCCTGCGCCCGGTGGTCGTTCGGCGGGGTGGGGTCGCACGGGACCTCACCCCGCCCTTCCCGCCGGCGCCAGGGCCTCCTGGCGCCGCGACCCACAGAGGACCCACAGACCGCCGTGCCGTGACAACGCCACCACCGGCGCGCTGCTCCAGCCACGGCCCGGCGGGCGCCCCCGGGCCGACGCAAACCTTCCCAGCCCCTGCGTCGGTCCCGGGCGGCGCCATCGGTGATCGACTACGCCAGCTCGATCGCGAGAGCGTTGACGTAGGGGGAGGGCGCGCGATCGGGCAGCTCCACGACCAGTCCCTCTCCGGTGTCGAGCCGGCGGAAGGGCACGGGCCCGGAGCCCAGCAGGCGCACCGAGGTGACCCGGTCCTCGGGCCGGATGCTGCTGATGACGGTGCGACCGTCCTCGGGCCAGGCCATCTGGAAGGCGTAGACGGTCCCGTCACGCCGGGTGAACCGGTGGTCGGCGGCGGTCCAGGGGACCCGTTCCTCGCGGAAGCCGTCGATGAGGACGCCGCTGGGGCCCTCGACGCCGTCGCGGAACGGCCGGGTGCCGTGGATGCCCTCGCCGCACAGCTCCATCCAGCCGGCCAGCTCGGTCAGCAGGTGCCGGCACTCCTCGTCGATGGTGCCGTCCGGCTGCTGCGGGATGTTCAGCAGCAGGTTGCCGTTCTTGGCGACGATGTCCACGAGGATCTCGATCACGTGCCCCGGGGTCTTGTAGACGGCGCGCACGTCGTAGAACCAGCCACCGACGCAGGTGTCCGTCTGCCAGGGGTACGGCTTGAGTGCGCCCTCCTGGCTGCGCTCGACGTCGAGCACGCCGATGCGCCGCAGGTGCTCCTGGCGGTCCTTCTGCGCGTAGACAGCCTGGTTCTTTCCGCCGTGGGCCGCCGCGCTGGTGTTGTACAGGTGGGCGACGGCCTGGAGCCCGGGGTCCATGCTGTTCGGGCTGAAGGGGGGCGGCCCGTCGGAGTACAGCAGGTCGGGCTGGTAGCGGTCGATCATCTCCGTCACCAGCTCCAGCCAGCGCCGGTGCCACCAGCCGTTGGAGGTGTACCAGGGGTCCAGCGGGTCGGGGTTGGGCTGGTCCGGGCGGTGGTGCTCGTGGTTGGGCAGGTAGAGATCCTCGAACGCGGGGTCCGCGCCGTCGTAGGGCACCCCGGCCCTCGGGCCGTGCGTGTCGGCCCCCTTGTTCACCGACCACCAGCTGAAGGTCGCGCCGAGGTGCTCGGTGAGCCCGAAGGGCAGGCCGTGCCGGCGGGCGGCGGCCTGCCAAAGCCCCACGATGTCCTTGCCCGGACCGACCTCGGCCGCGTTCCAGCGATGCAGCTCCGACGCGTAGGTGAGAAAGTGATCGTGATGCGAGGCGAGCGCGACGAAATACCGCGCACCGGCCCGGACATACAGATCCATCAGGCCGTCGGGATCGAAGTTTTCGGCCTTCCAGAGGCGTACCACATCCTTGTAGCCGAACTCCGAGGGATGCCCGTATTTCCGTACGTGATAACGGTATTGATCGGAGCCCTGGATATACATGTTGCGGGCGTACCAGTCACCGTACATGGGCACGGACTGGGGACCCCAGTGAGACCAGATGCCCAGCTTGGCGTCGCGGAACCAGTCCGGGCAGACGAATTCCCCCAGGGATTCCAGCCTGGGCAGGAAAGGCCCGGGGCCCGGCTCGTCAGCCATCAGTCATCACTCCGATACGCGTGGACGTCCATGCGGTGCCGCACGACGATAAGGGCTCTGACCAGGGCAGGCCAATGGTCGGCGTACGACATCGCTGGTTCATTCTCACCCCTGGTGCGGTGGGACATCCGAAGGTAGCGTCGCGGCGTGCTCGATCAGCCATCAAGGATCAGATGGACGGTGCCGTTGCAGGAGCCACCGTCCATCGCGGATATCGGCGTGGGCCGGCACGGCATCGCAAGCCTCGTGGACGAGTTCTGCCTGCCGGACCTCTGGTCGCTCCACCTCTACGGCTACACGGGAGAGCTGGAGGTCGGCGGCGCTGTCATCCCCATCGCCCCGGGGCGGGTGAGCCTGGTGCCTCCCGCCACGGCCACCCGCTACCGCTACCACGGCGAGTCCGTGCACCTCTTCGCCCACATCCACCTGCCGGACGCGGCCCCCTCGGGCGCCGTCGAGCTGCCCGCGATGCTGGACTGCGGGGCCGACCTGCCCCGCATCCGCGACCGGTTCCAGACCGCCCTGGACTCCCACGCCCGGCTGCCGCACCTGGCACGGGCCGAGCTGTGGAGCCTGCTGTGTCAGCTCGCCGGACGGCAGGTCTCGCGCTACGACGACGCGCTGGGCCTGCACCCGGCGGTGCGCGCCGCCGTCGCTCGTATCGAGACCCGGCTCCGCGGGCCGCTCGGTGTCGCGGACCTGGCCGAGGCCGTCGGCCTCTCCCACAACCACCTCGGCCGCCTCTTCCGGGCGCAGCTCGGCACCACCGTCGTCGCCTACATCCGCGAACGCCGCATGGCGCGCGCCCACCACCTGCTGACCCGCACCTCACTGTCCGTCAAGGCGGTCGCCTCGATGGTGGGCTTCCGCGACCTGCAGAGCTTCAACAAGGCGTTCCGCCGCGCTTACGGCATCCCGCCCAGCGCCGCGGGCAACGGCGTCATGAGCCGGCCCGGCGGGTGAGCCGGTAGCTGGCGCCGGCGGTGGCGTCGAAGGTGACGGTGGTGGGGTCGGTTCGGCGTGCGGTCACCTGCCGGCCGCCGTCCGCCGCGGTCACCGTCACCGGCACGGTGGTGCGCACCTGGACGGTGCGGGCGTGGCGGGTGTGGAGGGTGGCCTGGGTGATCTCGCCGTTTTCCCAGGTGATGTCGATGGTGTCGCCGCCCCGGGCGCGCAGCCCGCTGACCTGGCCGTCGGGGAGTTCGGGGGGCAGCGCGGGCAGGAGCTGGATCTCGTCGGTGTGGGACTGGAGCAGCCATTCGGCGATGCCGGCGGTGGCGCCGAAGTTGCCGTCGATCTGGAAGGGCGGGTGGAGGCAGAAGAGATTGGGGGCGGTGCGGTCGGGGGTGAGCTGGTCGCCCAGCAGCTTGTAGGAGCGGGCGCCGTCGGCCAGCCTCGCCCAGAAGTTGATCTTCCAGGCCAGGGACCATCCGGTGCCGGCGTCGCCGCGCTGCTCCAGCGTGACGCGGGCGGCCTCGGCCAGTTCCGGGGTGCCGGTGGGGGTGATCTGGTTGCTGGGGTGCAGGCCGTAGAGGTGGGAGACGTGCCGGTGGTTCCGCTCCGGCGCGCCGGCGTCCCAGTCCTCCTGCCACTCCTGGATCTGCCCCTGCCCGCCGACCTTGGTCGGAGCCAGGCGGTCGGACAGCGCCAGCACCTGCTCGCGGAAGTCCGCGTCGGTCTCCAGGAGGGTCGACGCCTGGGCGACGGCGTTGAACAGGTCCCGGAGGATCTGCATGTCCATCGTCGGCCCGGCGCAGACCGTCGCCCCTGGGTGGTGGGGATTCTCCGGGGAGTTGGACGGGCAGGTCACCATGTAGCCGGTGCCGGGGTCTTCGACGAGGGCGTCGACGAAGAACCGGGCCGCGCCTTTGAGCGCCGGGTAGCGGGCGCGGAGGGCGTCGAGGTCGCCGGTGAAGCGGTAGTGCTCCCAGATGAACAACGCCATCCAGGCGCCGCCGGTCTGGTACATGCCCCACTGCGCGCCGTCGACGGGGGCGGTGCCGCGCCAGGCGTCGGTGTTGTGGTGGCAGACCCATCCTTCGGCGCCGTACTGGACCTGGGCGGTCCGGGCGCCGGTGACGGACATCTCCTCCACCATTTGCAGCGCCGGTTCCATCATCTCGACGAGATTGGTGGGGCCGGCGGGCCAGTAGTTCATCTCGGCGTTGATGTTGACGGTGTACTTCGAGTCCCAGTCCGGGCTGAGCGACTCGTTCCAGATGCCCTGGAGGTTGGCCGGCTGGGTGCCGGGCCGGGAGGAGGAGATCAGCAGGTAGCGGCCGAACTGGAAGAGCAACGCCACCAGCTGCGGGTCGTCGGCGGCGGCGAAGTTCGCCACGCGCTGGTCGGTGGGCAGCTCGGCGGCGTCGCTGGTGCCCACGTCGAGGGCGACCCGGTTGAAGAACCGCTGGTAGTCCTCGACGTGGCGGGACCGCAGCACGTCGTACGCCCGGTCTCCCGCCGTCAGCAGCGGATCGAGCGCGCGGGCGTCCTGGTCGCCGGTGAGGTCCTGGAAGCTGGTGTAGTTGGCGCCGATGGAGATCAGCACGGTCACCGCGTCGGCCCCGTCGACGGTCAGCGTGCCGTTCTCACTGGTGACCGTGCCGCCGGTGTTGCGGACGGTGGCCAGCGCGCGGAACCGCACCTGCCCGGCAACTCCCTCCCAGTCCTCCGTGGTCCCGTCGAGCCCGATCGTCAGCGGGTCCGGAGAGTGCGCGGAGCTGTTCTGCGGGCTGTCGAAGGCCGCGGAGAACGAGACGCTGCCGGTGGCGTCGGCGGTCAGCCGCACCACGATCACCTGGTCGGCGCCGCTGGCGAACGCCTCCCGGGTGTACGTCACGCCGTCGCGGGCGTACCGGGTCAGGGCCACGGCGGTGGTCAGGTCCAGCTCGCGGTAGTAGTCGGTGGCCGCCCCGCCGTCGGGGAAGGTCAGCGTCAGGTTGCCGACGGTCTGGTACGGCAGCTCGCCGAGCGGGTTGCCCATGAAGCTGCTGTCGATCAGGCTCTGCGCGCCGCCCCAGTCACCCGCGAACACCCGGTTCCTGATCTCCTGGAGGTTCGCCAGGCCGTCCGGGTTGGCCGGGTCATAGGGTCCGCCGGCCCAGACCGTGTCCTCGTTCAGCTGGAGGCGTTCGGAACCGACGCCGCCGAAGACCATGGCGCCGAGCCGGCCGTTGCCGATCGGCAACGCCTCCAGCCACTCCGCGGCCTCGCCGGGGTACCACAGCCGCAACTGGTGTTCCTGGAGCGGCCGGCCGGTCGTCGTGACGTCAGCGGATGCGGCTGAGGGCTCCACCGCCCCTGCGGCCGCCGCCCCGCCCGCGGCCGCGCCGGCGGCCACACCCGCGGCCGAGAGGGCCAGGAAGTTTCTTCGGTTCGTGTGCGGAGACATCGGGCTCCTTGTCGTCACGATAGATGGGAAGGGTGCCTGCCCAGGGCCAGTCGCAGTCGCTGGAGGACCCGACCGGCTGACCCTGGGCAGGCACCAAACGCCGTACCCTCGCGGTTCGCCGGCTCCGATGCCTGAGACGGTTACCCGCGGCCAACCTCTGGCACGGCTGGTCGTCGCGCCGGTCTACGCCTCCGTGAATTCCCAGCTGGTGCCGTCGGCCTGGGCGCCGGCCGGGAGGCGGTCGTGGGCGGCGGTGTCGCCGTACAGGCTCCAGCGGAACCAGTCCAGGAAGGTGTTCTCGGTCTGGGGGTAGGTGGGGTAGTCCGGCACGAGGTAGGCGCCGTGGT
>NZ_JBQQCA010000111.1:0-5805 GCF_052246635.1 Streptomyces sp. 6N223 | reverse complement strand
CCTCACAGCCCTGGCTCATCGGCGCGGGCGCCGGCGCCCTCACCCTCACCCTCGTCATCGCCTTCAGCACCTCCGGCGGCGACGACGAAGAGACCCCGCAGGCCGGCGGCGACTCCGCCGGGGTGTCAGGGGAGAACGGCGACGCCCGGCTGATCAACGACGAGGAGTTCACCGGCACCGACGGCGAGTGGTACTTCGCCTTCAACGGCGGCGATACGGTCCACTACACGAGCGGCCTGGCGATCATGGTGTCGCCGGCTGAGGCCCTCCCCAGTGGTACGGAGCCGTACGGCCTCGATCCCGGCGAAGTGGGCTACACCTTCACGGTCACCATCCAGAACCAGGGCGAGAAGAGCGTCGACGTCGGTTTCGACCCCTACCTCCGGGCCACGGACTCCGCCGTCACCGAGCCGGACGAGAACAGCGACGACGTGGTCCTCCCGATGACCGGCGACGGCTTTGTCACGAGCCTCGACGGCACCGTGAAGCCGGGCGAGTCCCTGACCGGCGCCTTCGCATGCCCCGTCCCCGCGGACGCCGCGTTTCTCGGCGTGGAGTACATCCCCTTCGACGAGGTCACACACTGGAACCTGGAGCTGCCCTGACCCTCTGAATCCCCGTCAGGCCCCCGGGATGGTCGTCAGGAACTCGCCGACCCACGCCAGCAGCTCCCGCCCCGTCAGCGGCCTGCCGCCGATCCGCGCCGTCGCCGGGCGCGGCACCAGCACCTGCCGCGTCTGGCGCTTGACCACCGACCCCGGGTAGACGCGGTTCAGCCGCAGCTCCTGCGACTCCCGCAGCTCCACGGGGCCGAAGCGGATGCGGCTGCCCTGGAGCGTGATGTCGGTGACCCCGCACGCGCGCGCCAGCATCCGCAGCCCCGCCACCAGCAGCAGGTTCTCCACCGGCTCCGGCGGCTGGCCGTACCGGTCGGCCAGTTCCTCGCGCACCGCGCGGATGTCCTCCTCGGTGCCGGCCGAGGCGATCGCGCGGTACGCCTGGAGCCGCAGCCGCTCGCCGGGGGCGTAGTCGTGCGGCACGTGGGCGTCGACCGGCAGCTCGATCTTGACCTCCAGCAGCGACTCCTCCGGCTCGGCTCCGGCGCCGCCCTCCAGCGCCGCCCGGTAGTCGGCGACGGCCTCGCCGACCATCCGCACGTACAGGTCGAAGCCGACGCCCGCGATGTGGCCCGACTGCTCGCCGCCGAGCAGGTTGCCCGCGCCGCGGATCTCCAGGTCCTTCATGGCCACGTACATCCCGGCGCCCATCTCGGTGTGCTGCGCGATGGTGGCCAGCCGCTCGTGCGCGGTCTCGGTCAGCGGGCGTTCGGGCGGGTAGAGGAAGTAGGCGTAGCCGCGCTCCCGGCCCCGGCCGACCCGTCCCCGCAGCTGGTGGAGCTGGGAGAGGCCGAAGGTGTCGCCGCGCTCGACGATCAGGGTGTTGGCGTTGGAGATGTCGATGCCGTTCTCCACGATGGTCGTGGAGACCAGCACGTCGAACTCCTTGTGCCAGAAGTCGACCACGACCCGCTCCAGCAGCGACTCGCTCATCTGCCCGTGGGCGGTGGCGATGCGCGCCTCGGGCACGATCTGGCGCAGCCGCGCCGCCGCCCGGTCGATGGTCTCGACTCGGTTGTGGATGTAGAAGACCTGGCCCTCGCGCAGCAGCTCGCGGCGGACCGCGGCGCCGATCTGCCTCTCCTCGTACGGCCCGACGAAGGTCAGCACCGGGTGGCGTTCCTCGGGCGGGGTGGTGATGGTCGACATCTCGCGGATGCCGGTGACCGCCATCTCCAGTGTCCGGGGGATCGGGGTCGCCGACATCGTCAGCACGTCGACGTTCGCCCGCAGCTTCTTCAGCTGCTCCTTGTGCTCGACGCCGAAGCGCTGCTCCTCGTCGACGATGACCAGGCCCAGGTCCTTGAAGCCGACCTCGGAGGAGAAGAGGCGGTGGGTGCCGATGACGATGTCCACGCTGCCGTCGGCCAGGCCCTCCGTCACCGCCCGCGCCTCGGTGTCGGTCTGGAAGCGGGACAGGGCGCGGACGTTGACGGGGAACTGGGCGTACCGCTCGGAGAAGGTCCCGAAGTGCTGCTGCACCAGCAGCGTGGTGGGGACGAGGACCGCGACCTGCTTGCCGTCCTGCACCGCCTTGAACGCCGCGCGCACCGCGATCTCGGTCTTGCCGTATCCGACGTCGCCGCAGATGAGGCGGTCCATCGGCACGGACTTCTCCATGTCCTGCTTGACCTCGCCGATGGTGGTGAGCTGGTCGGGCGTCTCGGCGTAGGGGAAGGCGTCCTCCAGCTCCCGCTGCCAGGGCGTGTCGGGTGAGAAGGTGTGTCCGGGGGCGGCCATGCGGGCGGAGTACAGCTTGATCAGGTCGGCGGCGATCTCCTTGACGGCCTTCTTCGCGCGCGCCTTGGTCTTGGTCCAGTCGGCGCCGCCGAGCCGGTGGAGGGAGGGCGCCTCGCCGCCCACGTACCGGGTGACGAGGTCGAGCTGGTCGGTCGGGACGAACAGCCGGTCGCCTGGCTGGCCGCGCTTGGCGGGGGCGTACTCGACGAGCAGGTACTCGCGGGTGGCGCCCTGCACCGTGCGCTGCACCATCTCGATGTAGCGGCCGACGCCGTGGTGCTCGTGGACGATGTAGTCGCCGGAGACGAGCGTGAGCGGGTCGAGGGTCTTACGCCGCCGCGCGGGCAGGCGCGCCGCCTCCCGGCCCGACGCCTTCTGCCCGGTGAGGTCGGTCTCCGTCAGCACGGCGAGCCTCAGGGCGGGGGCGAGGAAGCCGTGGTCGACGGCGCCGCACGCGACGTGGACGACGGAGGGGGCGATGGCGCCGGAGTCGGCGAGGGCGCCGTCGAGGCGGGCGGCGATGCCCTCGCCGCCGAGCACCTCGGCGGTGCGGGCCGCCGGGCCGTGCCCCTCCGTCAGGTACACCACCCGCCAGCCGTCGGCCAGCCAGCCCTTGGTGTCGGCCAGGGCCCGCGCGGTGTCGCCCCGGTAGCTCTCGGGGGCGCGCAGCCCCAGCCGCAGCGCGTCGGCGTCCTCCTCCGGGCCCTCGGCGGCGCCCGTCGTGGAGAACGGCGAGACGGACCACCACGGCATGCCCAGCTCGCGGGCGTGCTCGCGGATGTCGGCCAGGCTCCACAGCGAGGCGGCGCCGACGTCGATGGGTGCCTCGCCCGTGTCGGACATGGACGCGGCGGCCCAGGAGGCCTGGAGGAACTCCTGGCTGGTCGCGACCAGGTCGGCCGCCCTGGTCCGCACCCGCTCCGGGTCGCAGACCACGGCCATGGAGCGGGTGGGCATCACGTCCAGCAGCAGCTCCATGGCGTCCACCAGCACGGGGGCCAGGGACTCCATGCCCTCGACCGCGATGCCCTCGGCGATCTTGCCCAGCAGCTCGTCCAGCTCGGGGTGGGCGCGGGCCAGCTCGGCGGCGCGCGCCCGCACCTGAGGCGTCAGCAGCAGCTCGCGGCACGGCGGCGCCCACAGCCCGTGCTCCGCCACCTCGAGGCTGCGCTGGTCGGCCACCTTGAAGTACCGGATCTCCTCGACCTCGTCGCCCCAGAACTCCACCCGCAGCGGGTGCTCCTCGGTGGGCGGGAAGACGTCGAGGATGCCGCCGCGCACGGCGAACTCGCCGCGCTTCTCGACCAGCTCGACCCGGGTGTAGGCGGCGGCTGCCAGCGCCTCGGTCACCTGCTCCAGGTCGGCGCTCCCCCCGCCGCGCAGCGCCACGGGCTCCAGCTCGCCCAGCCCCCTGACCTGCGGCTGGAGCACGGAGCGGATGGGCGCGACGACGACCGACACCGGCCCGGCGCCGGACTCCGCGGGGCGGGGGTGTGCCAGGCGCCGCAGCACGGCCAGGCGGCGGCCGACGGTGTCGGCGCGGGGCGAGAGCCGCTCGTGCGGCAGCGTCTCCCAGGCCGGGTACTCCACGACCCCGTCCGGCGGCAGCAGCGAACGCAGCGCGGCGGCCAGGTCCTCGGCCTCGCGCCCGGTGGCGGTGACGGCCAGCACGGGGCGTTCGGCGGCGCGCGCGAGCGCGGCGACGGCGAAGGGGCGCGCGGCGGGCGGGCCGACGAGGTCGACGTGGTGCCGGTCGCCGCGCTCAGCGGCGCGGACCGCCTCGGTGAGGGCAGGGTCTTCGATGACGGCATCGAGCAGGCCATGCAGGCTCATGAGGGTTTCCGTCCAGGGGCAGCGGTGGCGGTGGCGGGCAACGCGAAGCACCCGGCACGCGCGGCGGGCCGGGGGTAATCCAGGGTACGCCCCGGCGCGGCCGCCCGTCCGGGCGCGTGGGTCACCGAGCGTGAAGGTTGAGCCCGGTCCACGCAGCGGAGGCGGGTGGGACGCCCCGTCCAGGGCCGGGCCGCGTGCCGGTGCCCCGGGTCAGGCCCCCGCCACGCGGATCACCGGCTCGTGGCGCACCGGGAAGTTGACCGAGTTCGCGATGAAGCAGATGGCGTGCGCGCGCTCGTGCAGCGCGGTGGCCTCCGCGACCATGCCCTCCTCGGCGACGGTGACGACCGGCCTGAGCACCACCTCGGTGAAACGCCCGCCGCCGCCTCGCTCCTCACGCATCGTGCCGCTCGCGACGTCCTCGTACGCGGTGACGACGACCTTCTTCAGCGAGCACACCGCGAGGTAGCTGAGCATGTGGCACTGCGAGAGCGAGGCCACCAGCATCTCCTCCGGGTTCCACCGCTCGGCGTCCCCGAGGAAGGTGGGGTCGGCGCTGGCGGCGATCATCGTCGGCTTCCCGGCGGCGGTGATGTCGGTGTCGCGGGAGTACGCCTTATATCCGGAGGTCCCGGGCCCGGTGTTTCCGGTCCAGCGGACCGTGACCTCGTAGCCGTGCTCTCTGTCCGCCATCGCTGTGCTCCCTCGCCGTCGGATATGTGGCCCGATCTCTGAGGCTACGCGAGCGGAACTCACCCCCCGACGGGTTGACTATGACGTGTCCATGTCGCCAATCTGTAATCTCCCGCATGCTCCGCAGAAACGTCTCGCCATCACCATGAGACCGGCATGCCCACGTGGCCCTAGCGAGCCGAAACAACCCCCACACCAAGGGAGTTCGCGTGATCCAAGCAGGCACCCTGTCCGGCTGGCGTGAGTTCTACGCGCGTCGCAAGCGGCTGGCTCTGACCGGTCTCCTCGCCGGTCTTATATCCCTGTCCGCGCTCGTCATAGCCCCCTCCCCCGCCAGCGCGGCATTGCCCGAACCCGTGGACGCCGCCACCGCCCGGTCCTACCTGGCCGCGCTCCCTGTCGCGACGGAGGACCGCACCGGCTACGACCGCGACCTCTTCCCGCACTGGAGCAGCCAGAGCGATGGCTGCGACACCCGCGACGTCGTGCTGCAGCGCGACGGCTCCGACATCTCCGTCGGCGACGACTGCTATATCACTGGCAGTTGGTACTCCGTATACGACGGCGCGACCTGGTACGAGTCGGGCGACGTCGACATCGACCACCTCGTCCCGCTCGCCGAGGCCTGGGACTCCGGCGCGGGCGCCTGGACCACCGACGAACGCGAGGCGTTCGCCAACGACCTGACGAATCCTCAGCTCATCGCGGTCACGGACAACGTGAACCAGGAGAAGAGCGACCAGGACCCGGCCGAGTGGATGCCGCCGATCAGCGACTACCACTGCACCTACGCCCGCGCCTGGGTGCAGGTGAAGTACGCCTACGGCCTGTCGGTCGACGACGCCGAGTACGCCGCCCTCTCCAGCATCCTCGGCGGCTGCTGAGCCCGTCCCCACCCCCCTCCCGTGTCTGGCCCCCCTCC
>NZ_JBQQCA010000110.1:0-5920 GCF_052246635.1 Streptomyces sp. 6N223 | reverse complement strand
GGTCAGGTGTTGCCGGGGGCGGCCAGATGGGCCGCCGCCTCGTCGCGGGCCAGGGGGCGGGAGCGGCGGGCCGGGCCGTACCAGCCGCAGGTGCATTCGGGGGCCAGGAAGGGGCCGCGCTCGGTGAGGGTGATGCGGTGGCGCGTCGAGCCCTCGCCGCCACGGGAGGGCTGGTGTTCCGCCTGGTCGCGCACCCCACCACCGTATCGGGCCATGCCCGTCCGGGAGCCGTGACGGCGGCGGGAAGGGCTCGTTAGGGGCTACGAGCAAGGGTGGTGGTGCCGGGGTGAAGCGCACGGGCAGAAACGTTCCCTGGTTGCAGACGGCGGCGTCGGCGGCCGCGTCGGCGGCGTTGGCCGCGTGCGTCTGCGGCTGCTCGGGAACGGGCTCCGCGGCGGAGGACGGCGAGACGGCCGAGGCGCTTGAAGTGGTGCGCCGGGCCGCCGACGTGCTGGCCGAGGCGGGCAGCTCCCGGACCCGGACGGCGATGCGGATGGCCTCGGGCGGCACCAACGTCACCATCAGCGGCGAGGGCGGCTTCGACTACGGCGAGCGCGTCGGCGAGCTGCTGCTGACGCTGCCGGTGCCGAGCGAGCCGGTGACGGAGGTCTTCGCGCCCGGCCTGCTGTACATGAAGAACCGGGGGGCGGGCGTGCCCCGCGACAAGTGGGTGAGGATCGACGTCACGACGGTCGCGGACGGCAACCTCGTCACCGGCGGCGCCACCGACCCGATCACGGCGGCGGAGCTGCTGCGCGGCGCGCGCAGCGCCTCGGACCTGGGCGAGGCGCGGGTGAACGGCGATCCCGTGCGGCACTACCGGGGCGTCACCGACATCGCGGCGGCGTCGCAGGCCGCGTCGGGGGAGGCCGGGGAGCAGTTCGCGGCGGCGGTGGCGGGGGAGGGCTTCACCGAGACGGAGGTGCCGTTCGACGCCTATCTCGACGAGCGGGGGGTGCTGCGGAAGGTGCGCCACCAGTTCAGCTTTGCCAGGGAGGGCGGGCGAGGCGGGGGTGTGGAGACCGTGGAGGTGGCGTCGGTGGTGGTGCTGTACGGCTTCGGCGCGCCGGTGGGGGTGGCGATGCCGGACGAGGACGAGGTGTACGCCGGCACCGTGTCGTAGGCAGGGCAGGCGAGGGCTTGGGCCGGTGCGCGGCGGCGTGGGAGGAGCGCCGCCGCCCGCGCTGTCCGAGCCCGCCCGCCCGGCCAGGGCTACGTGCGCAGCATGCGGGCGATGGCGGCGGTGGCCTCCTGCACCTTGGCGTCGACCTCGGCGCCGCCCTCGTGCGCGGCGTGGGCCACGCAGTGCCGCAGGTGCTCCTCCAGCAGTTGGAGGGCGAAGGACTGGAGGCCCTTGGTCGAGGCGGAGACCTGGGTGAGTATGTCGATGCAGTACACGTCCTCCTCGACCATCCGCTGCAGGCCCCGGATCTGGCCCTCGATGCGGCGCAGCCGCTTGATGTGGGCCTCCTTGTCCTTGCTGTATCCGTGCGGGCCGGCCTGCGGTGCGGCGTCGTCGGCGGCGCCGGTTTCAGTGACGTCTGGCTGGTCAATCGTGGTCATATCGGTCCCTCCCGGGCGAATACCCCTGATGGGTATAGCGTAACGAACTCGTGGGCGGAGCGTGAGGCGTCACGTCTCCCCGGTCGATTCATCTTCTGTTCATCTTTGGCCGTATCTTGATTCACCTCGTGAACCTACGTTCGATCGGTGTTCACCACGGAAGGAAGCGAACGCCAGTGAAGCTCCGGCGAGCCCCCGCCGCCGCCCTCGCGACCCTCGCAGTCCTCACCGCCTGCGGCACCGACGACAACTCCGGCCTCCCGGGCGCCGTGGACTTCTCCGCCGAGACGCTGCGCTGCGCCCCCGACGGCGGCACCCTCCTCGCCTCCGGGTCCAGCGCCCAGGCCAACGCAATGGAGGTCTGGGTGAACACCTATCAGGCGAACTGTGACGGCAGCCAGATCAACTACAAGCCCACGGGCTCCGGCGCCGGCATCCAGGAGCTCCTCCAGGGGACGACGGCGTTCGCCGGCTCCGACTCGCTCCTGACCGAGCCCGAGGTCGCCGAGTCACGCTCCGTGTGCAACCAGGGCGGTCGCGAGGGAGAGGCCATCCACCTGCCGATGGTCGCCGGGCCCATCGCCATCGGCTACAACCTGCCCGGCGTCGACGACCTCGTCCTCGACGCCGCGACCGCCGCCCGCATCTTCGACTCCGAGATCACGCGCTGGAACGACCCGGCCATCGCCGCCCTCAACCCCGGCGCACGCCTCCCCGACCTGCCCATCACGCCGTTCCACCGCTCCGACGGCTCCGGCACCACCGACAACTTCACCTCCTACCTCCACGCCTCCGCCCCCGACGCCTGGCCGTACGAGCCGGACAAGAACTGGCGCGGCCACGGCGGCCAGGCCGCCGAGGGCTCCTCGGGCCTGGTCGGCATGGTGCAGCAGAACGAGGGCGCCATCGCCTACTTCGAGCTCTCCTACGCCCACCAGAACCACATCACCACCGCCCGCATCGACACCGGCGCCCGCCGACCCGTCGCCGCCTCCGTCGAGAACTCCTCCAACGCCGTCGCCCAGGCGGACGTGACGGGCAGGGGCGGGGACCTGGCGCTGGAGCTCGACTACGCCACGCGCGAGGAGGGGGCGTACCCGATCGTGCTGGTCACCTACGAGATCCTCTGCGACCGCGGCAACAACCCCGACGCCCTCCCGCTGACCAAGGCGTTCCTGCGCTACACCGCCAGCCCGGAGGGCCAGGACCAGCTCGCCGGCATCGACTACGCGCCGATGCCCGACGACATCATCCGGCAGGTGCGCCAGACCATCCGGGGACTTCAGTGAACACTCCAGCGAACCGTCCAGCGAACCCTTCAGCGAACGAACGCAAGAGCCAGCGGTTCGGCGACAGCCTCGGTGACCGCCTCGGCGACCGGATCTTCAGCGGGCTGTCCCGGGGCTCCGGCATCGCCCTGCTGGTGATCATGGCCGCCATCGCGCTCTTCCTCGCCGTCCGCGCCGCCGTCGCCATCGAGGCCGACGAGGGCAACTTCCTGACCACCTTCCAGTGGAACGCCAACGCCGACCCGCCCGTCTTCGGCATCGCCGTGCTGCTCTTCGGCACGGTCGTCAGCTCCGTCATCGCCATGGCGCTGGCCGTCCCCGTCGCCGTCGGCATCGCGCTGTTCATCTCCCACTACGCCCCGCGCCGCCTGGCCACCCCCATCGCCTACCTCGTCGACCTGCTGGCCGCCGTGCCCAGCATCGTCTACGGCCTGTGGGGCGCGCTCTACCTCGTGCCGCGCCTGACCGGCCTGTACGAGTGGTTCGACGACGCCTTCGGCTGGACCCGCGTCCTGTCCTACGACGGCACCCCGGCCCGCTCGATCATGACCGTCGGCATCCTCCTGGCGATCATGATCCTGCCGATCATCACCAGCGTCACCCGCGAGGTCTTCCGCCAGGCGCCCCTCCTCCACCAGGAGGCGGCGATGGCCCTGGGCGCCACCCGCTGGGAGGTCATCCGCATGACCGTGCTGCCCTTCGGCCGCTCCGGCGTGATCAGCGCCTCCATGCTGGGCCTGGGCCGCGCGCTCGGCGAGACCATGGCCGTGGCCACCGTCCTCTCGCCGAGCTTCCTGATCAACCCCAGCCTGCTGGAGTCCGGCGGCGGCACCTTCGCGCAGAACATCGCCAGCCAGTTCAAGGAGGCCGGATCGATGGGGCGCGACGCGCTCATCGCCTCCGGCCTGGTGCTGTTCCTCCTCACGCTTGTCGTCAACGGCGCGGCGCGCCTGATCATCGCGCGCCGCCGGGAGTATTCGGGAGCTGCGGCATGAGCGGAACCCCTACCCCGCCCCTCCCCGAACCGGGGGCTCCGCCCCCGGGCCCCCGGGCCGCCCACACCCCGGCAGCCCACCCGGGGGTGACGGTGGGTGGGAAACCCGAAGCTGGGGTGGGTGGGCAACCCGCTGAGGTGGGCGCGAGGCCACGGACAGGGATGGGCGAGAAGCCCGGGCCCGGGACGGGCGGGGGCGGAGCCCCCGGCCTCCGCCCGCCGCGGCTGCCGCGCGCGGCGCACCTCGCGTTGCTCGTCGGCTCGCTCGCGTTCGGGATCGCCGTCGGCCTGGTCGCCGGGCTGGAGAGCCGCGCGCAGTGGGGGCTCATCGCCGCCGCGGTGTACCTCTCCGCCACCTTCGGCCTCTCCGCCCGCATCGAGGGCCGCCGCTACGCCGTGGACCGGCTGGCCGCGCTGCTGGTCTGGGCCAGCTTCGCCGTCGCCGTACTGCCGCTGGCCTCCCTCGTCTGGGAGACCGTGGCGCGCGGCATCCCCGGCGTGAGCTGGTACTTCCTGACCCATTCCATGAACGGCGTGCTGAGCTGGCAGGACGGCGGCGGCATCTACCACGCCATCCTCGGCACCGCGCAGCAGGTCGCGCTCGCCAGCGTCATCGCCATCCCCGTCGGGCTGCTGACGGCCGTTTACCTGGTGGAGTACGGGGGCGGCAGCAGGCTGGCGAAGGCCGTCACCTTCTTCGTGGACGTGATGACCGGCATCCCCTCGATCGTGGCCGGCCTCTTCGTCCTCAGCCTGTGGATCATGATGCTCGACCTCGGCTACTCCGGCTTCGCGGGGTCGCTGGCGCTGGCCATCCTGATGATGCCGATCGTGGTGCGCTCCACGGAGGAGATGCTCAAGCTCGTCCCGAACGAGCTGCGGGAGGCGTCGTACGCCCTGGGCGTGCCGAAGTGGCGCACGATTGTGAAGGTGGTGCTGCCGACCGCGATCGGCGGCATCACGACCGGCGTCATGCTGGCGCTGGCCCGCATCGCGGGCGAGACCGCGCCCATCCTGCTGCTGGTCTTCGGAAACAACATGATCAACGGCAACCCCTTCGAGGGCGCCCAGTCCTCGCTGCCGCTGTACGTCTACGAGCAGTGGGCCTACGGCACCGAGTCGGCGTACGACCGGGCCTGGGCGGCGGCGCTGGTGCTGATCGCCTTCATCATGCTCCTCAACCTGGCCGCGCGCGGCGTCGCACGCTGGAAGGCACCGAAGTGAAAGCCGAAGTGAACGCTGAAGTGAAGGCCGAAGCGAAGAACGCAAGGAAGGCCTGAAGATATGGCCAAGCGCATCGAGGTCGCCGGACTGACGGCCTACTACGGCTCCCACAAGGCGATCGACGACATCACGCTGCACGTCGAGCCCCGCTCGGTGACGGCGTTCATCGGCCCCTCCGGATGCGGCAAGTCGACCTTCCTGCGAACGCTGAACCGGATGCACGAGGTCACGCCCGGCGGGCGCGTCGCGGGGAAGGTGCTGCTGGACGAGGAGGACCTGTACGGGCCGGGCGTCGACCCGGTCGCGGTACGCCGCACCATCGGCATGGTCTTCCAGCGGCCCAACCCGTTCCCGACGATGTCGATCTACGACAACGTGGCGGCGGGGCTGCGGCTGAACGGGAGGCGTTACCGCAAGGCGGAGCTCGACGACATCGTCGAGCAGAACCTGCGGGGCGCGAACCTGTGGAACGAGGTCAAGGACCGGCTGGGGCGGCCCGGCTCGGGACTGTCGGGCGGGCAGCAGCAGCGGCTGTGCATCGCGCGGGCGACGGCGGTGTCGCCGGACGTGCTGCTCATGGACGAGCCGTGCTCGGCGCTGGACCCGATCTCGACGCTGGCGATCGAGGACCTGATCGACCAGCTGAAGGCGGAGTACACGATCGTGATCGTGACGCACAACATGCAGCAGGCGGCGCGGGTGTCGGACCGGACGGCGTTCTTCAACCTGGCGGCGGTCGGGGAGCCGGGGCGGCTGATCGAGGTCGACGAGACGGAGAAGATCTTCTCCAACCCGTCGGTGAGGGCCACGGAGGACTACATCTCCGGCCGCTTCGGCTGAGGCGCCGAAG
>NZ_JBQQCA010000109.1:0-5922 GCF_052246635.1 Streptomyces sp. 6N223 | reverse complement strand
GCCTCTGGCTCGACGCGCCCGCGTCCACACGACACAGCGCAGGCAGCCATCCCCTGGTCGACCCCGCCATCGACCTCGCCGACCGCGACGGGGACGTGGTCTTGAGCGGACGCCTCTCCCTCCGCACCCACCCCTGGCTCGCCGACCACACCATCACAGACACCCCCCTCCTCCCCGGCACCGCCATCCTCGAACTCGCCCTCCACGCAGCCCAGCTCGCGGGCGACGGCACGGCCGTGGACGAACTCGTCCTCGCCGCGCCCCTGTCAATCCCCGCCACCGGCGCCGTCGAGCTCCAGGTCACCGTCAGCGACGGCACCGACCTCGGCATATACGCGCGCCCGGCCGACGGCGACGGCGCGCCCTGGACCCGCCACGCCCACGGCACCCTCGGTACCCCCGGCACTCCCAGCACTCCCGGCACAGGCGACGCGGCATCTCAGCCGGTCGCCTGGCCGCCCCCGGAGGCGTCCGTCCCGGTCTCCCTGGACGAGCTGTACGACCGGCTGGAGGCCGCCGGTCTGCGCTACGGCCCCGCCTTCCACGGGCTGCGCGCCGCCTGGCGCCACGACGACGCGATCTACGCCGAGGTGACACTGCCCGAGCAGGCCACGGCCGACGCCGAACGCTTCGCCCTCCACCCCGCGTTGCTCGACGCCGCCCTCCACGCCATCGCCCTCACGGGGTCCGGGCAGGGCGGGACGGCGTACCTCCCCTTCGGCTGGAGCGAGGTCCGCATCCACGCCACGAACGCCGCGACACTCCGGGTACGCATCGTCCCGACCGGTCCCGACGCCGTCTCCCTCACCGCCACCGACTCGGCGGGCCAACCCATCGTCACGGTGGGGTCGTTGCTGCTGCGCCCGCTCACGGCAGCCGAGCCGCTCCACCGGCTCGCCTGGACGCCGCTGCCGGCCACCACCGCCCCCGTTGAGGACTGGGCTGTGCCTGGCGACCTCGACCACCTCGCCGAGGTGCCCGGAGCCCCCGGCGTTCGCGTGCTGCCCGTGACCACAACCACCGACGACACCACCGACGGCACCACCAACGCCCCCGCCGCCGCGCACGCCGTCGCCGTCCGCTTGCTCAACGGCATCAAGGAGTGGCTGGCGGAGGCGGAGGACCGTTTCGCCGACGGCCGCCTCCTCGTCCTCACCCGCAACGCCGTGGCCGCCACCCGCACCGAGGACCCCGACCCCGTCGCCGCCACCGCCTGGGGCCTGGTCCGCGCCGCCGCGGCCGAGCACCCCGGACGGCTGCTCCTCGTCGACACCGACGGCTCCCCCGCCTCGATGCGCGCCCTGCCGCGAGCCGTCGCCTCCGGTGAGCCACAACTCGCGGTGCGCGCGGGCGAGGTGCTGGCCGCCCGCCTCACCCGGGCGGAAACCCTCGAACTCCTGCCCCCGCCACCGGCCCCGCCCCCGCCCGCGCCCCCGGCCCCGCCCTGGCGGCTGGATGTGACCGAGCCCGGGTCCCTCGACCGGCTCGCGCTGCTGCCCGCGCCCGAGGCGAGCGCGCCGCTGGCGCCGGGACAGGTGCGGCTGTCCGTGCGTGCCGCAGGGCTGAACTTCCGGGACGTGCTGGGCGCGCTCGGCATGTACCCGGGCGGGGTGACCATCGGCGCGGAGGCGGCCGGCGTTGTCGTCGAGACGGCGCCCGACGTCACGGACCTGGCGCCCGGCGACCGGGTGTTCGGCATGGTGCGGGGCGCCATCGGCCCGCTGGCGACGGCGGATCGGCGGCTGCTGGCCCGTATGCCGCAGGGCTGGTCCTTCGCCCAGGCCGCCACGGTCCCCGTCGTCTACCTCACCGCCTACTACGGCCTGGTGGACCTCGCCGCCCTCAAGCCGGGCCAGTCGGTTCTGGTCCACGCGGCGGCGGGCGGCGTCGGCACGGCGGCCGTGCAGCTCGCACGGCACCTGGGCGCCGAGGTGTACGCCACCGCCAGCCCCGGCAAGTGGGACGCGCTGCGCGCGGCGGGCCTGCCCGACGACCGCATCGCCTCCTCCCGCACCCTCGACTTCGCGGCCGCCTTCCCGGCGGCCGGGTTGGACCTGGTGCTGAACTCCCTCGCCGACGAGTTCGTCGACGCCTCGCTGCGGCTGCTGCGGCCCGGCGGCCGGTTCCTGGAGATGGGCAAGACCGACATCCGGGATGCGGAGGCCGTGCGGGCCGCGTACGAGGGCGTGGAGTACGCGGCGTTCGACCTGATGGAGGCCGGGCCCGAGCGCATCGCGGAGATGCTGGCCGAGGTGCTGGTCCTGTTCGACCGAGGGGCGTTCACGCTGCCGCCGATGACCGTGTGGGGCGTGCGCAGCGCCCCCGAGGCGTTCCGCCGCCTCAGCCAGGCAGGCCTGCGCGGGAAGGCGGCGCTGACCGTGCCCCGCCCGCTCGACCCGCAGGGCACGGTCCTCGTCACCGGCGCCACCGGCGCGCTGGGCAAACTCATCGCCCAGCACCTGGTGACCGCGCACGGGGCACGCCACCTCCTCCTGGCCGGGCGGCGGGGAGCGGCGGCCGACGGCATGGCCGAACTGGTCGCGCGGCTGGAGGAGCTGGGCGCCGAGGTCACGGTGGCCGCCTGCGACGTGGCCGACCGGCAGGCGCTGGCCCAGCTGCTGTCCCGCGTCCCGGCGGCGCACCCGCTGACCGGCGTCGTGCACGCGGCCGGCGTGCTCGACGACGGCGTACTCGCCTCCATGACGGCCGAACGGCTGCGGACCGTCTTCGCCCCGAAGGTCGACGCCGCGTGGGCGCTGCACGAGCTGACGCGGGACGCCGACCTGGCGATGTTCGTGCTCTTCTCGTCGGCGTCCGGCACGCTGGGCTCGGCCGGGCAGTCCAACTACGCCGCCGCCAACGCCTTCCTCGACGCCCTCGCCCACCACCGCCGCGCCGCCGGGCTCCCCGCGACCTCGCTCGCATGGGGCCTGTGGGACCAGCCGGGCGGAATGAACGCCGCGCTGGGCGACGCCGACCGCGCCCGGCTGACGCGCGCCGGGTCGGCGGCGCTCTCGGCCGAGGAGGGGCTGCGGCTGTTCGACGCGGCGCTGGGGGCACTAGGGGCACAGGGGGCACTGGGGGTGGACGACGCCGTGCTGGTGCCCATCAAGCTGGAGCGTGCCGGGGGCGAGGTGCCCCCGATGCTGCGCGGCCTGGTGGGCGCCCCGGTGGGCGGCGGCCGCCGCCGTACGCCGCCGCGTGACGCCGACCGCGCCGGGGGGCAGCCTGGGGAGAGCTTCGCGCAACGCCTGGCCGGATCGAGCGCCGTTGAGCGCGGTCGCGCGGTGCTTGACCTGGTGTGCGAGCAGTCAGCGGCGGTACTGGGACACGCCGACGCGCGGGCGCTGGCGCCGGAGGAGGCGTTCAAGGAGCTGGGCTTCGACTCGCTGACCTCGGTGGAGCTGCGCAACCGCCTGGCGAGGGAGACGGGGCTGCGGCTGCCCGCTGGGCTGCTGTTCGACCACCCGACGCCGCTCGCGCTGGCGGAACATCTGGCCGGGCTGCTTGAGGGGCCGCCGGACGCCGAAAAGGCGGACAAGGCGGACGGTGCGAACGAGCCGAATGAGCCGGAGCCGGACGAGGCGGCGGTGCGCGAGGCCCTGGCGTCGATCCCGCTCGCGCGGCTCCGCGGGGCCGGGCTGCTCGACGCGCTGCTGGCGTTGACCGCCGACGACCCGGCGAAGCCGGCCGCCAGCGAAAACACGGGCGCGCCCGACGCCGACACCGATCTCGACACCGATCTCGACCTCGATCTCGACTCCCTGGACGCCCAGAGCCTGATCGACATGGCGTTCAGCGACTCCGACTCCGACTCCGACTTCAACTCGAACTCCGACTTTGGCTCAGGCTCATGAACGACTGGGTGGGTGGTACGCGATGAGCGAGGCGAGCGCGCCTTCGACCGAGAGCCTCGTGGAGGCGCTGCGAAAGTCGCTGCGCGAGGGGAAGCAGCTCAGGAGGCTGAACCAGCAGCTGACCGAGGCCGCGCGGGAGCCGATCGCCATCGTGGGAATGGCCTGCCGCTTCCCGGGCGGGGTCGCCTCGCCGGAGGAGTTGTGGGAGCTGGTGGACTCCGGCCGCGACGCGGTGTCCGCCTTCCCCGACGACCGGGGCTGGGACCTGGACGCTCTGTACGACCCGGACCCGGACACGCCCGGCACCTGCTACGTGCGCGAGGGCGGCTTCCTCCACGACGCCGCCGACTTCGACGCCGAGTTGTTCGGAATCTCGCCGCGTGAGGCGTTGGCGATGGATCCGCAGCAGCGGCTGCTGCTGGAGACGAGCTGGGAGGCGCTGGAGCGCGCCGGGATGGACCCGACCTCGCTGCGCGGCAGCCGGACGGGCGTGTTCGTGGGCGGCGTACGCCAGGACTACGGGCCCGAGCTGCACCAAGCCGCGCCGGAGGTGGCCGGGCACCGGCTGACGGGCATCGCGGCCAGCGTGCAATCGGGCCGCGTGTCGTACGTGTTCGGGCTGGAGGGCCCGTCGGTGACGGTCGACACGGCGTGCTCGTCCTCGCTGGTGGCCCTGCACCTGGCGGTGAACGCGCTGCGCTCGCGCGAGTGCGACATGGCCCTGGCCGGGGGCGTGGCGGTCATGGCGAGCCCGGGAGTCTTCGTCGAGTTCAGCCGTCAGCGGGGGCTGTCCCCGGACGGGCGGTGCAAGTCCTTCGCGGCGGCGGCGGACGGCACCGGGTGGGCGGAAGGCGTGGGCATCCTCGCGCTGGAGCGGCTGTCGGACGCGCGGCGCAACGGCCACCGCGTGCTGGCGGTGGCACGCGGCTCGGCCGTCAACCAGGACGGCGCCAGCAACGGGCTCACCGCCCCCAACGGCCCCTCCCAGCAAAGGGTCATCCGCGCCGCCCTGACCAACGCCGGCCTGAAGCCGGCCGACATCGACGCCGTCGAAGCCCACGGCACCGGCACAACGCTGGGCGACCCCATCGAGGCGGAGGCACTGCTGGCCACCTACGGCCAGGACCGGCCAGACGACCAACCCCTCTGGCTGGGCTCCATCAAGTCCAACATCGGCCACACCCAAGCAGCCGCAGGCGTCGCCGGAATCATCAAGATGGTCCAGGCCATCCACCACGGACACCTACCCCCCACCCTCCACATCGACGAGCCGACCCCACACGTCGACTGGGACGCGGGCACGGTCGCGCTGCTGACCCAGCCCCGGCCCTGGCCAGAGAACCAACGCCCCCGCCGGGCCGCGGTCTCCTCCTTCGGCGTCAGCGGCACCAACGCCCACATCATCCTCGAACAAGCCGCCGAGGCCCCGGCACAGGAGGACGCGCCGCCGTCCGCTCGGCCCACCCCGGTCCCGATCCCGCTGTCGGCCAAGACCGAACCCGCCCTACGCGCCCAGGCCACCCAACTCCTGCACCACCTCCAAGAACGCACGGACCAGGACCTGGACCTCGCCGCCCTCGCCCGCACCCTGGCAACCACGCGGGCGACGCTCGACCAGCGCGCGGTCCTGCTGGCCGCCGACCGGGACGAACTGGTGCGGGAGCTGGCGGCGTTGGCCGAGGGCGAGACCGAGAGGCCCGGTCATATCGCCTCGGCGCGCGACCTCACGGCGTTCCTCTTCTCGGGGCAGGGGAGTCAGTGCGCGGGGATGGGCCGGGGACTGTACGCCGCCTTCCCCACCTTCGCCGCCGCCCTGGACGCGGTGTGCGAGGCGATGGACCCCCACCTCGACCGCCCGCTGCGCGAGGTGATGTTCACCGACCACGACCTCCTGGCCCAGACCCGCTACACCCAACCCGCCCTCTTCGCCCACGAAGTCGCCCTCTACCACCTCCTCACAAGCTGGGACATCACCCCCGACCACCTCACCGGCCACTCCATCGGCGACATCGCCGCCGCCCACTGCGCCGGCATCCTCAACCTCACCGACGCCACCACCCTGGTC
>NZ_JBQQCA010000108.1:0-6050 GCF_052246635.1 Streptomyces sp. 6N223 | reverse complement strand
GTACCGCCGCCGCGCTGGAGCAGGAGCTGAAGCGGACGGCCAGCCAGATCCTCCGCATCCCCGCCGAGCGGCTCGCCACCGACGAGAACCTTCAGGACTTCGGCTTCGACTCGATCAGCCTCGTCGAGTTCGCCGGCACCATCGCCGAGCGCTTCGGCATCGACTTCACCCCCGACCTCTTCTTCAGCTACACCAACCTGGAGAAGATCCACGAGTTCCTGCTGAGCCGCCACGGCGAGAAGATCGCCGCCCTGTTCGGCGCCGCCCCGGCGCCCGAGGCTCCCGAGGCTCCCGAGCCCCCCGCGCCCCACGCGCCGCGCAGCAAGCGCCGCACCCGCAGCGGCGCCAGCCGCTTCGCCCCACCCCCCGTCAGGAAGCGCCGCGCCGCCCGCGCCGCCGTCTCCGGCACCGCCCCCGCCCCCGCCCCCGCCGAGGAGCCCATCGCCATCATCGGCATGAGCGGGCGCTTCCCCTCCGCCCGCACCGTCGACGAGCTGTGGACCCTCCTCGCCGAGGGCCGCTCCGCCATCGGCCCCGTGCCCGCCGACGACCCGCACCGGCACGCCTGGTGGGCCGACGGCAGGGAACGCCGCATCGGCCGCCTCCCCGGCATCGCCGAGTTCGACCCCTTCTTCTTCGAGATCGCGCCCAGCGAGGCCGAGACCATGGACCCGCGCCAGCGGCTGCTCCTCGAAGAGATGTGGAAGGCCCTGGAGGACGCCGCCTGCGGGCGCACCCAGCTCGAAGCCGAGCGCGTCGGCGTCTTCGTCGGCGTCGAGGAGGGCGACTACCGCCTGCTGGCCGCCGCCGAGGAGGGCATCACCTCCAACCACAACGCCGTCCTCGCCTCCCGCCTGTCCTACTTCCTCAACCTCACCGGCCCCGGCATCGCCATCAACACCGCCTGCTCCTCCAGCCTCCTCGCCGTCCACGAGGCGTGCCTCAGCCTCCGCCACGGCGACTGCGACACCGCGATCGTCGCCGGCGTCAACCTCATGGCGACCCCCCGCGAGTACGACGCCCTCGACGCCGCCGGGATGCTCTCCCCCGCGGGCGTCTGCCGCGCCTTCGACCGGCGCGCCGACGGCATGGTGCCGGGCGAGGCCGTCGCCGCCATCGTGCTGAAGAAGCGCGACGCCGCCGAGCACGACGGCCACCCCGTCTACGCCAGCATCATCGGCAGCGGCATCAACAACGACGGCCGCACCAACGGCATCACCGCCCCCAGCGGCCACGCGCAGACCCGCCTGATCGAGGACGTGCACCGCCGCGCCGGCATCTCCCCCGAGTCCGTCGAGTACCTCGTCACCCACGGCACCGGCACCCGCCTCGGCGACCCGGTCGAGATCAACGCCCTCGCCGAGGCGTTCCGCCCCCACACCCCCGCGACCGGCTTCTGCGCCCTGACCTCCACCAAGCCCAACGTCGGCCACACCCTGGCCGCCTCCGGCCTGGTCAGCCTCATCGGCCTGACGCTGGCGATGCGGCACGAGACCATCCCGCCCAGCATCAACTGCGAGCAGATCAGCGACTTCGTCTCCTGGCCCACCAGCCCCTTCTACGTCAACCGCGAGCCCACTCCCTGGCCGGAAGCCCGGGATCGCCCGCGCCGGGGCGGGGTGAGCGCGTTCGGCTTCTCCGGCACCAACGCCCACGTGCTGCTGGAGAGCCACGGCACCCGCCGCGCCGACCTGGCTCGCCTCGGCGACCAGCCCGCGCCCGACGCCCACCTGCTGGTCCTCTCCGCGAAGACCGACGAGGCCCTGGCACGCGCGCTGACCGAGCTGGCCGACCGGCTCGCCGGCCGCGCGTGGTCGCAGGTCGGCCCGGGGCTGATGGCGTCCGTCAGCTACACCCTGATGGCCGGGCGGCACCACTTCGCGCGGCGGTGCGCGTTCGTCGTGCGCGGGCGCGAGGAGGCGGTGCGGGCGCTGCGCCAGGCGGCGGCGACGGGGGAGGACGGCGGGCCGAACGCCTTCCGCGGCACCGTGCCCCGCGACATCCGCGCTACCCCTCCTACGCCGACGAGCGACCTCGCCGAGCTGGCCCGCCGGTACTGCCGGGGCCACGACCCGGACCCGGCGGCGCTGTGGGGCGACAGCCCGCCGGAGCGCATGAGCCTGCCGACCTACCCCTTCGACAACCGCGACTACTGGGTCGCCACCCCCGCTACGCCCACCACCAGCGCCGACACCTCCCGGCTGCACCCGCTGGTGCACGAGAACACCTCCGACGTGCGCTGCGAGCGGTTCGCCTCGGCGTTCACCGGCGAGGAGAGCTGGTGGACCGGCCCGGACGGCGGCATGAGCGCGGGTGCCCTCCTCGAACTGGCGCGGGCCGCCGCCGTCTTGGGCCTGGGCGAGGGCGAGGTGCCGGTCACCCTGCACGACGTCGTCTGCTACGAGCCCGCCACGACAGCCGTCCACATCGACCTCCAGGCGACCGCCGAGGGCGGCGCGCTCGACTGGGCGCTGTACGCCGACGAGCCGTCCGAGCCGTCGCAGCCGTCCGAGACGTCCGCGTCCGGCGAGCCGTACCTGGCCTGCGACGGCCGCGCCGTCCGCACGACCGACCCGGCCGCCGACCCGGCCGACCCCGCCGCCGACTCGGACCGTCCGGGGGAGAACGCCGCGTCCCTGACGCTGGAGCTGCCCGACGCCACCGGCGACGAGCGGCTGCACCTGCGGCCCGACCACCTCGACGCCTGCCTTGCCGCCGCACGCGCCCACCTCGGCTGGAAGGCAGACGACGGCAGGGTCACGGCCATCGCCGAGGCCAGCTTCGCCGCAGCCCCGCAGCCCGCCCGCCGGGCGCGGATCACGCTGCGGACGGCGGGAGCCGGAGCGACGGTCGGCATCGACCTGGCAACGGACGAGGGCGCGGTCGTCGTCCGCATCCGCGACCTCACCCTGTCCAGGCGGCGGCACGAGCTGCCCGACACGGCCGACCTCCATGCCGCCGGCGCGGGCCGCAGGCCACAGATGCGGGGCTGGTCCGTGCCGCAGTGCGTGGAGTGGGAACTCAAGGACGCCGTCAGCCAGCTGCTCAAGTTCCCCATGGAGCGGCTGAACGACCTCGACGCGAACCTCGCCACCTACGGGTTCGACTCCCTCAACCTCTCCCAGTTCGCCGTCGAGTTGAGCAGGCGCCTGGACCTCACCCTCACACCCGACCTCTTCTTCAGCCACCCCACGCTCGGCCGCCTGAAGACCCACCTCCTCACCAGCCACGCCGAGCGCATGCACGACTGGTACCGCGGCGCCGAGGCGGCCACAGCCGCAGCCGCAGCCGCAGCCACGGCCACCACCACACCCGCACCCGAGCGGAAGCGCCGCTCCGACCGCTTCGCGCCCGGCGGCGCCTCCCGCGCCACGGCAGCCGCCGCCGAGCCGGATTCGATCTCGATCATCGGCATGAGCGGGCGTTTCCCCGACGCCCGCACCATCGACGAGCTGTGGTCGCTCCTCGCCGAGGGCCGCAGCGCCGTCCGCGAGGTCCCCGAGGAGCGACGCGAGACCTGGGGCGACCAGCCCGCCCGGCTCGGCTGGCTGCCCGGCGTCGCGGAGTTCGACCCCCTCTTCTTCGAGATCTCGCCCCGCGAGGCCGAGCTGATGGACCCGCGCCAGCGCCTCCTCCTCGAAGAGATGTGGAAGGCCCTGGAGGACGCCGGGTACGGCGAACGCCGCATGTCCGGCGAGCGCGTCGGCGTCTTCGTCGGCGTCGAGGAGGGCGACTACCGCTACCTCGTCGACGACGAGGCCAGCCTGACCTCCAACAGCAACGCGATCCTCGCCTCCCGCCTGGCGTACTTCCTCAACCTCGCCGGCCCCAGCATGGCGATCAACACCTCCTGCTCCTCCGGCCTGGTGGCGTTGCACGAGGCCTGCCTGAGCCTGCGCTACGGCGACTGCGACACCGCCATCGTCGCGGCCGCCAGCGTCATGTCCTCCGACCACGACTACGTCGGCATGCGCAACGCCAACATGCTCTCCCCGGACGGCACCTGCTACGCCTTCGACCGGCGCGCCAACGGCATGGTCCCGGGCGAGGCCGTCGCGGTCCTGGTGCTGAAGAGGCGCGACGCCGCCGAGCGCGACGGCCACCCCGCCTACGCCACCATCCTCGGCAGCGGCGTCAACTACGACGGCCGCACCAACGGCATCACCGCCCCCAACGGCGAAGCACAGGCCCGGCTCCTGACGTCCGTCTACGACCGCCACCGGATCGCCCCCGACACGCTCGACTACCTCGTCACGCACGGCACCGGCACCAAGCTGGGCGACCCGATCGAGGTCAACGCCCTGGCCGACGCGTTCCGCTCCCGCACCGACCGCACCGGCTTCTGCGCGCTGACCTCCGTCAAGCCCAACCTCGGGCACAGCATGGCCGCCTCCGGCCTCGTCAGCCTCGTGACCCTCGTGACGGCGATGAAGAAGGAGACCATCCCGCCGAGCATCCACTGCGACGAGCTCAGCGCCCACATCCGCTGGGAGGACAGCCCGTTCTTCGTCAACCGCACGCGCCGCGCATGGCCCGAGCCGGCGGGCGGGCACCCGCGGCGCGGCGCCGTCAGCTCCTTCGGCATGAGCGGCACCAACGCCCACGTGGTGCTCCAGGCGGCCCCGACGCCGGCCGGCATCGCGGAGGACGAGCGGCCCGCCCACCCGCACCACCTGCTCGTGGTCTCCGCCAAGACCGAGGACGCGCTGGCCCAACGCCTCGGCGCCCTCGCCGACCACCTGGAGCGCGGCAGCGACCCGGCCACCGGCGCGGCACGCATGGCGCGCGTGGCGCGGCTGGCGTCCGTCAGCCGCACGCTGATGTCCGGGCGCCACCACTTCGCCCACCGCTGCGCCCTGGTGGCCCAGGACCGCGAGGACGCGGTGCGGCTGCTGCGGCAGGCGGCGGAGGGCGCGAGGGTCCCCCGCCTGTACCGGGCGAGCGTTCCCCGCGACTTCGCTCCCAACCGCATGATCGAGAAGGTCATCGCGGACCTCGTGGAATCCCGCCCCACCCACCCGGACGCCTGGCAGGAGCTGCTGCTCGCCCTGGCCGAGTTCTACTGCCAGGGCCACGACCCGGCGGCGTTCGAGGGCCTCTGGGACAGCCCGCCCCGCATGATCCCCGGCCTGCCCCCGTACCCCTTCGCCGCCGAGCGCTACTGGGCAGCGGGCGGGCGGCGAACGCCGGCGCGGCGCACCGGAGACGAACGCCTGCATCCCCTGGTGCACGCACACGACTCGGACGGGACCGTCCACCGCTTCAGCTCGCAGTTCACCGGTCGTGAGGACTTCCTGAGCGACCTGCTCGTCTCCGCCGAGAGGAATTGACATGGTCGACGGAATGGTCAAGGTGCTGCCGGAGGCCGCTCAGCTCGACATGGTCCGCGCCGCCGCGAAGCTGGCCACGGAGGGCGGCGGGGACGTCGTCCGGCTGACGGACGTGGCGTGGCACGAGCCGGTCGTCGTGGACCGCGACCACCAGGTGTACGTCGACCTCGTCCCGAACGGCGAGTGGACCGTCTACGCCGGCGGCGGGCGTACCGAGCAGGACATCACCGGCGTCGGCAGCACCGGCCGCGTGACCGTCCTCCCGGACGCGAGGCGCGAATACGTGGATGTGGACACGCCTGGCTCCCTGCTCGTCGAACTCGCGGACTCCCCAGCCGACGCCCTCCCTGTGCCCCGGCAGCTCGCCGCCTGCCTCGCGGCGGTCGGGCGGAACGCCGGGTGGGGCGAGCGGCCGGTCAGCCTGCTGCGGGCGGACGAGGCGACGTACGCCGATGAGCCAGGCCGCGAGGCCGTTCGGGCCGTCGTCGCCTATGAGATGACGGGCGCGGGGTCGGAGGCTGTCCTCGCCATCGACGTGGTCGACCGGGAAGGGCTGAGCCTGGTCCGGTTCCGAGGCCTGCGCGTCGCGGTTCCCGTTGCTGAGGTGGTGGTGGCTGCTGCGGGTCCGGGTCGCCGGGCGGTGATGGCGGGTTGGTCGGTGGGGCAGTGCCTGGAGTGGGAGTTGAAGGATGCCGTGAGCGGGCTCCTGAAGCTCCCGGC
>NZ_JBQQCA010000107.1:0-6324 GCF_052246635.1 Streptomyces sp. 6N223 | reverse complement strand
ACGACCAGCACAACGCCACCGCCGCACCCAAGGTCACGAACTCGGCCTCACTGACGGCCCATCAACCGAGTACACTCAGAAACCCACCTCTGACCAGCGCAGATAGCAATCTGCAACTGGAGTACTAAGAGCTGTCCTACGTGGTGAGGCTCCCAGGACACGATCTAGGCCAACGTCACTGTGAAGCTGCGGCCGTAGGCGTGGTGCGTCGTGGCCTCGACGTGGGTGCCGCCGGGGACCGGACGGACACGGATGCCGTCGTCGGCCGAGACGGCCTCAAGCCTGCGGCCCTGGATGGTGACCGCGATCGTGTCACGCTCGGTCGTGGGGTCGGCGATGGCGATTTCCACGGTCCCGTCGCCGTCCCGGCGCAGGACCACCGACGCCGTACCGTCGATCGCCAGCGGCCCGGCCCGGTGCGGGCCGGGCCGGAAGGCGTTCGCGGCGACGATGCCGAGCCCGGCGTGCTGGACGGCCTGCAAACCCACGTCGTTGGCGAGGACAGACACCCGTCCGTCGACGTCGGCGTAGGCCCGCAGGGCGTCCTCGTCGGCGTGCGGCACGATCGCCCAGGCCAGGGCGGCGGGCGCGGCGCCCGCCGGGCGTTCCACCGACAGCGAGAAGACCCGCTTCGTGACCCGCGTGTCGGGGTTGCTCAGGCGCACCGCCCGGCGGCTGGCCGTCACCGTGTCGAGTGCGACGGCCGGCCGCTGACGGTCGAGCAGGACGTAGCCGACGGCCACCTCGCGGCTGGTGTTGGCGTACCGCAGCCACGCCAGCGGGCCGGTCCCCGTGCCGGACCAGGGGCTGCCGTCGCGGAGTTCGCCGGTCAGCTCGATCGCGTCCGCCGGGTCCGCGATC
This sequence comes from Streptomyces sp. 6N223, assembly GCF_052246635.1. Taxonomy (NCBI): domain Bacteria; kingdom Bacillati; phylum Actinomycetota; class Actinomycetes; order Kitasatosporales; family Streptomycetaceae; genus Streptomyces; species Streptomyces sp. 6N223. Next base: position 5,463 of record NZ_JBQQCA010000107.1, on the reverse strand, counting down.
CGGGCGTCCAGCGTCGTCGTCACCGCGCGCCCCGCCGCGTCGCCGACTCCCGCCGCCAGCAGGACGATCTCGTCGTCGAACATGAACCAGGACCTGACCGCCTCGGCGTTGCGGTAGGCGACGAAGTCCGCGGGCAGTTCCCCGGCCCGCTGGGCGGCGTACGCGGCGTCGTCGGACTGCACGAGCCCGGCCGCCCCGTACGCGCCCAGGCGCGCGCCGCCGGAGAAGGGGTGGGTGCCGCGCGGGAAGTAGACGTAGGCGTTCTGCGCCTCCGACGAGGAGGTGAAGCCGGCGTCCGGGTTCTCGTACCACAGGCCGCCGTACAGCTCGGGCACCGTGCCCCGCCGCTCCACGGGCGCGGTCACGCCGGCCAGCCCGTACGGCGGGACCGTGGCGTAGTAGTCGACGCCGAAGTGGCCGGTCTGGTCCTGGCCGCCGAGGTAGAGGTAGTGGGCCCCGTCGCCCTGGAACCAGGGCATGAGGTTCTCGCCGTTCATGTACTCGTACTTGCTGATCCGCGACGAGCTGCGCGAGAGCGCGAAGGCGTAGCCGGGCCGCCGGTGGACGGTCCTGTCCATGGCGTTGAACGCCGCGTGCCGCTCGGCCGGGCCCAGGTCCTCGGCCGGGACGGAGTCGTCGGCCAGGATGGCGGCGTAGCGGGCGACGCTGACGGGCGAGACGAAGCGGGCCGGGTCGAGGGCGACGCGCGAGGTCTGGTGCAGGTGCTTGACGTACGCCGCCAGCGCGGTCGCGCCATCGTCGTCGGCGGCGTATCCGGAGAGGTCGGTGACGGCCTCCACGACGGCGGCGATCGCCTCGTACCCGCTGGTGGTGCGCGAGACGGCGCGGCCGCGCACGATCTCCATCATCCAGCCCTCGAAGATCAGCGGGGCGAAGCCGTCCGTCACCCAGCGCCGCACGGCGCCGAGCAGCTCCCGCTCCTCGGCGTCGGGGAGGTAGCCGGTGCCGTCCAGCAGCTTGATGGTCTGCACGACGCGGGAGAGGAGGGCGACGCCGTAGGAGCCGGTGTAGGCGACGGATGAGTGCTGGATGAAGGAGCCGTCGGCGTAGAAGCCGTCGGTGACGCCGTGCCGCAGGTCGTAGGGGTCGATCGTCGCGACGATGGTGAGCTGGTCGGCGACGGCCTTGGCGACGCGGGCGTCGTCGTCGAGGAGGGCGCCCTGGAGGATGCGGTTGGTGGTGATGTCGGCGAGGTTGGCGCCGGTGTGGAAGCGGGAGTCGAGGTCGACGTCGCCGTTCTCGCCGTTGCGCAGGTAGGCGTCCATCGAGGCGACGTAGGTGGCGGGCAGCCCGGGCCGGTGCGCGGCGACGGCGTCGGCGAGCAGCGCCAGCGTCCGGCTGACGTGGCCGGAGATGCCGATCTCCCAGGAGAACCAGTTCCCGTAGTAGCCCGCCGACGTCTCGCCGTAGTGGTGCTCGTGGAGCCAGGCCAGCCCGTCGAGGACGCGGCGCTGGACCCCGGCGTCGCCCTCTCCCTCCCCGCCGGGAACGCGGGTCGCGAGCGCGATCTCGTAGAGGTACTGGAAGGAGGCGTTCAGGTTCGCGTCGCTCGTGCCGAGGGGGAGGCCCTGGAAGAGCTCGCCGGACCCGGCGGCGTCCATCGCGTCCAGGCGGGAGCGGGCGGTGGCGTCGATGGCGGCGAGCTTGGCGGCGACCTCGGGGCGGGCGTTGGACTCGGGAGTGCCGGCGAGCATCGCCACGGCGTTGGCCACGAGGAGGGAGCGGTCGGCCGCCGTGCCGTTCCCGTACGCCCGCGAGCCGTGCGCCCACAGCGCGGCGGCGGGCAGGGCGGAGAGCACGGCGCGACGCGGGATCGCCATGACCTAGGCGGGAACGAACCGCACCCGGAACATGTGCGGCCACAGCTTGCCGGTGATGAGGAACTCCTCGCACTCCGGCGCCTTGGCGATGCCGTTGAGGACGTCGGCCGTCTCCTCCTCGTCCGCCGTCAGCAGCCCCGAGGCGTCGATCTCGGCGGTGACCGCGCCGGTCTCCGGGTCGATGCGCACGATCCGGTCCGTCATCCAGATGTTGGCGTACACCTCGCCGTCCACGCACTCCAGCTCGTTGAGGCTGCTCACCACCTCGCCGCCGGAGCGCACCTCGACGCTGCCGGTCTCCTCGAAGGTCTCCGGGTCGCGGAAGGTCAGCACGCCGGAGCCGTCGCTCATCACCAGGCGGTCCCGCTGCTCCTGGTGGCACAGCCCCCAGCCCTCGCCCTCGTACTCCACGGTGCGCCGCGCTTCCAGCGTCGCGGGGTCGCGCTCGAAGGCGACGCCGTCCTGCCAGGTGATCTGCCAGAGGGCGTCCTCGGTGAGGGTGATGCCCTCCCCGAAGTACTCGTCGGGGAGGGCGACGCGGGCGAGCCGCTCGCCGCTGGCCATGTCGGTCGCGGAGACGGAGGAGCCGCCGGTCAGGCCGGTGCCCTCGTAGAGCACGCCGCCGGAGATCTCCAGCCCCTGGGTGAAGGCTTCCTCGTCGTGCGGGGTCGTCTCGATGACCTCCACGCGCAGCTGCTCGGGCTCGGCGGGCTGCTGGGCCCGTCCGGCAGGCTCGGCGGCTTCGGCGGGCTCGTTCGCCTGGCTGCCGAACGTCCGGTCGCCGAAGCCGACGAGCAACGCCGCGCCCAGCGCCATGACCGCCACGCCGGCCGGCAGTGCCCGGGCGCGGCCCCTGCCGCCATCCTCGCGTCGCATCACGTATGCCTCCAACCTGACGCGCTTCGCTGACGCACCCTACGCGCGGCGGGGGTTGGCGTACAGGGTGCCCCGCCTGCGCGCGGTGGCTTTTCGGGCGGGCCGAGGCGGCTGGGGGAGCACCACGGCGGGATCGACCACCAGAACCTCAGCACGTGCCGGCCGGCTGCGCCGATCGTGTGGCGCGTCGCCGTACAGGACGTCGTTCGAACGGCGGAAAAGGAGTGGCGCGATCGCGGCCCGGTCCCCACCCTGGGCCGGTGACCAACTCCCTGTTCGACGATCCCCGCTACGCCGCCTGCTACGACGCCTTCTTTCCCCCTCAGGAGCGGGACGACCACCGGTTCTACCTGCCGCTGATCATGGCGGCGCGCTCCGTCCTGGACGTCGGCTGCGGCACCGGCAAGTTGCTGCACCACGCCCGCGAGGCCGGGCACACCGGCCGCCTCGTCGGCCTCGACCCCGCCGAGGGCATGCTGACGCGCGCCCGGCGCCGCACGGACGTCGAGTGGGTGCGGGGGGATCTGACGTCGGTGTCCTACCCCGGGGAGTTCGACCTCGTCGTCATGACCGGCCACGCCTTCCAGGAGCTGACCGCCGACGAGGACCTGCGCGCCGCGCTGGCCACCATCGCCGCCGCCCTGACCGGCGGCGGCGCCTTCGCGTTCGAGACGCGCAACCCGGCGGTGCGCGGCTGGGAAGGCTGGGAGAGCGAGTACGCGCTGTCCATCCCCGACCCCGAGGGCTCCGGCGGCGTGGTGCGCATGACCATCGAGGCCGAGACGCCCGTCACCGGCGACATCGTGTACTCCATCACCCGCCTGACCGGCCCCGCCTGGCCGGGCCTGCGCACCAGCCGCTCCGCCCTGCGGTTCCCCGGCGCCGAGGAGGTGGACGCCCGCCTGGCCGAGGCGGGGCTGACGGTCGCCGAGCGGTACGGCGACTTCGACCGCTCCCCGCTGACCGCCGGCAGCCCCGAGATCGTCACCATCGCCCGCAAGGAGCGGGCCTGAGGCCGCTCAGTGCTGCTTCGGGGCGGCCTGCTGCACCACCTCGAAGGACTACACGGCACCGGCGCGCGCCGCGCCGCCGCGCGGGGCGCGCGCCCGCCGCCGGGCGCGCCCTTGTCCCGGGGGTTCGGCGGCCGGGACACTGGCGTGTACCACGGCGTCGAGTGGGGGATGCGCGGTAGGCATCGCCGAGGAGGCCTCGTCGCGGCAGTCGTGTCCGCCGATCGGAAGGTGGGTGCCTCCGTGTCGCCAACATCCCCGGACGCCGCGCGCTGGCGGGCGCTGTGGTTCGTCTGCCTCGGCCAGCTGATGGTCACCTTCAACGGCACCATCGTGAACATCGCACTGCCCTCCGCCCAGGCCGACCTCGGCATCTCCGACGGAAACCGGCAGTGGGTCATCACCGCCTACACCATCGTCTTCGGCGGGCTGCTGCTCCTGGGCGGCCGGATCGCCGACCTGTGGGGCCGCAAGCGCACCCTCGTCACCGGCCTGGCCGGCTTCGGGCTGGCCCCCCTCGTGGGCGGCGCGGCCCAGAGCGAGGCGGTGCTCTACTCGGCCCGCGCCGTGCAGGGCCTGTTCGGGGCGCTGCTGCTGCCCTCCGCGCTCTCCCTGCTGGCGGTGATGTTCACCGAACCCCGGGAGCGGGCACGGGCGTTCGGCGTCTACGGCGCGGTCGCCGGCAGCGGGGGCGCGATCGGCCTGCTGGCGGGCGGCGTGCTGACGGAGTACCTCACCTGGCGCTGGACGTTCTTCGTCAACGCCGTCGTGGCCGCCGTCGCGGTCGCGGGCGTGTGCCGCTTCGTCCGCGAGCCCTCCGGCGGGCGCAATCCCTCGCCGCTGGACCTGCCGGGCGTGGCGCTGGCCACCGGCGGGGTGGCGTCCGTCGTGTACGGCTTCACCCGCGCCGAGTCCGGCGGCTGGACGGACGCGGTGACACTGACGGCGTTCGCCGCCTCGGTGCTGCTGCTGGCCGCGTTCGTCCTCCTCGAAACGCGGGTGCGCGCCCCGCTGCTGCCGCTGCGCGTCGTGGCCGACCGCACTCGGGGCGGGGTCTACCTCGCCCTCGTGCTGGCGTTCATCACGCTCTTCGGGGCCTTCCTCTTCCTCACCTACTACCTCCAGGTCGTCAGGGAGTACTCGGCGATCGCCACCGGGCTCGCCTTCCTGCCGATGGCGGCGGGCATGATCGCCGGCTCCACGCAGATCGCGCCCCGGCTGCTGGCGCGCGTCCCGGCGCGCCTGGTGCTGGGCCCGGCGTACCTGTGCGGCGGCGCCGGGATGCTGGCGCTGACGCGGCTGGAGACCGACTCCTCCTACGCCGGGCTGGTGCTGCCGGCGGAGGTGCTGATCGGGCTGGGCCTCGGCATGGCGTTCATGCCGTCGATGAGCCTGGCGACGTACCGGGTGGCGCCCCGCGACGCCGGCGTCGCCTCCGCCATGGCGAACACCGCGCAGCAGATGGGGGCCGCCATCGGCACCGCGCTGCTCAACACGATCGCCGCCGGGGCCACCGACCGCTACCTGGCCGACCACGCCGCCGAGGCCGGCGGGCCGGCGCGTCGGGAGGCGCTGGTGCACGGCTACACCACCGCGCTGTGGTGGGCGGCCGGCATGATGGCGCTGGCCGCGCTCCTGGCGTTCACCCTGGTCAGCGCCGGCCGTGGCGGCGCGGGCGCCGCGCCCCCGGCCCAGGCGGCCGAAGGCCGTGCGGAGCGAGGACCGCCGCCCGCACA
>NZ_JBQQCA010000106.1:0-6337 GCF_052246635.1 Streptomyces sp. 6N223 | reverse complement strand
CACCCCCAAACACCCCGAACCCACCACCCTCACCACCGCCCTCGCCCACGCCCACACCACCGGACACACCCCCACCTGGCCCACCACCGGCCACCCCACCCCCCTCCCCACCTACCCCTTCCAACGCGAGCAGTTCTGGCTCAACACCAGTTCGTCCTTCGGCGACCCGGCCCATCTCGGGCAGCGTGCGACGGCGCATCCGCTGGTCAGTGCCGCCGTGCCGCTCGCCGAGGGGGAGGGCATGGTCTTCTCCGGTCGCCTCTCCCTCCACACCCACCCCTGGCTGGCCGACCACGCCGTGCACGGCACCGCGCTGCTGCCCGGCACCGCCTTCGCCGAACTCGCCCTCCACGCCGGTGAGTACGTCGGCTGCACCCTGGTGGAGGAGCTGACGATCCAGGCGCCGTTCGCCCTCCCCGACCAGGGCGCCATCCAGCTTCAGGTCACCGTCGGGGCGCCGGACGACGACGGCCGGCGCCGGGTGTGGGTCCACTCCCGGCCGGACACCGACGACGACGCGCCGTGGCTGCGGCACGCCGAAGGCGTGCTGGGCCGCGACGCCGCCCCCGCGCCCGCGCCCGCCGGCAGCGACGCCGCCGCCTGGCCGCCGCCGGGCGCGAACGCCGTGGACCTGTCCGGCTTCTATGAGCGTCTGTCGGAACTCGGCCTCGGCTACGGCCCGGCATTCCAGGGGCTCGTCTCGGCCTGGCGCCTGGGCGACGAGCTCCTCGGCGAGGTGACGCTGCCCGCCAACGCGCCCGGCGCGTCCGGCAGCCGCAGCTTCGGCGTGCACCCGGCGCTGCTCGACGCGGCGTTGCACCCGCTGACGTTCGCCGCGCTGGAGCAGGAGCAGGCGGAGGGCTCCGGGGCGTCGGGGCCGATCAGCCTGCCGTTCTCCTGGACGGACGTGGCCCTGCACGCCACGGGCGCCACCACCGTGCGGGTGCGGATCACGCCGAACGGCCCGGACGCGGTGACGCTGTCGATCACCGACCCGACGGGGGCGGAGGTCGTCAGCGTCGGCTCGCTGGTGCTGCGGGCGGTGTCGGCCGAGCAGCTGCGGGCGCGGCCCGCCACGCAGGACGCGATGTTCCGGCTGGAGTGGAAGGCCCTGCCGCTGCCGGGCGAGGAGGGTCCCTCGCTGACGGTGCTGTCGGACGCCGACGAACTGGCGGCGGTCCTGGCGGACGAGGCCACGCCGCTGCCCGACGCCGTGCTGGTCCCGTGCCCGTCCACCGCCCACGACCCCGCGCAGGACCCCGCCCACGACCCCGCCGCGCAGGCGCACCGCGCCGCCGCCTGGGCGCTTGACCTGGTACGCCGTTGGGCGGCCGCGCCCAAAGCAGCGGCCGAGGCGCGGCTGGTGCTGGCCACCCGTGGCGCGGTCGCGGCGCGGCCGGGCGAGCGGCTGGCCGACCCCGGCTCGGCGTCGGTGTGGGGCCTGGTGCGCGCCGCGCAGGCGGAGAACCCGGACCGGTTCGTTCTGCTGGACCTGGACGAGGCGGCGCCCGCGGCGGCGGCCGACCGGGTGCGCGCCGCGCTGGCCACCGGCGAGCCGCAGCTGGCGCTGCGCGGCGCCGACGGGTCCGGGACGGCGGCGGCGTACGTGCCCCGGCTGACGCGCGAGACCGGGCAGGGCGTGCTCAACCCGCCGCCGGACACCCCCTCCTGGCGGCTGGACGTGACGCAGAAGGGCACCCTCGAGAACCTCGCGCTGGTTCCGCACCCGGGTGCGGAGGCCCCGTTGGAGCCCGGGCAGATCCGGATCGCGCTGCGCGCCGCCGGGCTGAACTTCCGTGACGTGCTGATCGGCCTCGGCATGTACCCGGGGGACGCGCTGATCGGCAGCGAGGGCGCGGGCGTGGTCGTGGAGGTCGGGCCGGGCGTGACCGGGCTGGCGCCGGGCGACGCCGTGATGGGGCTGCTCGACGGCGGCGCCGGGCCGCGCGCGGTGACCGACCAGCGGCTGGTGACGCGCATCCCGTCGGGCTGGTCGTTCGCGGAGGCGGCCGCCGCGCCGATCGTCTTCCTGACCGCGTACTACGGGCTGGTGGACCTGGCGCGCATCCAGCCGGGCGAGCGCCTGCTGGTGCACTCGGCGGCGGGCGGCGTCGGCATGGCCGCCCTGCAACTCGCCCCGCACCTGGGCGCGGAGGTGTTCGGCACGGCCAGCCCCGGCAAGTGGGGCACGGTGCGGGCGGCCGGTCTTGACGAGGCGCACCTGGCGAACTCCCGCACCCTCGACTTCGAGGAGAAGTTCCTGGCCGCGACCGGCGGCGCGGGCATGGACGTGGTGCTGGACTCGCTGGCGCGGGAGTTCGTGGACGCCTCGCTGCGGCTGCTGCCGCGCGGCGGGCGGTTCCTGGAGATGGGCAAGACCGACATCCGGGACCCCGAGGAGGTGGCCGCGCAGCACGCGGGCGTGGTCTACCAGGCGTTCGACATGGTGGATGCCGGGTTCGACCGCATCCAGGAGATGCTGACCGAGCTGCGCGCGCTGTTCGAGGCGGGCACGCTGCGCCCGCTGCCGGTGACGGCGTGGGACATCCGGCGGGCGCCGGAGGCGTTCCGGCACCTGAGCCAGGCCAAGCACGTCGGCAAGGTGGTGCTCACCGTGCCGAGGGAGCTGGACCGCGACGGCACCGTGCTGATCACGGGCGGCACCGGCGGGCTGGGCGCGCTGCTGGCGCGGCACCTGGTGGCCGAGCACGGCGTGCGGGACCTGGTGCTGACCAGCAGGCGGGGGCCGGAGGCCGAGGGCGCCGCCGAACTCGTCGCGGAGCTGGAGGCGTTGGGCGCCTCGGCGCGGGTCGCGGCGTGTGACGTGGCGGACCGGGCGGCGGTGGAGGCGTTGCTGGACGGGCTGCCGCGGCTGACGGCGGTGGTGCACACCGCCGGCGTGCTGGACGACGGCATGCTCGCCTCGTACACGCCGGAGCGGCTGGCGGGCGTGCTGCGGCCGAAGGCCGATGGCGCGCGGCTGCTGCACGAGGCGACGGCGGACCGGGACCTGGCGGCGTTCGTGCTGTACTCGTCGATCGCCGGCACGGTGGGCAACCCCGGGCAGGGCGCGTACGCGGCGGGGAACGCCTTCCTGGACGCCCTGGCCACCCACCGCTGGGAGCGCGGTCTGCCCGCCATCTCGCTGGCGTGGGGGCTGTGGGCGCCGACCGGGGGCATGGTCGGCACGCTGGGCGAGGCCGACGCCGAGCGGCTGGGCAGGCGCGGCGCGCTGGTGACGCTGACGGACGAGCAGAACCTCGCGCTCTTCGACGCCGCCGTCGCGGGCGCGCAGCCCGCCGTCGTCCCGGCGAAGGTGGACGCGGGGGCGCTGGAGTCGGCGGCGGGCGGCACCGGGCTGCCGCTGCCGCCGGTGCTGCGGGACCTGGTGCGCCGCCCGGTGCGGCAGGCGGCGGCGGGCGGCGTGGAGAGCGCCTCCTCGCTGGTGGCGCGGCTGGCGGGGCGGAGCGAGGCGGAACGCGACGGGCTGCTGCTGGAGTTGGTGCGGCAGGACGTCGCCATGGTGCTCGGTCACCTCACGGCGGACGCGGTCGGCGCCGACCAGGAGTTCCAGCAGCTCGGCTTCGACTCGCTGACCGCCGTGGAGCTGCGCAACCGGCTCACGGCGGCGACGGGGCTGCGGCTGCCCGCCACGCTGATCTTCGACTACCCGACGCCGGCCGCGCTGGCCGGGTATCTCGGGGAGCGGCTGCTGCCCGAGCTGGGCGAGGCCGCTGCCGCCGCCACGCCCGCCACGCCCGCCACGCCCGCCACAGCCGTCGCGCGGACGGGGTCGGGGGACGGCGAGGCGACGGACGCCGAGCCGATCGCGATCGTGGGCATCGCCTGCCGCTACCCCGGCGGCGTCGCCTCGCCGGAGGATCTGTGGCGGCTGGTGGCCGAGGGCCGTGACGCGATCTCCCCTTTCCCCGACGGGCGCGGCTGGGATGTGGACGCCATCTACGACCCGGAGCCCGGCAAGCCCGGCAAGACGTACGCCAAGGCGGGCGGGTTCCTGAACGACGCCGACCTCTTCGACGCCGACTTCTTCGGGATCTCGCCGCGTGAGGCGGCGGCCATGGACCCGCAGCAGCGGCTGCTGCTGGAGACCTCCTGGGAGATGTTCGAGAACGCCGGGATCGACCCGGCATCGCTGCGCGGCAGCCAGACGGGCGTGTTCGCGGGCGTCATCGCGCAGGACTACGTGGCGCGGCTGCCGCAGCTTCCGGAGGGTTACGAGGGCTACATCGGCACCGGCAACACCACGAGCGTCGCCGCCGGCCGCCTGTCGTACACCTACGGCTTCGAGGGCCCGGCGGTGACGGTGGACACGGCGTGCTCGTCGTCGCTGGTGGCGTTGCACCTGGCCACGCAGGCGCTGCGGCGCGGCGAGTGCGCGATGGCGGTCAGCGGCGGCGTGACGGTGATGTCGGCGCCGACGATGTTCACCGAGTTCAGCCGGCAGCGGGGGCTGTCGCCCGACGGGCGGTGCAAGGCGTTCGCCGCGTCGGCCGACGGCACCGGCTGGAGCGAGGGCGTGGGCCTGGTGCTGCTGGAGCGGCTGTCGGACGCCCGCCGCAACGGCCACCGGGTGCTCGCGGTCGTGCGCGGCTCGGCGGTCAACCAGGACGGCGCCAGCAACGGCCTGACCGCGCCGAACGGGCCCTCGCAGCAGCGCGTGATCCGGCAGGCCCTGGCCGACGCCCGCCTCGGCACCGCCGACGTGGACGTCGTGGAGGCCCACGGCACGGGAACGGAGCTGGGCGACCCGATCGAGGCGCAGGCGCTGCTCGCGACCTACGGGCAGGGCAGGCCGGAGGACCGGCCGCTGTGGCTCGGCTCGCTGAAGTCCAACATCGGCCACACGCAGGCGGCGGCGGGCATCGGCGGCGTGATCAAGATGGTCATGGCGATGCGGAACGGCATGCTGCCGCAGACCCTGCACGTCGACGCCCCCTCGGCCCACATCGACTGGGAGGCGGGCGCGGTCGCGCTGCTGACCGACGCCCAGCCCTGGGAGGCCAACGGGCACCCGCGCCGGGCCGCCGTCTCCTCCTTCGGCATCAGCGGCACCAACGCCCACATCATCCTGGAGCAGTCCCCGGAGAAGCCGGCGGAAGAGGCGCCGGAGGCAGACCAGCGGCCGGTGCCGTGGGTGTTGTCCGCGAAGGAGCCGCAGGCCGTGCGGGAGCAGGCGGGCCGCCTGCTCGGCGTTGGCGCGGACGACCGGCTGGCGACGGCTCACGCGCTGCTCCGCCGCACGCGGTTCGAGCACCGGGCGGTGGCGTTCAACGCCGAGGCCCTAGCCGCGCTCGCCGCCGACGAGCCCCACCCGCACCTGGCCACCGGCACCGCCATCGCCGGCAAGAAGGTGTTCGTCTTCCCTGGTCAGGGCTCGCAGTGGCCGGGCATGGGACAGCACCTGATGGCCACCGAACCGGTCTTCGCCGACCACATCCACGCCTGCGCCGAGGCCTTCACGCCCTACGCAGACGACTGGAACCTCACCCAGCTCCTGACCCAGCCGGACCCGGCCCTGCTGGAACGGGTCGACGTCATCCAGCCCGTCCTCTTCGCCGTCATGACCGGCCTGGCCAAACTCTGGCAGCACCACGGCGTCACCCCCGACGCCGTCGTGGGCCACTCCCAGGGCGAGATCGCCGCCGCCTACACCGCCGGAGCGCTCAACCTTGAGGACGCGGCCAAAGCCGTGCTGCTGCGCGCCAAAGCCATCACCGCCCTCGCGGGCACCGGCGCCATGGCCTCCCTCCCCCTCCCCGCCGACCAGGTCGAGGCGTTGCTGAGCGAGGAGGTACACATCGCCGCGCTCAACGGCCCCACCTCAACCGTCGTCTCCGGCACGCCCCAGGCCATCGACAAACTCGTAGCCGACTGCCAGGCCCGCGACATCCGCGCCCGCAAAATCCCCGTCGACTACGCCTCCCACTGCCCCCACATCGAAACCCTGCGCGAAGCGATCCTCGAAGCCCTCGACGGCATCACCCCCACCCAGACATCCATCGACTTCTACTCCACCGTCACCATCGAGCCCATCGACACCACCACCCTCACCGCCGACTACTGGTACACCAACCTCCGCCAGCAAGTCCGCTTCCAGGACACGGTGGAGCTCCTGCACCACGACGGCTACCGCCACTTCATCGAGGCCAGCCCTCACCCCGTCCTGACCATCGGCATCCAGCACACCCTCGACGACCAGCCGGCCGCCGTCCTTGGCACCCTTCGCCGCGACCACGGCGACCGATTCCCCCACGCCCTCGCCGAAGGACACGCCCAGGGCCTGACGGTCGACTGGTACCTCTCCACCCCCAACGCG
>NZ_JBQQCA010000105.1:0-7153 GCF_052246635.1 Streptomyces sp. 6N223 | reverse complement strand
AGGCCTGGATGTGGTCGGCGAAGACCGGCTCGGTGGCCATGAGGTGCTGGCCCATGCCCGGCCACTGCGAACCCTGCCCGGGAAACACAAACACCGTCTTCCCCGCCACCACACTGCCCGTGACCAGATCCGCATGCGGCTCACCCGCAGCCAACGCCCGCAGCGCCCCGGCCCGGTCCTCCGACGCCGCCAGCACGACGGCGCGGTGCTCGAAGTGCGTCCGCCCGGTCGTCAGCGAGTACGCCACATCCGCCGGATCGGCCTCCGGGTGATCCGTCACGAACCGCCGGAGCCGGCGCGCCTGGGCGCGCAGCGCGGTCTCGCTTCTCGCCGACAGGACCCACGGCGCCGACACCCGGCCCGCCTCACCGGGTGCGGGGAGCGGCGCCGACTCCAGCACCACGTGGCAGTTGGTGCCGCCCATGCCGAACGACGACACGCCCGCCCAGCGCGGCCCGTCGTTCTCCGTCTCCGCCGGCCACGGGCCGAGCTGCGTCTGCACGCGGAGGTTGAGGCGTTCCAGGTCGATGTCGGGGTGCGGCGTGGCGAAGTTGAGGCTCGGGGGGATCTCTCCCCGCTCGATGCTCAGCGCGGCCTTCAGCAGGCCGACGATCCCGGCGGCGCCCTCCAGGTGGCCGACGTTCGTCTTGGCGGAGCCGACGAGCAGCGGGGAGCCGTTCGGGCGCGCCGAGCCGAGGGCGGCGCCCAGGGCCGCCGCCTCGATCGGGTCGCCGACGGGCGTTCCGGTGCCGTGGAGTTCGACGTAGCCGACCCGCTCCGGGGCGATGCCGGCGCGGGCGTACGCCGCTCGCAGCACCCGCTCCTGGGCGTCCGGGCTGGGCACGGTCAGGCCGCCGGTGGCGCCGTCGTTGTTGACGGCCGAGCCGCGGATCACGCAGTAGACGCGGTCCCCGTCGGCCAGCGCCCGCTCCAGGGGCTTGAGCACCACGGCGCCGCCGCCCTCGCCGCGCACGTAGCCGTTGGCGCGGGCGTCGAAGGTGTAGCTGACGCCCTCCGGGGACAGGCCGCCGAAGCTGGTCAGGCTCTGGGTGCTCTCGGGCGCCAGGATGAGGTTGACGCCGCCGGCGATGGCCAGCTCGGACTCGCCGCCGCGCAGGCTCTCGCACGCCATGTGGACGGCGACCAGCGCCGAGGACTGGGCGGCGTCCACGGTGAGGCTGGGGCCGTGCAGCCCGAGGGCGTAGGAGACGCGGTTGGCGATGATGCCCCGGTTGAGGCCGGTGACGGTGTGCGGGGTGATGGCGCCCGCGCCCCGCTGATACAGCAGGGTGGCGTAGTCGCTGGCGATGGCGCCGACGAAGACGCCGGTCTGGCTGCCGTGGAGGGAGCCCGGCGGCAGGCCGGCGTCCTCGAGGGACTCCCAGGCCAGTTCCAGCATGAGCCGCTGCTGGGGGTCCATGAGCGCGGCCTCGCGCGGGGAGATGCCGAAAAACGCCGCGTCGAAGGTGTCGATGCGGTCCAGGAAGCCGCCGGGCGGCAATTCGACGCCCGTGCCCCAGCGGTCCTCGGGTGAGGCGGTAATGCCGCTTCCGCCACGGCGGAGAAGGTCCCAGAAGGCCCGTGGATCGGGAGCCTGCGGGAGGCGGCAGGAAAGTCCGACGACGGCGACAGCGTCCTTGGTCATGAATTCCCCACGGCGTTGGTCACGAATTCCCCCAGATAATCAGCAGCTTGGTCGATCCTCGGGCACGCGGCTAACAGGTCACTTAATGGCCTCTAAAGCCGGGAACGCGAACGGCCCGCCGGGGGAGGCGGGCCGAACGGGGCGTTGAGCAGCGTGTCGACAGGTGCGCGGATAAGTGCGTCGAAAGCCGCGCTGAAGTCTCGCTAAACCGGCGGCAAACCGGCTGGTGGCGGCTGAACCGGCCAAACCCGCTAAACCGAGCGGAGGGCCGGGAAGAGCAGCGAGCCGATGGTGCGCAGGAAGACGTCGGCCGACTCCTGGATGAAGAAGTGGCCGCCCGGCATGGGGTGCACGCGGCATCCCACCGTCGTGTGACGCTCCCAGCCGTACACGCGGTCCAGCGGCAGCAGCGGGTCGTCGCGGCCGGCGAAGACGTCGATGGGGCAGCTCAGCGGCCGGGCGGCGGTGGCCGGGTCGTGGCTCTGGCAGACCCGCAGGTCGTCGCGGGTCAGCTCCAGGGCCGCCCTGACCCAGTCGGGGTAGCGCATGACCAGCTCGGACATGCCGCCGATGCCGCCCAGCCACTGGGTGAGCTCCTGGTCCGTCAGCCGCAGCGCCTCGGTGATGGGCGCCCGCAGGTGCGGCGGCGGGTAGGCGCCGACCATCAGGCGGTTCGGCAGGCTGCGCCCGCGCTGCGCGCGCAGCAGGGCGAGGCGGTAGGCCACCAGGGCGCCCATGCTGTGGCCGTAGAACGCGAACGGCCCGTCCAGCGCCGGCTCCAGGGAGCGGTCGAGGTCGGTGACGAGGGCGTCGATGTCGGTGAAGCGGGGATCGGCCGCCCGGCGTTCCCGGCCTGGGAGCTGGACGGGCAGCACCGTCACGTGCGGGCCGAGGCGGCGCTGCCAGTCGCCGAACGCCGAGGCGGCGCCGCCGGCGTGGTGGAAGCAGAGCAGCCGGGTGCTGCCCGTGGGCACGTCGGTGGCGGGGGGCAGGTAGGCCGTCATGGTGGGCATCGCTGTCCCGGACCTCCAGGTGGTCGGCAGGTGGTGCGTTGTCGCGGGTCGTGGCGGGTCGTGGCAAGTCGTGGCAGGGGTCGTGCCGCGTCCGGGCGCGTCAGGAGTCGAGGAGATCGGTGACGGCGAGCGCGAGGTCCTTGTCGGCCAGCATCGTGGCGTGGTCGACGTCGACGGGGATCTCGCGGCCGACGGTGATCTCCAGGCCGGCGCTGCGCATGGCGTTGAGGCCGCTCAGCGGGCTGGTGGAGCTGTAGGCGGTGGCGTAGCGCCACTCGGCGAGCGGGTCGATCTCGCTGGCCGCGGCCAGGTAGCTGAGGAAGGAGTTGAAGACGGCGTAGAGCTCCTCGCGCCGCGTCTCGTCCAGCCCGGCGCTGACCAGGGCGGGCTCGCCGAACTCCCGCATCAGCCGGATGAGTTCGTCCTGCAGGGCCCTGACCTCGCCGATCTCGTCGTAGGCGCGCTGGCCCATCTCCCGGGCCTGGGCGACCAGCTCGGGGGAGATCACCGAGGAGAGGAAGCCGATGACCTTGTGGAACTGCCAGATGAGGGTCTGGGAGGTGGACAGCTCGGGGTCGAAGAGCACCAGCAGCGGCTGGGTGGGCTGCCACTCGCTGATGCGCTCGGACAGCTTGGCGGCGTACACCGCGCCGCCGCAGAACCCGAAGACGGCGTTGACCTGCGGGCGGGACTGCTCGATCGGCGTCGTCCAGTGGTCGACGTAGCCGGCGCCGGAGCCGGCCGCGCTGCTGCCGGCGGCCGGCGGGACGGTCTCCCAGACGCTGACGCTGGTCTGGAGGTTGGCCACCAGGTCGGCGAAGCGGGCCTCGTGACGCCCGGTCGTGTCGAAATCGACCGCGAGCGTTATTCCCTTCGTAATATCGCCGTCGGCCAGGGACTTCCACGCGCCGGATTCGGTGCCTGATTCGATCATCGTCACTCCGGTTACCAGGGATACGAGGGATGCGAGGGATACGAGTCGGTGGTGCTGGCCCAGCATCGCGATGGGCCCGGTTCAGCCTAGGTGAGCGGTCTGAACGCCCGTACCCCTCCATTACCCCTACCCACCCTTAGGGGTGCCGTCGCGCGGCGTAAATGGGCCCTCCCGATTAGGGGTTCCGCCGCTACCAAGGGCCTCGTATCGTGCTGCGGAAAGTATCAAATCGTCGAAAGTCATCTGGCCTGCTCTGGAGGGACCCATTGGGACAGGCAGCGAAGTCCACCACGCGATCCATTCGTGAACTTTCCGTGGCCACCCGAAAAGAAGAGGCCATGTGGCTCTTGGAAAGGCTGGTTCCGGAAAGCACACCCAACAACCTGGCGCTGGCGTTCCGCGTCGAGGGGCGGCTCAGCGCGCCCGCGCTGGACGAGGCCCTGGCGACGCTGGTGCGCCGCTACGAGGTGCTGCGCACCGTGTACTTCGCGACGGGCGCGGAGCTGATGAAGGGCGTCGTCGCGCCCGAGGAGTTCACCGTCGCGATCGAGGAGTTCGACCGGGCCGAGAAGATCACCCCCGCGACGCCGGAGGTGGGCGAGGAGCTCGGCCTGGCCCTGCGGCCCTACCTGAACCAGCGGTTCGTCTTCGACGGCCGCCCGCTGCTGAGGGCCGGCCTCTTCCACCACCCCGACGGGGACGTGGTGTGCCTGGCTTTCCACCACCTGGTGTACGACATCATCTCCGGCACCGCCCTGATGGAGGAGCTGGTGGCGGCGTACGAGGGCATCGTGGACGGCGGCGCGCCGCCCGCGGCGCTGCTGGAGCCCGTCGCCGCCTTCCACGAACCCGAGCCGCCGGCCGAGAGCCTCGCCTTCTGGCGCGAGCAGCTGGAGGACTTCGACCCCGGCCACCTGGACCTGTGGTGCGGACAGCCCGACGCGGCCGACCCCACCCTGAGGGGCGACCAGGTCGTTCACGTGCTGTCGCCCGAGACGCGGGAGATCGTCCACCGGCTGCAGCGGGAGCTGCGCGCGCCGGAGGCCGTGGTGCTGCTGGCGGCGTTCAACCTGCTGCTGGCGGCTCACGGCGCCGGCCCCGACATCACCGTCGGCTCGCCCGTCAGCGTCCGGCCGCGCGAGGCGCCGCGCGCCGTGGGGCACCACACCAACGTGCTGCCGCTGCGGCTCCTGGTCGATCCGGCCACGGACTTCCGCAGCCTGGTCCGCTCCGCCCGCGACACCTACTTCGGCGCGCTCAAGCATGTCGGAGTGCCGGTGGACAGCATCTCCGAGCTGGTGCCGCGCGCCTCGTCCTCGTGGCGCAACCGGCTGTGCCGCCACCTGTTCAACTACTTCCCGCAGCTGGAGATGACGGTCTTCGCCATCGGCGGGCAGCGGGCCTGGCCGGTGGTGGTGGAGAACGGGTACAGCAAGTTCGACCTGGAGTTCTTCGTGGCCTCCTCCCGGGCCGAGATCCAGGTCACCGCCCGTTACTCCACGGAGAAGCTGGACCACGCCGACGCGCGGGCGCTGCTGCTGCGCTACGAGGCGCTGCTGGCCACGCTGGGCGCGGCCGGCGAGGCGAACGCCGACCGGCCCACCGGCGAGCTGCTGCTGTGGAGCGAGGAGGACCGGGCCGTGATCGACGCGGCCAACGACACCGCCCGCGAGTTCGATCCGGCGAACGTGCTGGAGGCCGTCCACCGCCACGCCGGGAACAGCCCCCGGGCGGTGGCGGTGCAGCAGGGGGACCGGGAGGTCGGCTACCGGCAGCTGTGGGACGCCGCCGTGGCGACCCGCGACGCCCTCGCCGCCTCCGGCGTCGTCCCGGGCGACATCGTCGCCATCGCCGCCGCCCGCTCCCCGGAGCTGGTGGCGACGGTCCTGGGCGTCTGGCTGGCCGGCGCGGCCTACCTGCCGGTGGACCCCGAGCACCCGGCGCAGCGTGTGACGTACCTGCTCACCGACTCCGGGGCACGGGCGGTGGCGACCGACCGGGAGCTCGACCTGCCGGGCCTGGAGCGGGAGCTGACGCGGCTGCCGCTGGCGCGCATCCCCGACGCCGGGAGCAACGCCGGTCGCGACGCCGGGCCGAACGCCGGGGAGCGGGCCGGTGAACAGGCCCCGCCCGCCCCCCTGGTCACCCCTATCGACCCGGAGGCGTGCGCGTACCTGATCTACACCTCCGGCTCCAGCGGCCGGCCCAAGGGCGCGCTGATACCGCACCGCGCCATCTCCAACATCGCCGCCGACTACACCCACCGCCTGCGGGCCACGCCCGCGGACGCGACGCTGTGGATGACGACGTTCGCCTTCGACATGGCCAACCTGGAGCACTACGTGCCGCTGTACTCCGGCGGCCGCATCGTGATCGCTCCCGACGAGGCCCGCACCGACGGCCGCGTGCTGCGCGAGCTGATCGACCGCCACGAGCCGGGCATCATTCAGGCCACGCCCACCACGCTGCGGATGGTGCTGGACGAGGTCGCCGACCGGCTGGCGGGCCGGCGCGTCGTCACCGGCGCCGAGCCGGTCCCGGTCACCCTCGCCAGGCGGCTGCTGGCCGCCGGCTGCGAGGTCATCAACGCCTACGGGCCGACCGAGACCACCACCTGGTGCACGTGGGGCGTCATCCCGGCCGACCAGGGCGAGCGGATGAGCGTCGGCGGCCCGATCTGGAACACCCGCATGATGGTGCTGGCCCCCGACGGCCGCGAACTGCCCGTCGGCGTGCGGGGCGAGGTCTGCATCGCCGGCCACGGCGTGTCCCTCGGCTACCACGGGCGGCCGGAGCTGAACGCCGAGCGGTTCGGCGACCACCCGCGCTACGGCCGGTTCTACCGCTCCGGCGACACCGGCCGGTGGCTGCCGGACGGCACGCTGGAGCTGTCCGGGCGGGCCGACCGGCAGGTGAAGCTGCGCGGCAACCGCATCGAGCTGGGCGAGATCGAGGCCACGCTGCTCGGCCACCCGGGGGTGCGGGGCGCCGCGGCCGTGGTGGTCGGCGACCGCAGCGCCGACGGGCGGCTGGTGGCGTTCGTCGAGGCCAACGCCCTCGGAGCCGGCGCATCGGACCTGGCCGCCGAGCTGTGGGACTACGCCCGCGCCGAGATCCCGCGGGCGGCGATCCCGCAGGACTTCGTGGTCGTGGACGCGCTGCCCACCAACGCCAACGAGAAGGTCGACTACCTGGCGCTGGAGGAACTGGCGCGCGGCCGCGTGGCGGCGGCCGGGCGCGGTGCCACGGGGGAGGAGGCCGCGGCCCACGCCTCCCGGGCCCCGGCCGGAGCCGCCGGGGACGACGGAGCGGACGCCGCCGACGCGCCCGCCGACGAGCTGGTGCGGAGCCTGGTGGAGCTGTGGCAGCAGCTGCTGGACCGGGACGACATCGCCCCCGACGCCAACTTCTTCACCCACGGCGGCCACTCGCTGCTGGGCGCGCGGCTCGTGCAGGAGGTCGAGCAGACCCTCGGCGCGACCGTGAAGCTGGCGGACCTCTTCGAGGCCCCCACGCCCGAGGCCCTGGCGGCGCACATCCGCGCCGCGCGCGAGGCGTAAC
>NZ_JBQQCA010000104.1:0-7312 GCF_052246635.1 Streptomyces sp. 6N223 | reverse complement strand
AGGCTCCCCACCCCCCCGCCACACGGCCCCGTGAGCTCCGGGTCGGGATGTCGGGACGTCAGGAGGTCACGACGGCGCCCGCGTGCTGTGCTCCCTGACCAGGGAGGCGAACTGCTCGCGGTCGTTGCTGCGCGGGAAGGGTTCGTCCGGCACGGGCACGCCGAGGAACGCGCAGAGCGGCTCCCAGCCCTGGCCGACCTCGAAGACCAGCAGGCGGTCGGCGTCGATCTCCCGCTTCACCGCGTCGTTGTTCTCCGTGAAGACCCGCATCGCGTGGTCCTTGTCGGCGAAGCGCCCGCCGAAGAGGCCGTCCCAGACCACCTTCAGCGACATCTCCCGCAGCCGCGCGAACGTCGGGGGCGCGCCGGGCGGGGGCGCCGCCATGGCCGCCGGGTAGATGCTGTTGCTGACGCTGTCGTACCAGCTCTCCGGATCCCGCACGGTGAGGATCACCTTCGCCTCCGGGAAGGCGGCCGTGATCTCGCGCCAGTACCGGGCTCCCGGCCAGTCCACGCTCGACCGGTAGCCGGCGAAGACCTCGGACCAGGAAATGTCCTGGCCGGAGGCCACCTTCTCCCACCGGGGGATGTCCTCGGTCTGCTCCAGCATGTGCAGCATGTGGTGACACGGGCCGAAGCCGAGCATGTCGAGGGCCGTCTTGAGGGACATGGTGCCGGTGCGCCCGGCGCCGGCACCGAAGACTTCAAGCATGTCGTTTCCTTCGTTTCCTTCTGTCGCGGAAGGCGGGCGGGGTGCGCGCTCACGCGCCCCGCAGCAGCAGGGCCCAGATCGTGGCGCCCGGGCCGAAGGCGAGGGCGACCCCGTGCTGCCCGGGCGGGAGCGGGCTGCCGGCCTGCAGCCGCTCCAGCACGCCGAGCACGGCCGGAGAGGCGGTGTTGCCGAACTCGCGCATCGCGGAGCGGGCGACGGCCACCGAACTCTCCGGGAGGTCGAGCACCTCCTCGACCCGGTCGAGGATCTTGCGCCCGCCCGGGTGCACCGCCCACCAGGTGATGTCGTCCAGCGTGAGGCCGTGGCGGTCGAGCAGCGCCTTGACCGGCATGGCGACGGACGAGGCGACGACATCCGGCAACGACGGCTTCAGCGTGATGCGCATGCCCAGGTCGCTGAAGTGCACCTGCAGATCGGCGGCGGCGGTCGTGTCGGTGAGCTGTTCGCCGTCGATGACGTCCACGCCCGGGAGTCCCGGCGTCGCCGGGCGCAGCACCGCGGCGGCCGCGCCGTCGCCGAACAGCGTGAAGATGATCGCGGCCTCCTTGTCGTAGGGGGGCGGCTGGACGTGGGGCGAGAAGAGGTCGACCGCCAGCAGCACCGCGGCCCGCTGATGGACCCTCACCCAGTTGGCGCAGGTGGACAGGGCAGGCAGCGCGGCGTAGCAGCCCATGGGGCCCAGCGAGAGGATCTGGACGTCGTCGCGCATGCCCAGTTGGGAGGCGAGCGAGTCGAGTCCGGGGAGGGAGTGGGTCGTGGTCGTGACGGTGGCCAGCAGCCCGACGTCCTCGGGGCGCAGGCCCGTCCGGCCCAGGACCTCGGAGATGGTCTCCCTGCCGAGCCGTCGGGCCTCGACGAGGCTGCGGCTCATCCGCTGCTTGGTCGGCCACAGCCGGGGGTCCTCGAGCGGGACGTCCACGGCCATCCCCTTGGTGGCGATCTGGGCGTTGTCGATGACCGGTTCGAAGTGCTCCCCGCCCTCCTCGGCCGCCATCATGGTGACGAAGTCCGCCATCTTGGCCAGGGGAGGGGCCCGGAAGGCGACCTCCACGATGCGCGCGTGCGCCGTGGCAGCCATCGCGCTCACACCGCCCCGGCCCGGGCATCGGCCAACGCCCTGACCGGCGAGGCGCCGAGCAGCCGGCCGCGGTGGTCCAGGGCCTGGACCTGGAGGCAGCCGGTGCCGCGCCGGGCGGACGCCGGCAGCGGCACGGCGGTGTCGAGCCCGTTCCAGGGGGCCCGAGCCACGGGGCGGAGGCGGGCCTCGGACTCGCCGGCGAGCACGCGCCAGGCGGCGACGCCGGTGGCGCCGTTCCAGATCGCGTGGACCTCGCCGGCCGCCGCGTCCACAGCCACCTCGGGGTCGCCGGCCGGCTGCCCCTGCCACTCCATGCGGTACGCCCGGTAGCTGCTGATGCCCTGCGGGAACGCTCCGTCGAGCAGCAGGGTGCCGTCCGGCCCGAACTCCGAGACGCGGCTGGCCGCGCCCCAGCTGACGATGGTGTTGCCGTTGGGCAGCCGTTGGGCGTTGCCCTCGGCCAGGGCCGACAGCATCTCAGGGTGGGCCACCTCGTCCAGCAGCGTGGCGGTGCCCAGCTCCGGGTCCGTCTCGATCCACACGACGCGGGAGGAGGACTGGCGGGCGATCTGCGTGCCGTTGTCGAAGAGGCGGTAGACGTTGCCGCCCTCGCTCTGCCCGTCGTGGTGGCCGGTGAAGCGGGCGCCGGCGCCGAGCTCGAAGTCGCTGTTGCTGCCGCCCAGGCGCCAGAGGATCTCGCCCGTTACGCGGTCGACCTTGTAGATGGTGCTGGTGTGGCGGCCGGAGATGAGGAGGTTGCCGTCGCCGTCGAGGGAGACGGCGTTGACGTGGAGGTAGTCGAACGGCGCGGAGGAGCCGGGGTAGTCGACGTCGGCCTCCTCGACGGGCACCTGGTCGATGCCGTGCCAGTCGAGGACCGCCTGGCCGGTGGCGATGTCGATCTCCTGGACCACGCAGTCGATGGCGGTGCCGTTCTGGGGCCCGCCGACGGGGGTGAGGTCGTGCGGCACGTCCCGGAAGCTGATGACCAGCGCCGTGTCCGACGGCGTGATCAGGAACTCGTGCATGTCGAGCGTCGCCCCGGCGTCGGGGGTCTGGACGGTGGCGATGACCTGATAGGTGCTGTCGGCGATGTAGCCCATGCCGCTGCCGATGCCGCCGGCACCGACCGTCCCCTCCCACCAGGTCACCACCGGCTGCCCCTGGTAGCTCTGCACGCGGAAGTCGGTGGTGAAGGTGCCGTTGGGGACCTGACGGAACCAGATCATGCGGCCCTCGTCGTCGACGATCTGGGGGCCGCGCGGCGAGTCCGGCGCGGCGAAGCCCTGCGGCGTGAGGAAGAGGAGCCCGGGCGCGGTGCCGGGCTGGCGGGTCAGGATGTCGAGCTGCGGTGGCTGTTGCTGGAGTGGCCGGAACGCCGCCGGTGGCGGCGCCGTGGCCGTGGCGGTGCGATGGCCGACCGGGCCGGACGACGCGGTCGTCGGGGCGTTCGCCTGCGCCGTGCCGGGCAGGAGCGTTCCGGCGCCGGCCGCGACGAGCCCGCCGAGTAACGATCGCCGAGTTAACTGGGTCATGCTTTCCTCCCGGGGTCACGATGCATTTCAGCACGCGGTAACTATATTTCCGGAACTTTGCGCGCATTTCCTTCACATGCGCGCGTCGAAACATGATGCCTTCCCCACCGGCAACGGTGCGCGGTTATTTTCTCAGCAGGAGTGACGGAGTGGCGGCAAGTATCAGCCTAAAACTTTTCAGGTCACAGCGGAGATCGCCGAAAAACAGATCGTGATGTGCGAACGCGGAGATCATGGGCCCGTCGGCGGGCGCGGGATCCCTGGACGCTCCTCGCCTTCGGGCGCGGCGGCGGGGGCCCGGGAAGCCTCTGGCAGGCGTTCGGAATTCCTTCCCGGGCGGAGGCGGAGCAGGTGAAAGCGGCCGTGAGCAGAGTATTTCCCCAGCATTGACGGAACGCCGACGGCACGGCGCCCGGCGTTCCGGCCGGATAACTGCCGCTCCGCCGCCGGATGGTGAGCGGCGACGGGGCGGCCGGGGGAACTCGGTGATTCCGGGTGATTCTGTCGCGCGGTCAGGAGGCGTTGAGGACGCCGCTGCCCAGCGGGTCTCCCGTCGCGTCGAGCGCGGTGACGCGGAAGACGTCCGCGTCCTCGGGCGCGAAGACCTCGGCCGCCGTCTCGAAGCCGGTCTTCGGAGTGACGCCCAGCGGGGTCAGCTCCTCCTGGCTCGGGCCGGCCTCGACGCGCCAGCCGTCCACCTCGGTGGCGCCGTTCCAGCTCACGTGCAGCGTGCGCCCGCCGTCCTCGCCGGCCTCGCCCACGACCACGTCGGGCGGGGCGGCGGGCGTGGCCGACCAGTCGGCGCGCTCGGTGCGGTACGACGACCAGCCCGAGGCGAAGGCGCCGGTGAAGACCTGCTCCGTCCCGCTGAACTCGACCATGCGGCCGGTGGTGCCGTAGGAGACGAGCTGGTTGCCGTTGTCCACCTGCCGGTTGTTGCCGATGAAGGGGGAGTACGCCGCCGGGTCGGCCCGCAGCTCCTGCGTGAGCGTGGCCGTCATGGACGACTCGTCGAGGGTGTACGTGGCGCCCCGGGACTCCTGGGGGCTGCGGCTGTTGCCGTTGTCGAAGACCGACAGCGAGCCGTCCGGCAGGCGCCGCGCGTCGTGCTGGTAGCTCGGCATGTCGGCGGTGCCGCCGGCGAAGGTGAAGTCGCTCTGCTCGCCGCCGAACCGCCAGACGATGTCGCCGGTGGCGATGTCGATCTTGTAGACGGTGCTGGTGTTGCGGAAGCTGACGAGGATGTCGCCGTCCTCGTCGTACTCCAGCGAGTTCGAGTGGAACAGGTCCCCGAAGCCGCTCGTCAGCGACTCCGTGGTCTCGTCGGGCGAGACGTGGTCCAGCGCGCTCCACTCGAAGGTGACCTCGCCGGTCCCCACGACCTGCTCCTGGATCACCGGGTTGAGGACGGTCGCGCTGGCCGAGCCGCCCCACGGGCTGAGGTCGGTCTGCGTCCGGGCCCAGCCCTGGACCAGGACCCGGGAGCCGTCGGGGCTGAACTCGATGTCGTGGCCGTCCGTCGGCTGGCCGTTCTTCATCGCGATGGTGGCGATCTCGCTGTACGCCTGGTCCAGCACGACGTGCGCGCCGCGGCCGGTGTCGTACAGGACCAGGGCCGGCTGGCCCTGGTAGGTGATGGCTTCGAGGTTGTAGAAGTTGCCCTCCCACTGCCAGATGACCTGGCCGCTGTTGTCGTAGATGGCGGCAACCCCGAAGCCGGTGCCCGCGTTTCCCGGGGTGGCCAGCAGCTGCCCCGGGTCTTCCTGGCCCGTCGTCGTGGTGGTGAGGGTGGGCGCCTGGAGCGGGCCGGGCTGGGTGACGAACGCGCCGGGCTCCGGCGCGGCCAGCGGCACGAGGGCCGGGCCCGCCTGGCGTCCGGCGGCGCCGGCGGTCGAGGCGAGGGCGAGGGGGGCGAGCAGCGCCGCGCCGGCTAACGCCGTGGCGGAGCGCCGCAGCAGGACGCTGGTCCGTAAGAGGCGCACGGGAATCTCCTTGATCGACGAAGATGCCCCAGCCCCACGGACTTTTTTTGCCTCAGGAAGTAATTAATGTATCCGCAGCATCATTAAAGATTCCGTAAATTCCGGCGTCACTTGAGGCCGCCCTCCGCCAGCCCGGTGCGCCACCAGCGCTGCAGCGGGATGAAGAGCAGGAGCAGCGGGAGCGTGGTCACGGCCGAGCCGACGACGACCAGGCGCGTGTACTCCGGGTTCTGGCTCACGGCGGAGTTCCAGGTGAACAGGCCCTGCGCCACGCTGAAGAGATCGTTGTCCGTGATCATCACCATGGGGAGGAGGAAGTTGTTCCAGATGGCGATGAACTGGACGAGGAAGATCGTCACGGCGCCCGGGGCCATCATCCGCAGGCCGACGGAGAAGAAGGTCCGCACCTCGCCCGCGCCGTCGATCCGGGCGGCTTCGAGGAGTTCGCTGGAGATGGCGCCGGAGGAGTACGCCCGCGCCAGGTAGACCCCGAAGGGGTTCACCATCACGGGGATGAGAACGGACCAGATGGTGTCCGTCATCTGGAGGTTCGACATCATCAGGTACAGCGGGACGACAATCGCCGTGTGGGGGACGAGGACGCCGGCGATCACCACGGCGTACCACTTCTCCTTGCCGCGGAAGGTGAACTTGTCGAACGCGTAGCCCGCGGCCACGGACAGCAGGGTGGCGACCAGCGCGCCGCCGACGGCGTAGACGGCGGTGTTCAGCAGCCAGCGGCCGAAGACGCCGTCGTCCTCGGCGAACAGGTCGCGCAGGTTGTCGACGACGTGGAAGCCGGCGGAGGGGGAGAAGCCGTTGCCGCTGTACAGCTCCGGCAGCGTCTTGGTGACGGCGAACAGCAGCCACGTCAGCGGCAGCAGCGTGTAGACGCCGGCGAGGGCGCACAGGACCGTCGTCGTCGAGCGGCGCAGCCACCACGGCATGCCCCCGCCCGTGCCGGCGGCGCGCGGCGCGGGGCCGGCGGGCCGCCCGCGCCGGGCCGGTGTGCGAGCGGGTCCCAGGAGCGTCATCGCAGTCCCCTTCTGCTGACGAATCTGGTGACGGCGAAGGAGAGCACGCCGGCCAGCACGGCGATCAGCACGGAGACCGTCGCCGCGTAGTGGTAGTCGTTGCTGTTGAAGGCGGCGGAGTACGCCATCATGTTCGGCGTCCAGGTGTTGTCGATGACGGTCTCGCCCGAGGTGCGCAGCAGCATGGGCTCCGTGTAGAGCTGCAGGGCGCCGATGATGGTGAACAGCGTGGCCACCAGGACCGTCGGCACGACCTGCGGCAGCTTGACGCTGAGCGCGATACGCCACTCCCCGGCGCCGTCGATCCGCGCGGCGTCGGTGATCGTGCGCGGAATGGCCTGCAGGCCGACGAAGATCAGGATCACGTTGAAGCCGAGCGCGCCCCAGATGGCGATGTTGACGATGGAGAACAGGACGTTGTCGCCGCCGAGGAAGTCGATGTGCCAGCCCAGGTCCGCGAAGCCGTCGATGATCGGGCTCAGGCCCGGCGTGTAGAGGTAGAGCCAGATGATGGCGGCGATCAGGCCGGGCACGATGTGCGGCAGGAACAGCAGGCCCTGGAAGAAGCGCCGGCCCACGGTCAGCGCCGAGTCCAGCGCGAGCGCCAGCGCCGTGGCGAGGACGATCAGCAGCGGCACGTACACCCCGCCGTACAGCAGCACGCGGCCGACGCCGGTGAGGAACGCCTCGTCCGTCAGGGCCCGGGTGTAGTTGTCGAACCAGCTGAAGACGCGCTCCGGGCCGCCCCATCCGATGCCCTCGAACCGTTCGCGGAAGAAGGACAGCCCGACGGCGTAGAGCAGCGGCAGGATGTAGGTGAGGGCGAACAGGAGCATGAACGGGCCGAGCA
Organism: Streptomyces sp. 6N223; assembly: GCF_052246635.1. NCBI lineage: Bacteria > Bacillati > Actinomycetota > Actinomycetes > Kitasatosporales > Streptomycetaceae > Streptomyces > Streptomyces sp. 6N223. Next base: position 101 of record NZ_JBQQCA010000104.1, on the reverse strand, counting down.
GGATCAGGACGCCGTTGCGGCCGGGTCGGCGCTTCGCCGCGACCGGAGATGGTATGGATGCCATGGCTTTCCCTGAGGTGTCGGGCGGCGGGGACGGTGGG
>NZ_JBQQCA010000103.1:0-9277 GCF_052246635.1 Streptomyces sp. 6N223 | reverse complement strand
GGCCAAGGAGCCGCACCTCACGACGGCGCCCAACCGCAGGGTGGGGTGCCGGGGTGTGGGCGGCCGGGGTCCGGGGGCGGAGCCCTCGGCTTGGGGCCTCAGGCCGCGTAGTCGCCGGACAGGGTGACGGCCTCGGCGTCGTTCGCGTCGTCGCGGGCGGTGATCTCGCCCGCGACCCACGCGGGCACGCCCCGGCGTTCCAGAACCGCCATCGCCGCCTCCACCGCGTCCACCGGCAGCACCGCCACCATCCCGACGCCCATGTTGAACGTGCGCTCCATCTCCTCCCGCTCGACTCCACCGAGCCCTGCGAGAACGGAGAACACCGGCGGCGGGGTCCACGAGCCGCGGTCGATGTGCGCGGCCAGCCCCGCGGGGATGACGCGGGCGAGGTTCCCCGCCAGCCCGCCCCCCGTGACGTGGGCGAACGCATGGACCCCGGGCTCGTCGGCGAGCGCCAGGCAGTCGAGGGCGTAGATGCGGGTGGGCTCCAGCAGCTCCTCGCCCAGCGTGCGGCCGAGCTCCGGGACCCGCCGGTCGAGCGCCCATCCGGCGCGCTCCAGGAAGACGTGGCGGGCCAGGGAGTACCCGTTGGAGTGAAGCCCCGTCGAGCCGAGCGCCAGGACGGCGTCGCCCGCGCGGACCCGGTCCGGGCCCAGCAGGCCGTCGGCCTCGACCACGCCCGTCGCGGCCCCGGCCACGTCGTACTCGTCGGGCCCTAGCAGCCCGGGGTGCTCGGCCGTCTCGCCGCCGACGAGCGCGCAGCCCGCCAGCGCGCAGCCCTCGGCGATGCCCTTGACGATCGCGGCGACGCGGTCGGGGCGTACCTTGCCGACGCAGATGTAGTCGGTCATGAACAGGGGTTCGGCGCCGCAGACGACCAGGTCGTCGACGACCATCGCCACCAGGTCCCGGCCGATGGAGTCGTGGACGTCCATCCGCTGGGCGATGGCCAGCTTGGTGCCGACGCCGTCGGTGGCGGAGGCGAGGAGCGGGCGGCGGTAGCGCTTCAGGGCGGAGGCGTCGAAGAGCCCGGCGAAGCCGCCGAGGCCGCCCACGCTCTCGGGCCGCTGGGCGGTGGCGACCCACTTGCGCATGAGCTCGACGGCGGTGTCGCCCGCGGCGATGTCCACGCCGGCGGCGGCGTAGCTGGCACCGGGTGCCTGGTCGTCGTTCATGGGGATTCTGAGGACTCTCTCGTTACGGACGGCTGCGGACGGGCTGCGGGACGGCTGCGGACGACGGCTACGGGCGGCGGAGCGCGTCGGAGGCGCCCGCGCCGGTGGCCAGCAGCGGCAGCGGCTGCCGGTGCGGCTGTTCCAGCACGTCCTTGCCGAGCCCGGCGGGGTCGGGCAGGGCCATCGGGTACTCGCCGTCGAAGCAGGCCCGGCACAGCTGGGACTTGTCGATCGTGGTGGCCTCCGTCATCCCGTCCAGCGAGATGTACGCCAGCGAGTCCGCGCCCAGCGAGGCGCCGATCTCCTCGACCGACAGGCCGTTGGCGATCAGCTCGGCGCGGGTGGCGAAGTCGATGCCGAAGAAGCACGGCCACTTGATCGGCGGCGAGCTGATGCGGACGTGGACCTCGGCGGCGCCCGCCTCGCGCAGCATGCGGACCAGGGCGCGCTGGGTGTTGCCGCGCACGATCGAGTCGTCGACGACGACCAGGCGCTTGCCCCGGATGACCTCCTTGAGGGGGTTGAGCTTCAGCCGTATGCCGAGCTGCCTGATGGTCTGGCTCGGCTGGATGAAGGTACGGCCGACGTAGGAGTTCTTCACCAGGCCCGCGCCGTAGGGGATGCCGCTGGCCTCGGCGTAGCCGATGGCGGCCGGGGTGCCGGACTCCGGGGTCGCTATCACCAGGTCGGCCTCGGCCGGGGCCTCGGCGGCGAGCCTGCGGCCCATCTCCACGCGGGAGAGGTAGACGCTGCGCCCGGCGATGTGGGTGTCGGGGCGGGCGAGGTAGACGTGCTCGAAGACGCACCCGCGCGGTTTTGCTTCCGCGAAGGTCGTGGAGCGCAGGCCGTTCTCGTCGATGGCGATCAGCTCGCCCGGCTCGACCTCGCGGACGAGGGAGGCGCCGACGATGTCGAGGGCGGCGGTCTCGGAGGCCACCACCCAGCCGCGCTCCAGGCGGCCGAGGACCAGCGGGTGGATGCCCTGCGGGTCGCGGGCGGCGTAGAGGGTGTGCTCGTCCATGAAGACGAAGCAGTACGCGCCCTGGACCTGGGGCAGCACGCGCGGCGCGGCCTCCTCGACGGTCAGAGGGGCGCCGGTGTCCTCGTCGGTCTGGCCGGCGAGCAGGGCGGTGACGAGATCGGTGTCGTTCGTCGCGGCCGGGGCCGTGGTGGCGCGGCGCTCGCCGGGCAGCGCGGCCACCAGGCCGGCGAGCTCGGTGGTGTTGACGAGGTTGCCGTTGTGGCCGAGGGCGATGGAGCCGTGGCCGGTGGCGCGGAAGGTGGGCTGGGCGTTCTCCCAGGTGGGGGCGCCCGTCGTGGAGTAGCGGGTGTGGCCGACGGCGAGGTGGCCGGTCAGCGAGCGCAGCGAGGTCTCGTCGAAGACCTGCGAGACCAGACCCATGTCCTTGAAGACGAGGATCTTGGAGCCGTCGCTCACCGCGATACCGGCGGATTCCTGGCCGCGGTGCTGGAGGGCGTAGAGCCCGAAGTAGGTGAGCTTGGCGACCTCCTCACCCGGGGCCCAGACTCCGAAGACGCCGCAGGCGTCCCTGGGGCCTTGCTCGCCTTGCTCTCTGGCGGCGGAACCGGGGCTGAGGTCGTGGTTGAGTCGTCCGTCACCACGTGGCACAGGTCGAGTCTAGGCCAGGGAGGGGATGCTGCGGGAACCCCTGCGGGTGTGAGACACGCCCCACCCGCCCGCTCCTCGGCGCCTCAGGCGCCTCAGGCGCCTCAGCCCAGGACGGGGAGCTGGTCGGCCAGCAGTGCCGCCCGTTCGCCGGAGGCCTTGACGCGGCCGGTCGCGGTGGCCGCCGCCCAGGTCGCACGGCCGGTGGCCAGGCGTACCCACGTCAGGGGGTCGGTCTCGACGACGTTGGGCGGGGTGCCGCGTGTGTGACGCGGTCCGGGCAGGCACTGGACCGCGGCGAAGGGCGGGACGCGCAGCTCGGTGGAGGCGCCGGGCGCCTTCGCGGCGAGGGCGTCGGCCAGCACCCGGACCGTGATGGCCAGCGCCTGCCGGTCAAGACGCACCGGTACGCCGGTGGCGCGGGCCAGGTCGTCGCTGTGGACCAGCAGCTCCACGACGCGGGTGACGGTGAAGTCCAGCGCCCGCATGGCGCCGAAGCGGTGCGGCACCAGCAGGTCCTCGCGGATCGCGGTCTCCAGCACCGCGTCCAGCTCCTCGGCGGCGGCGTCGATGGCGGCCACCTGGTCGGGCGTCGCGGCGGCGGCGCGGCGGGTCATCTCGTCCAGGTCGTCCGCGATGCCGGCGGTGGAGACGGCCCACTGGTTGAGGTCGGCCTCCGGCCGGGTGGCGATGGGCGCGGGCTCGGCCAGCAGCCGGGGCAGGGCGTCGATCTGCCCGGTGATGTGGGCCAGCAGCGTGCGCACGTCCCAGCCGGGCATCGGGGAGGGCTTGGCCTGCTGCTCCGGGGAGAGCTGCTGCGCGGCGAGCCGGACGCTCTCGACCTGCGCGAGCAGGGCGTCCCCGACCCGCTCGGGGTGGTAGGCGCGGGGCTTGCGCCGGACGACACCAGACGACATGTGAGGGAGCTTACGACGAACGCGGGGGGCGGGAGGCGTCGCGGCCGGTGAGAGGCGGAATGGCCACGAGGATCGCGCGGGAAACGGGCTCGGTCCAGGTGAATCGGCAGGGCCGCGCCGGGTACCCCAGCCGCATGGCTGGTATCGAACTGCGCAGCGAAGCATTCACCGATCACACGCCGATCCCCCGCCGGTACACCAAGGACGGCCAGGACGTCTCACCGCCGTTGCAGTGGTCGGGCCCGCCGGAGGGCACGCGGGAGATGGTGCTGCTCTGCGAGGACCCGGACGCACCCTCGGGCCGGTTCCTGCACTGGCTGGTCACGGGCATCGACCCGCAGTCCCGCGGGATGGGCGCCGACCAGCTCCCGCCCGGCGGCGAGCCGCACACCAACGACTTCGGCGATCGCGGCTGGGGCGGCCCCCGGCCCCCGGCCGGGGACGAGGCGCACCGCTACATGTTCCGGCTGTACGCCCTGCCCGAGCACGTGACCGTGCCGCAGCACGCCTCCGCCGACGAGGTGCACCAGCTGGTGGACAAGCGGCAGAGCGCCAGCGGCACGATGGTCGGCCTGTACCAGAGGTGAAGGAAGCGGTCGCCCGCCCACAGACCGAGGATCACGCGCGCGCGGCGCACCTGGGCCACCGCGACACCCGCGGCACCCGCGACTCCTGTCGGCGTGTCGGCGGATCGCTCAGCCGGCGCCTGCCATCGGCTCGTCGGTGACGCCGAACAGCTCCGGCAGCGTGCGCTCGTGCGCCTCGCGCAACTCGGCGAGGGGGAGCGTGAACTGGCCCTGGACCTCGACGGCGTCCCCGTCGACGACGCCGACGCGGGTGGCGGGCAGGCCACGGGCGGCGCACATGTCGGTGAAACGCTGCTCCTCCGCGCGCGGCACGGCGACGACGGCGCGGCCGGCGGACTCGGAGAAGAGGAAGGTGAAGGGCGCGAGCCCGTCCGGGACGACGAGCCGGGCGCCGGCGTTCCCGCGCAGGCAGGACTCGGCCACGGCCTGGATCAGGCCGCCGTCGGAGAGGTCGTGCGCGGCGTCGATCATGCCGTCGCGGGAGGCGGCGATCAGGATGTCGGCCAGCAGGCGCTCGCGTTCCAGGTCGACGCGGGGCGGCAGGCCGCCGAGGTGGTCGTGGACCACCTGGGACCAGGCCGAGCCGCCGAACTCCTCGGCCGTCTCCCCCAGCAGGTAGATCTGCTGGCCCGGCTCGCGGAAGGCGAGGGGGGTGCGGCGAGTGACGTCGTCGATGACGCCGAGGACGCCGACGACGGGGGTGGGGTGGATCGCGGCCTCGCCGGTGGAGTTGTAGAGGGAGACGTTGCCGCCGGTGACGGGGGTGCCCAGGGTCCGGCAGGCGTCGGCGAGACCCCGGGTGGCCTCGGCGAACTGCCACATCACGGCCGGGTCCTCGGGGGAGCCGAAGTTGAGGCAGTCGGTGACGGCCAGGGGGCGGGCGCCGGTGGCGGCGACGTTGCGGTACGCCTCGGCGAGGGCGAGCTGCGCGCCGGCGTAGGGGTCGAGCTTGGCGTAGCGGCCGTTGCCGTCGGTGGCCAGCGCCACGCCGAGGCCGGTCTCCTCGTCGACGCGGATCACGCCGCCGTCCTCGGGCTGGGCGAGGACGGTGTTGCCCAGCACGTACCGGTCGTACTGGTCGGTGACCCAGGACTTCGCGGCCTGGTTCGGAGAGGCGATCAACGCCAGCACCTGCTCGCGCAGCTCCGCCGGGGTCGCGGGGCGGGGCAGGCGGGCGGGGTCGTCGGCCTGGAGGGCGTCCTGCCAGGCGGGGCGGGCGTAGGGCCGCTCGTAGACGGGGCCCTCGTGCGCGACGGTGCGCGGCGGCACGTCGACGATCTGCTCGCCGTGCCAGTAGATCTCCAGCCTGTCCCCGTCGGTGACCTCGCCGATGACGGTGGCGATGACGTCCCACTTCTCGCAGATGGCGAGGAAGCGGTCGACGTTCTCGGGGGCGACGACGGCGCACATGCGCTCCTGCGACTCGCTCATGAGGATCTCCTCGGGGGTGAGCGAGCTGTCGCGCAGGGGCACGGCGTCGAGGTCGACGCGCATGCCGCCGGAGCCGGCGGAGGCCAGCTCGGAGGTGGCGCAGGACAGGCCGGCGCCGCCGAGGTCCTGGATGCCGGTCACCAGCTTCTCGGCGAAGACCTCCAGGGTGCACTCGATGAGCAGCTTCTCCTGGAAGGGGTCGCCGACCTGGACCGAGGGGCGCTTCGCCGGCTTTCCGCTGTCGTCGAAGGTCTCGGAGGCGAGGACGGACACGCCGCCGATGCCGTCGCCGCCGGTGCGGGCGCCGTAGAGGATGACCTTGTTGCCCGTGCCGGACGCCTTGGCGAGGTGGATGTCCTCGTGGCGCATCACGCCGACGCACAGGGCGTTGACCAGCGGGTTGCCCTGGTAGCAGTCGTCGAAGACGACCTCGCCGCCGATGGTGGGCAGGCCCAGGCAGTTGCCGTAGCCGCCGATGCCGGCGACGACGCCGGGCAGGACGCGGCGGGTGTCGGGGTGGTCGGCGGCGCCGAAGCGCAGCGGGTCCATGACGGCGACGGGGCGGGCGCCCATGGCGAGGATGTCGCGGACGATGCCGCCGACGCCGGTGGCGGCGCCCTGGTAGGGCTCGATGTAGGAGGGGTGGTTGTGCGACTCCACCTTGAAGGTGACGGCGTAGCCCTGGCCGACGTCGACGACGCCGGCGTTCTCGCCGATGCCGACGAGGAGGGCGTCGCTGGCGGGGGCCTTCTCGCCGAACTGGCGGAGGTGGACCTTGCTCGACTTGTAGGAGCAGTGCTCGGACCACATCACGGAGTACATGGCGAGCTCGGCGCCGGTGGGGCGGCGGCCGAGGATGGCGCGGATGCGCTCGTACTCGTCCCGCTTGAGGCCGAGCTCGGCCCAGGGCTGAGGGGTGTCGGGGGTGCCGGCGGCGTGCTTGACCGTGTCGAGCATTGTCAGGAGACCAGCTTCGTGAGGGCTGCGGTCAGGACCGAGGTGAAGAAACCGAGGCCGTCGGTGCCGGGGCCGGTCAGCGGCTCGACGGCGTGCTCGGGGTGGGGCATGAGGCCGACGACGTTGCCCGCCTCGTTGCAGATGCCGGCGATGTCGCGGCGGGAGCCGTTGGGGTTGACGTCCAGGTAGCGGAAGACGACGCGGCCGGTGGCCTCCAGCTCGTCGAGGGTGCGCTCGTCGGCGACGTACCCGCCCTCGCCGTTCTTCAGGGGGATGGTGATCTCCTGACCGGCGGCGTAGTCGGCGGTCCAGGCGGTCGTGGTGCGCTCCACGCGCAGCCGCTGGTCGCGGCAGACGAAGTGGAGGTGGTCGTTGCGGGTCAGGGCGCCGGGCAGCAGGTGGGACTCGCACAGCACCTGGAAGCCGTTGCAGATGCCGAGGACGGGCATCCCGGCGCGGGCCTGCTCGACGACCGTCTCCATCACCGGGGAGAAGCGGGCGATGGCGCCGCAGCGCAGGTAGTCGCCGTAGGAGAAGCCGCCGGGGAGGATCACGGCGTCGACCTGGCTCAGGTCGCGGTCGCGGTGCCAGAGGGCGACGGGCTCGGCGCCGGCGAGGCGGACGGCTCGGCGGGCGTCGCCGTCGTCGAGCGAGCCGGGGAAGGTGACGACGCCGACCCGGGTGGTCACCGGGCCTCCCGGTTTTCGGCCAGGGCCGCGTCGGGGGTCGCGCCGGCCGTTCCGGCCGGGGAGTCGTGGACGGCGATGACGCGGAAGTCCTCGATCACGGTGTTGGCGAGGAAGGTGTCGGCCATCTCGTGGACGCGGGCCAGGGCGGCCGCGTCGGCGGGGCCCTCCAGGTCGATCTCGAAGCGCTTGCCCTGACGGACGTGCCGGACGCCGTCGAAGCCGAGCCTGGGGAGGGCTCGCTGCACGGCCTGGCCTTGGGGGTCGAGGATCTCCGGCTTGAGCATGACCTCGACGACGACGCGAGCCACGGGGTTACTCCTGCGCTGGTGCTGGCTGATGCTGCGGAACGCTGACATCGCTCAGCGTACCGGGCGCCGCTGTCTACACGGGTAGAACTGGCGAGATCGGTCACGTTCAGGTCTCGGGCGCGAAAACCCCTCCAAGAATCCAGGTGCGAAAAGTAAAGTCCCGGGTAGGGCTTCGGAAGCGGGGGCTATTTCGCTTTACCGGGCCAACGAGGCAGTACAAAAGAGAGAACGTTCCTCCCATTCCCTGGGAGCATCTGCATCGCAGCACGTCAGCGGCGGTTCGAGCAGCGCCGTAACGGCAGCGATCCTCCCGGAAAGGACCGATATCCGTGGCACAGCGCGTAGTGGTCACGCTCTCCGATGACATCGACGGCGGGGAAGCGGCGGAAACGATCGCCTTCGGACTCGATGGGAAGAGCTACGAGATCGATCTCAGCTCGCACAACGCGGAGAAGCTGCGGACGACGCTCGCCCCGTTCGTGCAGGCGGGGCGCAAGAGGGCGAAGTCCGGCAAGGCGTTCCACCACACCGAGGTGGCTCCCGACCCGAAGGCGGTCCGCGCCTGGGCGGAGTCCAACGGCATGGGGGTACCGGCGCGTGGCCGCATCCCGAAGAAGGTGTACGACGCCTTCAACGAGGCTCACTCCACCGTTCGTTGAGCCTCCCTCAGGGCCGCCGACTTGCCAGCGCCCCAGGGTGATCAGCTAGAGTCTGGAGCGCGCTTCGGGGGTTCCCGAAGCCACGCGGGTGTAGTTCAGTAGCAGAACACCCTCTTTCCAAGAGGGAGGCGCAGTGTGCGATTCCTGTCACCCGCTCCAGCCGCTGGCCCGGCTTGGGGTACAGTGTGCGTCGTGCGGACGTGGCTCAGTTGGTAGAGCATCACCTTGCCAAGGTGAGGGTCGCGAGTTCGAATCTCGTCGTCCGCTCGCTTGATGAGGAGCCCGGTCCTTGACGGACCGGGCTCCTTTGTTTTGTTCGCCTCACGCCGATGAGTTCCGGCGGCGCCGGGGGTCTACCCGTTACCGAGTGGGAAACGAGGAGGACCCTCCATGGAGATCACGCAGAAGATCACGCCCTGTCTGTGGTTCGACAACGAGGCGGAGGAGGCCGTTCGGCACTACGTCTCTGTCTTCCCGGGCGCGCGGATCGTGGATGTCCAGCGATACACCGAGGCCGGGCCGGGCGAGGCGGGCTCGGTGTTGTTCGTCAGTTTCGAGCTGGCCGGGCAGCGCTTCGGCGCGATCAACGGCGGCCCGCACGACCCGTTCAACGACGCGATCTCGCTCCAGGTGAGCTGCGAGACGCAGGCGGAGGTCGACGAGCTGTGGGAGCGGCTCACGGCCGGCGGCGGGCAGGAGTCGCAGTGCGGGTGGCTGAAGGACAAGTACGGGGTGTCCTGGCAGATCACGCCCCGGCGGCTGATGGAGCTGATCGCGGACGAGGATCCGGCCAGGGCGGCGCGGGCGATGAGGGCCATGCTGGGGATGAAGAAGATCGACATCCAGGCGCTTGAGGACGCGGCGAACGCGGTGTGACGCCGCTGGGCACCGGGCCGCCCGCCTCCGCGACGGGGGTGGCGGAGG
>NZ_JBQQCA010000102.1:0-9316 GCF_052246635.1 Streptomyces sp. 6N223 | reverse complement strand
GGGGTCCGGGGGCGGAGCCCCGGGGGGCGGGTGGGCGGGGAACCCTCACGCCTTGGCGCAGTCTCCGCACGTGCCGAAGATCTCCACCGTGTGGCCGATGTCGACGAAGCCGTGCTCCTTGGCGATGGCGTCGGCCCAGCGCTCGACGGCCGGGCCCTCGACCTCCACGGCCTTGCCGCAGGAGCGGCAGACGAGATGGTGGTGGTGGTCGTCCGTGCTGCACCGGCGGTAGACGGCCTCGCCGTCGGAGGTGCGCAGGACGTCCACCTCGCCGGCGTCGGCCAGCGACTGCAGGGTGCGGTAGACCGTCGTCAGGCCGACGGAGTCACCCCGGTGCTTGAGCATGTCGTGCAGCTCCTGGGCGCTGCGGAACTCGTCCACCTCGGCGAGCGCCGCCGCCACCGCCGCCCGCTGGCGGGTCGAGCGGCCGCGCACGGGTGGCCTTGCCGTTCCCACGTGTGCCTCCCTGCTGCCTCTGCCTCTGCCTCTGGCTCTGGCTCTGGCTCTGCTGCGTCTTCGTCGCCCTGCCTCGCCAGCGTAGCGGCTACCCGGCCGTACGCGGTTCCGGCCCCGTCCGGCCCGCGCCCGCGCCCGCGCCGGCGCCTCACGCCCGCGCCCGCACGGGCTCGGTGGCCGCCTCCCGCTCGGCCGCCGCGACGCGGCGGCGTGCCAGCGGCAGGGCGAGCAGCGAGATCACCACGAAGAGGCCCAGAGCGATCAGCACGATCGTGGCACCCGGCGGTACGTCCTGGTAGTACGAGGTGGTGGTTCCGGCCAGCGAGACGAGCACGCCGATGAGCGCCGCCAGCGCCAGCGTCACGGCGAAACCGCGCGTGACCTGCTGCGCGGCGACGACGGGGATCACCATCAGCGCGCTGACCAGCAGCAGCCCGACCACCCGCATCGCGACGGTGACGGTGGCGGCGGCGGTGACGGCCAGCAGCAGGTTCAGGGCGCGGACGGGCAGCCCGGTGACGCGGGCGAACTCCTCGTCCTGGCAGACCGCGAAGAGCTGCCGGCGCAGCCCCAGGCAGACCGCCAGCACGAACGCCGACAGCAGCAGGATGGCGTTGATGTCCTCCTCGGAGACCGTGGTCACCGAGCCCCACAGGTAGGTGGTGAGGTTGGCGGTGGAGCCGTTCGGCGCGAGGTTGATGATCATGACTCCGCCGGCCATGCCGCCGTAGAACATCATCGCCAGCGCGATGTCGCCGCGCGCCCGGCCCGAGGAGCGCAGCAGCTCCATGGCGACGGCGCCGACGGCGGAGACCACGACCGCCATCCACACCGGGTTGGTGTTCATCAGGAAGCCGAGCGCGACGCCGGTGAGCGCCACGTGCCCGATGCCGTCGCCCATGAGCGCCTGCCGCCGCTGCACCAGGTAGACGCCGACGGCGGGCGCGGTCATGCCGATGAGCAGCGAGGCCAGCAGCGCGCGCTGCATGAAGGCGTAGTCCAGGACCTCGAACATGCCGTCGCCTCCTCTCCTAAAGGATTCCGGTCTGGAGCCTCGGCTCGGCGGCCGGTGCCAGCTCGTCGTCCGGGTGGCAGGGGTGGGCGTCGGGGAGCTGGGCGGGGTGGCTCACGGTGCGCTCGACGCGGCCGCCGGAGAGGATCACCGCCCGGTCGATCAGCGGCTGGAGCGGGCCGAGTTCGTGCAGCACCAGCAGCACGGCGGTGCCGCGCTCGGTCTCGGCGCGCAGCGTGTCGGCGAGCACCCGCTGGCTGGGCATGTCAACGCCGCTGAGCGGCTCGTCCATGATCAGCAGCTCCGGCTCGACGCTGAGCGCGCGGGCGATCAGCACCCGCTGGTGCTGGCCGCCGGAGAGGGCGTTGACGGACTCCCCGGCCCGGTCGGCCAGGCCCACCAGCTCCAGGGCGCGGCCGACCGCGGCCCGGTCGGCGCGGGTGAGGGGCTTGAGGCCGCGCCGGGCCAAACGCCCGGCGGAGACGATCTCGCGGACCGTCGCGGGCACGCCGCCCGCGGCGGTGGAGCGCTGCGGCACGTATCCGACGCGGTGCCAGTCGCGGAAGCGGCGCACCGGGGTGCCGAAGAGGGTCAGCGCGCCGCCGCTGAGCGGGACCTGGCGGACGGCGGCGCGCACGGCGGTGGACTTCCCCGAGCCGTTGGGCCCGAGCAGGGCGGCCACCTCGCCGGGCCGCACGGCGAGGTCGATGCCTCGCAGCACCGACCGGCCGCCGAGCTCGGCGGTCACCTCGGTCATGGATATGACGGGCTCCGTGGTGGGCTCCATCTCGGGGCTCCTCGTTCGCTTGGGTCAGGACGCGCCGAGAGCCTGGCGCAGTGCTTCGAGGTTCGCACGCATCACCTCGAGGTAGTCAGCGCCGGCGGAGTCGTCGGTGATTCCCTCGACCGGGTCGAGCACGGCCGTCTCCAGGCCCAGGTCGTCCGCGAGGGTGCGGGCGGTCTCGTCGCTGACGAGTGTCTCGAAGAAGACGGTGGTGACGTTGTCCTCCTCGGCCACGTCGTGCAGCTCGCGCATGCGCTCGCCGCTGGGCTCGGACTCGGGGTCGAGGCCGGCGATGGCCTCCTCGTGGAGCCCGTAGCGCTCGGCGAGGTAGCCGAAGGCGGCGTGGCTGGTGATGAAGGTGTCGGTCCGGGTGTTGGCCAGGCCGTCGCTGAACTCCTGGTCCAGGGTGTTCAGCTCGTCGGCCAGCTCGGAGGCGTTGCGCTCGTAGTCCGCGGCGTTGTCGGGGTCGGCCTCGGCGAGGGCGGCGCCGACGCCCTCGGCGATCTCGGCGTACTTCACCGGGTCGAGCCACACGTGCGGGTCGAGCCCGGAGTGGTCGTGGCCGTCGCCCTCCTCCGCGTGCTCCTCCTCCGCGTGCTCGTCGGCGTGCCCGTCGTCTTCGGCGTGACCGTCCTCGGCGTGGTCGCCGTCCACGTCGTCGCCGTGGGACTCCAGCGTGGTGAAGGAGGACGCCTCGGCGACGTTCTCGGCGCCGGACTGCGCGACGGCGTCGTCAACGGCGGGCTGGAACCCCTCCAGGTAGAGGATGAAGTCCGCCTCGGTCAGCTCGGCCTGCTGCTGCGGCGAGATGTCCAGGTCGTGCGGCTCGGTGCCGGGCTCGGTGAGGGAGGTGACCGAGACGTGGTTCCCGCCGATCCGTTCGGCCAGGAACTCCATGGGGTAGAAGGAGGCCATCACGTCGAGGGTGCCGTCGTCGGATCCGCCGCCGCCCTCGTCGTCGGAGCCGCAGGCCGTCAGGGCGATCAGGCCCAGGGCCGTGGCCGAGGAGGCCAGGGCCGCCAAGGCGGGGCGGGCTATTCGGGGGCGGCGTCGTGCAGTCATGACAGCCATTTTCAAGTGATATGGAAACCATTGTCAAACGTGGGGAGGTCTGGCGACCGCGGGCGGCCATTGCGGATCGCCCGTGTCGGCGCCCACCACACCGGCCAGGCCGGATGCGGCCGGAACGGATTTGCCGCTGCCCCCTCGGGCGCCGGTAATCTGAGGCAATTCCTTCTCGTCCTTCGTCCCGAAGAGAGCACCGTGGCCGCCGACAAGATCGACACCATCGTCAGCCTCAGCAAGCGCCGTGGCTTCGTCTACCCCAGCAGCGAGATCTACGGCGGCACGCGCGCCGCCTGGGACTACGGACCGCTCGGCGTGGAATTGAAGGAGAACATCAAGCGCCAGTGGTGGCGCTCGGTGGTCACCTCGCGTGACGACGTCGTCGGCATCGACTCCTCCGTGATCCTCGCCACCGAGGTGTGGCAGGCCTCCGGCCACGTGGCGACCTTCACCGACCCGCTGACCGAGTGCACCTCCTGCCACAAGCGGTTCCGGGCCGATCACCTGGAGGAGGCGTACGAGGCGAAGCACGGCCACCTGCCCGCCAACGGCCTGGCCGACATCAACTGCCCCAACTGCGGCAACAAGGGCGGCTTCACCGAGCCCAAGCAGTTCTCGGGCCTGCTCTCCACCCACCTGGGGCCGACGCAGGACTCCGCCTCGGTGGCGTACCTGCGGCCGGAGACCGCGCAGGGCATCTTCACCAACTTCGCCGCCGTGCAGCAGACCTCGCGCCGCAAGCCGCCGTTCGGCATCGCGCAGATGGGCAAGTCCTTCCGGAACGAGATCACCCCGGGCAACTTCATCTTCCGCACCCGGGAGTTCGAGCAGATGGAGATGGAGTTCTTCGTCAAGCCGGGCGAGGACGAGCGCTGGCACGGGTACTGGATGGAGCAGCGCTGGAACTGGTACCGCGACCTCGGCCTGTCCGAGGAGAACATGCGCTGGTACGAGCACCCGAAGGAGAAGCTCTCCCACTACTCCAAGCGCACCGTCGACATCGAGTACCGCTTCAACTTCCAGGGCTCCGAATTCGGCGAGCTGGAAGGCATCGCCAACCGCACGGACTACGACCTCAACGCCCACTCCAAGGCGTCCGGCCAGGACCTGAGCTACTACGACCAGGAGGCCGGCGAGCGGTGGACGCCGTTCGTCATCGAGCCGGCGGCGGGCGTCGGCCGGACCATGCTGGCGTTCATGCTCGACGCCTACCGCGAGGACGAGGCGCCCAACGCCAAGGGCAAGATGGAAAAGCGCGTGGTCATGCGCCTGGACCGCCGGCTTGCCCCGGTCAAGGTCGCGGTGCTGCCGCTCTCGCGCAACCCGCAGCTCTCGCCGAAGGCGAGGGAGTTGGCGGGCGCGCTGCGCCAGCACTGGAACATCGAGTTCGACGACGCCGGCGCCATCGGCCGCCGCTACCGCCGCCAGGACGAGATCGGCACGCCGTACTGCGTGACGATCGACTTCGACACGCTGGAGGACAACGCGGTCACGGTGCGCGAGCGCGACTCGATGAAGCAGGAGCGCGTGTCGCTGGACCAGGTCGAGTCCTTCCTGGCGGCGCGCCTGGTGGGCTGCTGAGGCGTTGCGGCCCGCCCGGTGTGGATGCCCGGGCGGGCCGCAGGCCCGGTCAGTGCTTCCAGTCGGAGGTGTCCAGCTCGCAGCCGAACGGCTCCGGCACGTGCACGGTCTCGCCGAACGAGACCTGCGTGCGCCTGCGGTATCCCTCCTCGCCCGGGGACGAGTAGACGGTGAGGCTGGCGTCGAGCATGTCTACCAGGAGATACACCGGGACTCCCGCCTTCCCGTACACCTCCACCTTGTCCCCGCGGTCGATGTCGGCCGTGGCCGTCGAGGTCAGCTCGGCGGCCAGGGACAGGGCGTGGCCCGGCAGGTGGATGTCGTCGACCAAGGTCGCCTGCTCGTCGGAGACGTGAATGTCCGGCCCGTAACTCCTGGAGTGTCCCGGGAAGACGAACAGGTGCGGAGCCGCATCGATGACGTGCCCTTCGGGCTCGTGGCCGGTCAGCTGCCGGATGATGCTGCGGACCACTGGCCGGTAGGTGCCCTTGGACCACGGTGACACGAAGACGCCCCCCTTGATGATCTCCGCCCGGAATCCGTCGGGCACGTTCAACTGCTCCAGCAGCTCGGTGAGCTTGTCGAAGCTCGTCGGCTGTGCGGAGGGCCGTATCGACGGTTGCTCGATCATCACAGTCATGATGCGCCTCCAGGTGCAGGTAATCCAGTAAGCACACAGTGTACGGGCGGCCACTGACAGTTCGCCCGGCTAGCTTCGGGCACCGCCCGGCAGCCGCAGGTGCAGGCTCAGCGCCGTCGTGGCCAGCACGGCCACCAGCTGGATGCCCAACGACCACGCCAGGGCGTCCCGCATGCCGCCGCCCTCCGCGTCGATCACCCCCAGGAAGATCGCGCCCAGCAACGCCACCCCCAGCGCCATCGACGACTGCTGGACGGTCGCCATCACGCCGCCGCCGACCCCGGCCCGCTCCGGCGGCACGTCCGCCAGCACGATCCGCATGAACAGCGGCAGCTGCATCCCCTGCCCGAACCCGGCCACCACCAGGCCCGGCGCGAGGTCCGCCAGGCCCAGGCCGGACCAGTCCCGCAGCACGGCCGCCGCCAGCAGCGCGACGCCCGCCGCCTGGATGAGGCTGCCGTAGGTCACCGTGCGGGCCCCGAACCGGGCGCTGATCCGCGGTCCGGCCAGCGAGGCGACGAAGAACGCCAGGGCGTAGGGCACCAGAGCCACGCCCGACCGGATCGGGCCGTAGCCCAGGCCCTGCTGGAAGGAGATCGCCATCACGAAGATGAAGCCGCTGAAGCCCACCACGCTCAGTGACAGCACGGGGAGGCCGCGCCGCATGCCGGACAGCCTCAGCAGGCTCGGCGGCACGAGCGGCACGGTGGAGCCGGTCCTCTCGGCCCGGCGTTCCACCGCGAAGAACGCCGCCCCCGCGAGCGGAACCACGGACAGCAGCACCCACGTCCACAGCGGCCAGCCCGCCGCCCGGCCCTCGGTCAGCGGCAGCAGCAGCGCGAAGAGCGCCACCGCCAGCAGCGCGGTGCCCGGCAGGTCGATCGGGGCCGGCCGGTCGGCGCGCGTCTCGGGGATGGTGCGGGCCACCAGCAGCAGCGCCACCAGCACCACCGGCACGTTGATCATGAAGACCGCGCGCCAGCCGCTGCCCGCGATGTCGGCGGCGACGAGCAGCCCGCCGAGGATCTGCCCGGCGGTCATCGCGAGACCCGCCGTGGCGCCGTAGAGGCCCAGCGCGCGGGCGCGGGCCTGGCCGTGGGTGGCGGCCTGGATGGTGCCCAGCACCTGCGGCTGGACCAGCGCGGCGGCCGCGCCCTGCACGACGCGGGCGGCGACCAGGGTCCAGGCGTTGGGCGCCAGGCCGCAGGCGAGCGAGGACAGCCCGAACGCCGCGACCCCGATCAGCAGCAGCCGCCGGCGGCCGAACATGTCGCCCAGCCGCCCGCCGAGCACGAGCATCAGGGCGATGGCGACGGCGTACCCGGCCACCACCAGCTCCAGCAGGGCCGGGCCGGCGTTGAGGTCGCGGTCGATGGTGGGCAGCGCGACGTTCACGACGAAGACGTCGATCATGAGGAGGGATATGCACAGCAGGACCGTGAACAGGCCCAGCGGGCCGAGCGCGGTCGGTGCCGTCGGCGCGGGCGGCGCGGGCGTTCGCGTGGTCGTGGTTCCGGCGGGTGCGGCCGGGCCGCCCGCCGTTGCGTCAGTCGTCGTTGCTTCAGCCGTTGAGTCAGCCATGGCTACGACGGTGCCCCCGGACATAGCCTGGTACCAGATTGTCTTTATCCAGGTATAACCACTACCTGGCAACGGGCTGGGCCGGTGGCATCCTGGAGCGCATGGCAGTGACGCAGACCCCCTCCGCCGCCCACGACGGCTCGCGCATCCGGCGCCGCGAGCTCGCCGCGTTCCTGCGCAGCCGCCGGGAGCGCATCGCCCCCGAGCGCGTCGGCCTGCCGCGCGGCCGTCGCCGCCGCACGCCGGGCCTGCGGCGCGAGGAGGTCGCGCAGCTCGCCTCCGTCGGCGTCACCTGGTACACGTGGCTGGAGCAGGCCAGGGACATCCACGTCTCCGCGGGCGTGGTGGACGCCATCGCCCGCGCGCTGCTGCTCGACTCCAACGAACGGGGCCACCTCTTCACGCTCGCCGGCGTGGCCGACCCCGCGCCCGACACGTCCTGCTCGGGCGTCCCCGACACGGTGCTCGCGATGCTGCGCCAGCTGGAGCCCATGCCCGCCTGCGTCCAGAACGCGCGGTACGACATCCGCGCCTACAACCGCACGTACGGGGCGCTGCTGTGCGACCTGGACGAGGTGCGGCCGGAGGACCGCAACTGCATGGTGATGGCCTTCACCAACCCCGGGTGGGAGGCGGGCCTGGTGGACCGGGAGGAGACGAGGCGGCTGATGGTGGCCAACTACCGCGCCGCCATGGCCGAGCACGTGGCCGAGCCCGCCTGGAAGCACACGGTCAAACGCCTCCAGCGCGAGTCGCCCGAGTTCCGCGAGCTGTGGGAGCGGCACGAGGTCGTCCAGACCCTCGCGAGCAAGGTCAAGCGGTTCCGCAACCCCCACGTCGGTCTGCTGAACCTCTGCCCCGCCCGGCTGTGGCTGGCCCCGCAGGTCGGCGCGCGGCTCGTGGCGTACGCACCCGCCGACGAGGAGAGCCGGGAGCGGCTGGAGAAGCTGCTGGCGATCGTCAGCGAGCGCGCGTGAGGGAGAATGGCAGGGTGACCCAGCCCGTGACCCCGCCCCTGCGGATCGGCCCGTTCGACGTGGACCCGCCCGTGGTGCTCGCGCCCATGGCCGGGATCACGAACGCGGCCTTCCGCACGCTCTGCCGGGAGTTCTCCGGGGGGCGTGGGCTGTTCGTCAGCGAGATGATCACCACCAGGGCGATGGTGGAGCGCAACGCCAAGACCATGCGGCTGATCCACTTCGACGCCGGGGAGAAGCCGCGTTCCATCCAGCTCTACGGCGTTGACCCGGCCACGGTCGGGCGGGCCGCGCGCATGGTCGCCGAGGAGGACCTCGCCGACCACATCGACCTCAACTTCGGCTGCCCGGTGCCGAAGGTGACCCGGCGCGGCGGCGGCTCGGCCCTGCCGTACAAGCGCCCGCTGCTGCGCGCGATCCTGCGCGCCGCCGTGAGAGGCGCGGGCGGGCTGCCGGTGACGATGAAGATGCGCAAGGGCATCGACGAGGACCATCTGACGTACCTCGACGCCGGACGGATCGCGGTGGAGGAGGGCGTGAGCGCGATCGCGCTCCACGGCCGCACCGCCGCGCAGCACTACGGCGGGCAGGCGGACTGGGAGGCGATCGCGCGGCTGAAGGAGGCCGTGCCGGAGATCCCGGTGCTGGGCAACGGCGACATCTGGTCGGCGGCCGACGCGGTGCGGATGATGCGGGAGACGGGGTGCGACGGCGTGGTCGTGGGCCGTGGCTGCCTCGGACGCCCGTGGCTCTTCGCGGACCTGGTGGCGGCCTTCGACGAGCCGGGATCCCCGCCCGCGCGGCCAACGCTGCGGGAGGTCGCGGAGGTGATGGTGCGGCACGCGCGGCTGCTGGGGGAGTGGCTGGACGACGAGGAGCGCGGCGTCATCGACTTCCGCAAGCACGTGGCGTGGTACCTGAAGGGCTTCTCGGCCGGCTCGGCCTCCCGGGGGCGGCTGGCGGTCGCCGCGTCGCTGGACGAGCTGCGCGCGCTGCTGGGGGAGCTGGACCTGGACCAGCCCTGGCCCGTGGGCGCGGAGGGGCCGCGGGGGCGCACGTCCGGGAAGAACCGCGTCGCGCTGCCGGAGGGGTGGCTCGACGACCCGTGCGACGTGGCTGCGCTGGCCCCCGACGCGGAACTCGCCACCTCGGGCGGCTGACGGGGGTTTCCCCCCGCCCACCCGCCCCCTTTCGGGGGCGATTGACGACGACGCTCAACC
>NZ_JBQQCA010000101.1:0-9753 GCF_052246635.1 Streptomyces sp. 6N223 | reverse complement strand
GCCGACGCCGTCACGCAGAAGACCCCCGCCCACCCGCCGCCCCCGAGCCCCACCCGGTCCAGCGCGACGAACGTCAGCACCGCCCCCGGCGGATGCCCCGCCACGTGCGCGGGCCAGCGGTCCTCGGCGCCGAAGAGGATGTGGTCGGTGAAGGTGCCGAGGAAGTGCCCCAGATTCCCGGCGTCGATCGCGTCGACCGACGTCAGGTACTCGTTGTGCGCCGTCAGCCGCCCCACCACGCCGCGCCGCCAGCCGTCGACCAGCGCCAGCGACCACAGCCAGGCCAGCGAGCCCGCCCCGGCGGCGGCCAGCAGCGGGCGCCAGGCCAGCCGCCGCGCCGCCACCGGCCCGTACAGCAGCACGAGCCCGGCCACGATCAGCGCGGCGGGCGTGCCCGGCCCCACGTGCGGCTCCCAGCGCGCGTGCATCGGCGGGTAGGGCAGGAACAGCTCGCGCTCGTCGTCGATGGCGTGCCCGGTGACGGCCGCCGCGAGGAACAGCAGCCCCGCCGCCACCGCCGCGGCCAGGTCCGCCCGCACGCTGCCGCCCCCGGCGTCCTTCCCGTTCATCCGGTTAACGCTAGGTGACGCCGCGCCGTGCCCCGCGCGTCAACCGGCGGCCGTCACCGCTTCGTCAGATCCGCTCAGATCTGCCGCGGCGCCGCCCGCCGCCGTGTCCTGCCGGGTTCCGCTTCGTTGGCCGTGCGTGAGCCAGAACAACCGTGAGGGAAACAACAGCGCCCGCGAGCGGATGCGGCAGGAGCGCGAGCAGCAGCGCGCGGCCGAGCGGCGGCTGCGGATCGTCAAGGTCCTCGGGACCGCCGTCCTGGTCCTGGGCGTCGCCGGCGTGATCGGGGTCGTCGCCGCCAACGGCAACGGGGACGACGGCGGCGACGGCGACGCCCAGCCGATCACGGTCGGCGAGGCGAGCGCGCCGACCCTCGCCGTCTACGAGGACTTCCGCTGCCCGGCCTGCGCCCAGTTCGAGACCACCATGAGCGACACCATCAACGAGCTCACCGACGAGGGCAAGCTCAAGGTGGAGTACCACCTGGTCACCCTCATCGACGGAAACCTCGGCGGCAGCGGCTCGCTCAACGCCGCCAACGCCGCCGTCTGCGCCCGCGACGCCGGCGAGTTCACGGCGTACCACGACGTTCTCTACGCGAACCAGCCCGCCGAGTCCGACGACGCCTTCGCCGACAAGGACCACCTCATCCAGCTCGCGGGCAAGGTGGAGGGGCTGGACGACAAGACCTTCCGCGACTGCGTGCGCGAGGGCCGCCACGACGGCTGGGTCCGCCGCTCGAACGCCGCGTTCATGGACTCCGGCTACAACGCGACGCCGACCGTGCTGCTCAACGACGAGGACATCTACGGCAGCGCCGAGGAGGCCCTCACCCCCGAGCGGCTGAAGCAGCAGGTGGAGGATCTCGCCGCCGGGTGATTCCCGGGAACTGGCGGGATCGGATTCCATGGCGGGTGCCCGGCAGGGTAGCGTCGGGCCCATCATGGACGTCCTTGCCTCTATCCCCAGCCCGGGCGAAAGCGAGATCCACCTCGGGCCGCTCCCGCTGCGCGGCTACGCCCTGTGCATCATCATCGGCGTCTTCCTGGCCATCTGGCTGGGCGGACGGCGGTGGGTCGAGCGCGGCGGCCGGCCCGGCACGGTGGCCGACATCGCCGTCTGGGCGGTGCCCTTCGGCCTGGTCGGCGCCCGGGTCTACCACGTGATCACCGACTACCAGATCTACTTCGGCGAGGGGGAGAAGGGGCCGCTCGACGCCTTCAAGATCTGGGACGGCGGCATCGCCATCTGGGGCGCCATCGCGGGCGGCGCGCTCGGCGCGTGGATCGCCTGCCGACGGCGGGGCATCGCGCTGCCGCCCCTGGCGGACGCCGTGGCGCCCGGCATCGCGTTCGCCCAGGCGGCGGGCCGGTGGGGCAACTGGTTCAACCAGGAGCTGTACGGGCGGTCCACGGACGTGCCCTGGGCCGTGGACATCGACAACGGCATCGACGATGGCACCTTCCACCCCACGTTCCTGTACGAGTCGCTGTGGTGCCTGGGCGTCGGCGCCCTGGTGATCTGGGCCGACCGCCGCTACAGGCTGGGACACGGGCGGGCGTTCGCGCTCTACGTGGCGGCGTACACGGTCGGGCGCTTCTGGATCGAGTCGCTGCGGATCGACGAGGCCCACGAGTTCCTCGGCATGCGGCTGAACAACTGGACCTCGATCCTCGTCTTCGCCGCCGCCGTCGCCTACCTGGTGATCGCGGCCCGGCGCTTCCCGGGCCGGGAGAAGGTGGTGGAGCCGGTCACGGACGATGACAGCGACGCCACGGAGGAGCCCGAGGCGGAGGCCTCGGCGGAGGCGGACGCGGAGGCGGACGCCGGGGCCGACCGCGACCAGGACGACGCCGGCGACGACGACAATGCCTCGGAGAAGGCGGACGACGGGGCGGTGGCCGCCAGGGACGGCGCGGCCGGCAAGGACTCCCAGGCCTGAGACGCCCGGTGCCCGGGCGGAGAACCCGCAGCTCAGGCGGGGTAGCTTTGCCTTTCCTTCCTGGCGGGACCCCGCGTTCCCGTGCGAGTCTGTGAGCGACTCGAGGGAGGAACGCCACATGTCCGTCCCGGCCGAAGCACACCACCATCACCGCGACGTGCAGGGCGGCTGGCTGCGTCCGGCCGTCTTCGGCGCCATGGACGGGCTGGTCTCGAACCTTGGCCTGATCAGCGGCGTCGCGGGCAGCTCCGCCGGCTCCCAGGCCATCGCCATCGCCGGCATGGCCGGGCTGGCCGCCGGGGCGTTCTCCATGGCCGCGGGCGAGTACACCTCGGTCGCCTCCCAGCGCGAGCTGGTCCTCGCGGAACTGGACGTCGAACGCCGCGAGCTGCGCCGCCACCCGGCCGACGAGCTGGCCGAGCTGACGCAGGTCTACGTGGGGCGGGGCGTGGAGCCCGAGCTGGCGCGGGAGGTCGCCCGCCAGCTGTCCGCCGACCCCGAGCAGGCGCTGGAGATACACGCCCGCGAGGAGCTGGGCGTGGCGCCGGACGACCTGCCCTCGCCCACCGTCGCCGCCACCTCCTCCTTCGCCGCCTTCGCCGTGGGCGCGCTGCTGCCGGTGCTGCCCTACCTGCTGGGCGCCACCACGCTGTGGCCCGCGGCGCTGGTGGCGCTGGCCGGCCTGTTCGTGTGCGGCGCCGTGGTGGCGCGGGTGACGGCCCGCCCGTGGTGGTTCAGCGGCCTGCGCCAGCTCGGCCTCGGGGCCGCCGCGGCGGCCGTCACCTACGGCCTCGGATCGGTCCTGGGCACCGCGATCGGCTAGGCGCCCAGACCGGGACCACCCGGGAATAAAGCCCCGGGGTCACCACGCTATGTCGTCAGGGTGAGCGTCATGGGTGAGCTTTGTTTCCGGAGGGTTTCAGCTCGTTGACGCCGGGCATGAGCACCGAGGTCCGCGAGCATGGACGCTGGCACCGACCCACCCCCATGGGCGGTCATATCCGCCATCTCCGGCACGCCCCGGCGGTGCTAAGTCCGTATCGTGGACACAGCTATCCGCTTCCCGGGAACCGGGCCATCGTGTAACCTGCACGAAAATTTCATCTCTTCGCCAGGGCCAGCGTCGTCCCTCGGACTCAGCACCTACCAGACGACGACGGGAGAGCCGATGCGTTCTGCGTCCCACCCGGCACAGCAGGGGATGTACGACCCGCGCCATGAGCACGATGCCTGTGGCGTCGGCTTCGTCGCCACTCTCACCGGCGATCCCAGCCACGAGCTGGTCGACAAGGCACTCGCCGTCCTGCGCAACCTCGAGCACCGGGGGGCCACCGGCTCCGATCCGGACACCGGCGACGGCGCCGGCATCCTCATCCAGATCCCGGACGCCTTCCTCCGCGAGAGCGTCCCCTTCGCCCTTCCCGAGCCGGGCGTCTACGCCGTCGGCACCGCGTTCCTGCCCGCCGGCCCGGACGAGACCGACGCGACCGCCGCCGCGATCGAGCACCTGGCCGCCGAGGAGGGGCTGGCCGTGCTGGGGTGGCGCGAGGTGCCCGTCGCGCCCGAGCTGCTGGGCGCCGCCTCCCGCGCGACCATGCCGGTCTTCCGGCAGCTCTTCGTCGCCGACGGCAGCGCCGCCCCCGACGGCGGCAGGACCGGCCTCGCCCTGGACCGCGCCGTCTACGTGCTGCGCAAGCGCGCCGAGCGCGAGACCGGGGTCTACTTCCCCTCCCTCTCCGCCCGCACCCTCGTCTACAAGGGCATGCTCACCACCGGGCAGCTGGAGCCGTTCTTCCCCGACCTCTCCGACCGCCGCCTGGCCAGCGCCATCGCCCTGGTCCACTCCCGCTTCTCCACCAACACCTTCCCGAGCTGGCCGCTGGCGCACCCCTACCGCTTCGTCGCCCACAACGGCGAGATCAACACCGTCCAGGGCAACCGCAACTGGATGCGCGCCCGCGAGTCCCAGCTCGTGAGCGAGCTCTTCGGGGAGCCGGTGAACGGCGTTCCCGCCCTGGAGCGCATCTTCCCCGTCTGTACGCCGGACGCCTCCGACTCCGCCACCTTCGACGAGGTGCTGGAGCTGCTCCACCTCGGCGGGCGCTCGCTGCCCCACGCCGTGCTGATGATGGTCCCCGAGGCGTGGGAGAACCACGAGTCGATGGACCCGGCCCGCCGCGCCTTCTACCAGTACCACTCCACGATCATGGAGCCCTGGGACGGCCCGGCCTGCGTCACCTTCACCGACGGCACCCAGGTCGGCGCCGTCCTGGACCGCAACGGGCTGCGACCGGGCCGCTACTGGGTGACGGACGACGGGCTCGTCGTGCTCTCCTCCGAGGTCGGCGTCCTCGACATCGACCCGGCCCGGGTGGTCCGCAAGGGCCGCCTCCAGCCCGGCCGGATGTTCCTGGTGGACACCGCCGAGCACCGCATCATCGAGGACGACGAGATCAAGGAGCGGCTGGCCGCCGAGCACCCCTACGGCGAGTGGCTCCAGGCCGGCCTGATCGACCTCGCCGACCTGCCCGAGCGCGAGCACGTCGTCCACACCCACGCCTCGGTCACCCGCCGCCAGCAGACCTTCGGCTACACCGAGGAGGAACTGCGCGTCCTGCTCACGCCGATGGCGAAGTCCGGCGCCGAGCCGATCGGCTCCATGGGCACCGACACGCCCATCGCCGCGCTCTCCGACCGGCCCCGGCTGATCTTCGACTACTTCACCCAGCTCTTCGCCCAGGTCACCAACCCGCCGCTCGACGCCATACGCGAGGAGCTCGTCACCTCCCTGCACTCCTCCCTCGGGCCGCAGGGCAACCTGCTGGAGGCCACGCCCGCCTCCTGTCGCAGCGTGACGCTGCCCTTCCCGGTGATCGACAACGACGAGCTGGCCAAGCTCATCCACATCAACGCCGACGGCGACCTGCCCGGCTTCGCCTCCGCCACCCTCTCCGGCCTCTACCGCGTCGCCGGCGGCGGCCAGGCCCTCGCCGACCGGCTGGCCGAGATCTGCGCCGAGGCCGACGCCGCCATCGCCGGCGGCGCCCGGCTGCTGCTGCTCTCCGACCGCCACTCCGACGCCGAGCACGCCCCCATCCCCTCCCTCCTCCTCACCTCCGCCGTCCACCACCACCTCATCCGCACCAAGCAGCGCACCCAGGTGGGGCTGCTGGTCGAGGCGGGCGACGTGCGCGAGGTGCACCACGTGGCGTTGCTCATCGGCTACGGCGCCGCGGCCGTCAACCCCTACCTGGCGATGGAGTCGGTCGAGGACCTCGTCGCCCGGGGCACCTACCTGCCCGGCGTGGACGCCACCGCCGCCATCCGCAACCTCATCAAGGCGCTCGGCAAGGGCGTGCTGAAGGTGATGTCCAAGATGGGCATCTCCACCGTCGCCTCCTACCGGGGCGCCCAGGTCTTCGAGGCCGTCGGCCTGGACCAGTCCTTCGCCGACACCTACTTCCACGGCACCACCACCAAGATCGGCGGCGTCGGCATCGACGTCATCGCCCGCGAGACCGCCGCCCGCCACGCCAAGGCGTACCCGGCCTCCGGCGTCGCCCCCGCCCACCGCGACCTGGAGATCGGCGGCGAGTACCAGTGGCGCCGCGAGGGCGAGCCGCACCTCTTCGACCCCGACACGGTCTTCCGCCTCCAGCACTCCACTCGCGAGCGGCGCTACGACATCTTCCGCCAGTACACCCAGCGGGTGAACGAGCAGGCCGAACGCCTCATGACGCTGCGCGGCCTGTTCCGCCTCAAGGCCGGCGAGCGTCCGCCGGTGCCGATCGAGGAGGTCGAGCCCGCGAGCGAGATCGTCAAGCGGTTCTCCACCGGCGCCATGAGCTACGGCTCCATCTCCAAGGAGGCCCACGAGACCCTCGCCATCGCCATGAACCGGCTCGGCGCCAAGTCGAACACCGGCGAGGGCGGCGAGGACTCCGACCGGCTGACCGACCCCGAGCGGCGCAGCGCCATCAAGCAGGTCGCCTCCGGGCGCTTCGGCGTCACCAGCGAGTACCTGGTCAACGCCGACGACATCCAGATCAAGATGGCCCAGGGCGCCAAGCCCGGCGAGGGCGGCCAGCTGCCCGGACCCAAGGTGTACCCGTGGGTCGCCAAGACCCGCCACTCCACCCCCGGCGTGGGCCTGATCTCGCCGCCCCCGCACCACGACATCTACTCCATCGAGGACCTCGCCCAGCTCATCCACGACCTGAAGAACGCCAACCCCGGCGCCCGCATCCACGTCAAGCTGGTGTCGGAGGTCGGCGTCGGCACGGTCGCCGCCGGCGTGTCCAAGGCGCACGCCGACGTCGTCCTCATCTCCGGGCACGACGGCGGCACCGGCGCCTCGCCGCTGACCTCGCTGAAGCACGCCGGCGGCCCCTGGGAGCTGGGCCTGGCCGAGACCCAGCAGACGCTGCTGCTCAACGGGCTGCGCGACCGGATCGTGGTGCAGACCGACGGCCAGCTCAAGACGGGCCGTGACGTGCTGATCGCGGCCCTGCTGGGCGCCGAGGAGTTCGGCTTCGCCACCGCGCCGCTGGTCGTCTCCGGCTGCGTGCTGATGCGCGTGTGCCACCTGGACACCTGCCCGGTCGGCATCGCCACCCAGAACCCGGTGCTGCGCGCGCGCTTCAACGGCAAGCCGGAGTTCGTCCAGACCTTCTTCGAGTTCATCGCCGAGGAGGTCCGCGAGCTGCTCGCCGAGCTCGGCTTCCGCGGCCTGGAGGAGGCCGTGGGCCACGCCGAGCTGCTGGAGGTCACCCGCGCCGTGGACCACTGGAAGGCGCAGGGCCTGGACCTCGCCCCGCTGCTGTACGTGCCGGAGCTGCCCGAGGGGGCCGCGCGGCACCGCACCACCGAGCAGGACCACGGCCTGGCCAAGGCCCTGGACAACGAGCTGATCCGCCTCTCGGCCGACGCGCTGAACGCCGCCACCCCCGAGGACGCCCAGCCCGTCCGCGCCCAGCTCGCCATCCGCAACATCAACCGCACCGTCGGCACCATGCTGGGCCACGAGGTGACCAAGCGGTTCGGCGGCGCCGGCCTGCCCGAGGACACCATCGACATCACCTTCACCGGCTCGGCGGGCCAGTCCCTCGGCGCCTTCCTGCCGCACGGGGTCACCCTCCGCCTGGAGGGCGACGCCAACGACTACGTCGGCAAGGGGCTGTCCGGCGGGCGCCTGATCATCCGCCCGGACCGGGCCGCCGACCACCTGCCGGAGTTCGCGATCATCGCCGGCAACGTCATCGCCTACGGCGCCACCGGCGGAGAGATCTTCCTGCGCGGCCGGGTCGGCGAGCGGTTCTGCGTGCGCAACTCCGGCGCCACCGTCGTCGCCGAGGGCGTCGGCGACCACGGCTGCGAGTACATGACCGGCGGCCGGGCCGTCGTCCTCGGCACCACCGGGCGCAACTTCGCGGCCGGCATGTCCGGCGGCGTCGCGTACGTCATCGACCTGGACCCCCGCAACGTCAACCCCGAGTACGTCGCGATCGAGGAGCTCGACGAGGACGACCGCGCCTGGCTGCACGAGACGGTGCGCCGCCACGCCGAGGAGACCGGCTCCACCGTCGCCGACGCCCTGCTGAAGAACTGGGACGCGGCGCAGGCCCGCTTCCGCAAGATCATGCCCACCACCTACAAGGCCGTGCTCGCCGCCAAGGACGCCGCCGAGCGTGCGGGCCTGAGCGAATCCGAGACCCACGAGAAGATGATGGAGGCGGCGAATGGCTGATCCGAAGGGCTTCCTCACCCACCCCGAGCGCGAAACGGCGCGGACCCGCCCCGTCACCGAGCGCGTCAGGGACTGGAGCGAGGTCTACGTCCCCGGCTCGCTGCTGCCCGTCATCTCCAAGCAGGCCGGGCGCTGCATGGACTGCGGCATCCCCTTCTGCCACAACGGCTGCCCGCTGGGGAACCTCATCCCCGAGTGGAACGACTACGCCTACCGGGGCGACTGGCAGGCCGCCAGCGAGCGGCTGCACGCCACCAACAACTTCCCGGAGTTCACCGGGCGGCTGTGCCCCGCGCCGTGCGAGTCGGCGTGCGTGCTCGGCATCAACCAGCCGGCCGTCACCATCAAGAACGTCGAGGTCACCATCATCGACAAGGCGTGGGAGGCCGGGCACGTCACGCCGCAGCCGCCCGAGCGGCTGACCGGCAAGACCGTCGCCGTCATCGGCTCGGGCCCGGCCGGGCTCGCCGCCGCCCAGCAGCTCACCCGCGCCGGGCACACCGTCGCCGTCTACGAGCGGGCCGACCGCATCGGCGGGCTGCTGCGCTACGGCATCCCCGAGTTCAAGATGGAGAAGCGGCACCTCAACCGGCGCATCGAGCAGATGCGGGCGGAGGGCACCAAGTTCCGCACCGGCGTGGAGATCGGCCACGACATCGACGCGGCGAAGCTGCGCAAGCGCTACGACGCGGTGGTCATCGCCGCCGGCGCCACCACCGCCCGCGACCTGCCTGTGCCCGGCCGGGAGCTGGGCGGCGTTCACCAGGCCATGGAGTACCTGCCGCTGGCCAACAAGGTGCAGGAGGGGGACCTCATCGAGTCCCCGATCTCCGCCAAGGGCAAGCACGTCGTCGTCATCGGCGGCGGCGACACCGGCGCCGACTGCGTCGGCACCGCCCACCGGCAGGGCGCGGCCTCCGTCACCCAGCTGGAGATCATGCCCCGGCCCGGCGACACCCGGCCCGCCCAGCAGCCGTGGCCCACCTACCCCATGACGTACAAGGTGACCTCGGCCCACGAGGAGGGCGGCGAGCGGGTCTACTCCGTCTCCACCACCCATTTCGAGGGCGACGAGGACGGCAACGTGCAGTGGCTGCACCTGGTCGAGGTGGAGTTCGTCGAGGGCAGGTTCCAGCCCAAGCCCGGCACCGAACGGAAGATCCCGGCGCAGCTGGTCACCCTCGCCATGGGCTTCACCGGCACCGACCAGGAGAACGGCCTGGTCGGCCAGTTCGGCCTGGAGCTCGACCAGCGCGGCAACATCGCCCGCGACGCCGACTACGCCACCAACGTCGAGGGCGTCTTCGCGGCGGGCGACGCCGGCCGCGGCCAGTCGCTGATCGTCTGGGCCATTGCCGAGGGCCGTGCCGCCGCCCGCGGCGTGGACCGCTACCTGACCGGCGACTCCACGCTGCCCTACCCGATCCGCCCCACCGACCGCGCGCTGGCGGTCTGACCGCGTCCGCGGCGCCCACGCCCCCTGCGCAGGGGGTGTGGG
>NZ_JBQQCA010000100.1:0-9988 GCF_052246635.1 Streptomyces sp. 6N223 | reverse complement strand
CCGTCAGCCAGCGCTCCGGCGCCGCGCTCTTGCGCCCCAGCCGCGAGCGCTCCGCCTGGGCGGCGACCTCCCCCTCCGCGTACCCCGCGTCCGCCAGCCGCGCGGTCGCCGTCCCGTTCGCCCCGTGGTCCACGTGCACCTGGGCCAGCCGCAGCGCCTGCGCCCACGGCCCCCGCGTCAGCCGCACGCTCTGCACCTTCGCGTGCGGCACCAGCGTGTGCACCCGCCGCAGCCGCCCCGCCCGCGCCACGAAGACCGCGTCCGTGACGCCGTGCCCGTATCCCTTCCACATCACCGGCGCCGCCCACCGCGCTCGCCGCGGCGACGGACGCACCGACGCCACCGCCTCGCCGATGTCCACGGCCGGCAGCACCCGCCCCAGCAGCGCCGCCGCCACCGACCGGGGCGCGACCGGCAGCAGGATCCCGCCCTGGTTGCCGCCGCCCGCCACCTCCAGCTCGACCCGCACCCAGCCGCGCCGCCGCCACAGCAGCGGCTCCACCAGCCGCACCGCCTGCACCCGCCCCGGCGGCACGGTGGCGTGGTCGCGCTGGAGCAGCCCGTGGTCAAGGCGCAGCCCGTCCGGCGACTCGCTCACCGTCCAGCCGTACTGCGTCAGGAAGCTCCCCAGGCTGCTGCGCCAGATCCCCACCACCATGGGAACGCCCACCGCCAGAGCGGCGAAGACGCTGTCGGTCACCGCCCAGATCACCGGCGACAGCAGCAACGCCAGCAGCAGCGGCCCCCAGGAGCCGCCGAGCAGCGCCAGCGCCCAGGCCAGCCGCCTGGCGTCGACCTGGTACAGCTCGCGGGCCGGCGCCTCCCCGGCGTTCGGCGCGGCCTCCGGCGCGATGCCCGCCGCCCGCGCCAGCAGCTCGGCGCGCAGCTCGCGCGCCTCGGCCTCGCCCAGGTACGCCAGCTCGTCGGCGGCGCCCGAGCCGACCACGTCCATCTTCAGCTTGGCGACGCCCAGCGCGCGGGCCAGCAGCGGCCGGGTGATGTCGATGGCCTGGATGCGGTCCAGGCGCAGGTGCGCGGTGCGCCGGAAGAGCAGGCCCGTGCGGATGCGCAGCTCGGTGTCGGTGACGAGGTACCGGGTGACGCGCCAGGAGAGGTAGCCGTACGCGGCGGCGCACGCCAGCATGACGGCGAGCAGCACCAGCAGCCACACCACGCCGAGGGAGGCGGCCCACTCGGCCAGCGCCTCGGCGTTGTTGAGGGCGACGGCGAACAGCCCGGCCAGCGGCGCCCAGGTGCGCCGCCACGGCGTGACGGGGTGGAGCCGCTTGCCGCGTCCGGCGGGGAACTCCCGCGTCGCCTGGGTCGCCTGCGCTGCCACGATCAGGTCCTCACAACCCGGCGGAACGGGCCTCGCCCAGCTCGGTGAGGCGGTCGCGCAGCCGCTCGGCCTCGGGCGGCGCCAGGCCGGGGATCGCCGCGTCCGTGGCCGCGGCGGCGGTGTGGAGCTGGAGCCGGGCCAGGCCGAAGCGCCGCTCCACCGGCCCGGAGGTGACCTCGACGAGCTGCATCCGCCCGTAGGGCACGGCGGTGAGCTGGCGCCACATCACGCCACGGCTGATCAGCAGGTCGTCGTCGCGCTCCAGGTAGCGCCAGGAACGCCAGTTGACGCCCGCCGCCCACCAGGCCCAGACAAGGGCCAACGCCGGTGGCACGGGCAGCAGCACCCAGACCGCCCCGCCGCCCAGCACCGGCGGCAGCACGGCGGCCAGCAGCGTCAGCGGCGTCAGCCAGGCCACCAGCAGCAGCCGCCGCATCCGCAGCAGGCCGGGCTGCACCTGGCGCCACGCCTCCGCGCCCGCGCCTTCCCGCCCGTTCATGGCCATGGTGTGAAGCTTAGGCCCGGGCCCGCGTGGGGGTGAGATGACAGACTGGGGCGCATGGCGGACACAGGGAGCACGGCGGCGAGCACGGCGACGGTGGTCGGGGTCGGCGGCGCCGCTGCTGCTGCCGGGGCGACTACCGACATGGTGCTGAACATCGGCCCCCAGCACCCCTCCACCCACGGCGTGCTGCGGCTGCGCCTCGTCCTGGACGGCGAGCGCATCTCGCACGCCGAGCCGATCGTGGGCTACATGCACCGCGGCGCCGAGAAGCTCTTCGAGGCGCGTGACTACCGCCAGATCATCGTGCTGGCCAACCGCCACGACTGGCTGTCGGCGTTCTCCAACGAGCTGGGCGTGGTGCTGGCCGTGGAGCGCATGCTCGGCATGGAGGTGCCCGAGCGCGCCGTGTGGCTGCGCACGCTGCTCGCCGAGCTGAACCGGGTGCTCAACCACCTGATGTTCCTCGGCTCCTACCCCCTGGAGCTGGGCGGCATCACGCCGATCTTCTACGCCTTCACCGAGCGCGAGGACCTCCAGGCCGTGATGGAGGAGGTCTCGGGCGGGCGCATGCACTACATGTTCAACCGCGTCGGCGGCCTGAAGGAGGAGCTGCCGGCCGGCTGGACGGAGCGGGCCCGGCAGGCGGTCGCGGCGGTGCGCGGGCGCATGGGCCGCTTCGACGACCTGGTGGTGGGCAACGAGGTGTTCCGGGCGCGCACGCGCGGGGTCGGCGTGCTCGACCCGGAGATCGTGCACGCCTTCGGCGTGTCCGGGCCGATCGCGCGGGCCAGCGGCGTCGACTTCGACCTGCGGCGGGACGAGCCGTACCTGGCGTACGCCGAGCTGGGGGACGTGCTGCGGGTGGCCACGCGCGAGGAGGGCGACTGCCTGGCCCGCTTCGAGGTGCTGCTCGACCAGGCGAAGAACTCCCTGGAGCTGGCCGACGCCTGCCTGGACCGGCTGGCGGAGCTGCCGCCGGGGCCGGTCAACCAGCGGCTGCCGAAGGTGCTGAAGGCGCCGGAGGGCGCGACGTACGCCTGGACGGAGAACCCGCTGGGGATCAACGGCTACTACCTGGTGTCGAAGGGCGAGAAGACCCCGCACCGGCTGAAGCTGCGGTCGGCGTCGTTCAACAACATCCAGGCGCTGGGCCAGGTGCTGCCGGGGACGCTGGTGGCGGACATGGTGGCGATCCTGGGCTCGTTCTTCTTCGTGGTCGGGGACATCGACAAGTAGCCGTTCCGGCTGGAGCTGGGGCTAGAGCTGGGGGTGGGGGTGGGGGTGGGGGTGGGGCTGGGGCTGGAGCTGGAGCGGGCCGGCGATGCCGATGGGCTGCACGAGCCAGGTGAAGCCGCCGAGGCCGTCCGGGTCGGTCAGCTCCGCGGCCTCGCCGGCGCGCGCGAGGGCGCGGACGTACGCCGCGGGGTCGCTCGCCGCGAGGGCGAGGGGCGGGCGCCGCGCGTCGACGCCGAGCCGCCGCAGCGCGCTGCGCTGCGCCAGCAGCACGGGGGCACCAGGGCCCCGCCCCGGCCCCCGTTCGCCGCCCCCGGTTCCCCCCACCGCCGCCGCGCAGGCGTCCAGGGCCACGTGCGCCGTCAGGTCGCACCTTCCGTCCGGCACGGGCCGCACCGCGCGGCCCTCGCGGTAGCCGGTGAGCGTGCCGAACGCCGGACGGCGCTCGCGCGTGTGCGCGTAGTCCACCGCCACCGCCAGACCCCGCACCACGCCGCCGACCGCGCCGGCCCACGCCTCGTCCCGCGTCCGCCCGATCTCCGCCCGCGCCCCCGGCTCGCCTGGCAGGGGCCACCACCGCCGCAGCCACGCCGCGTCCGCCCCGCCCACCGCCTCGCCGAGCCGTTCCCTCCCCACCTCGTCCACCAGCACGTACCGCGGAACGCCGTCGCCGCCCACCTCGGCGACCTCCACCGGCACGTTGTCCAGCCACTCGTTGGCGAACAGCAGCCCCGTCACCCCGCGCGGCGGCGCTGCGGGCCGCCACTCGATCCGCCCGTCGAGCCCGTCCGGCCGCGCCCCGGCCCGCTCCACGGCGTACGACCTCAGCCGCGCCGCCGCCTCCCCGGGCAGCGCCGCCAGCACCCCGGCCGCCAGCTCGCCCCGCCCCGCGCCCATGTCCACGAACGCCAGCTCCTCCGGACAGCCCAGTTCCGCGTCCACGGCCACCAGCAGGCGTGCCACCGCCTCCGCGAACAGCGGCGAGGCGTGCACCGAGGTGCGGAAGTGCGCCGCCGGGGCTTGACGCACGAAGAAGCCCGAAGGGCCGTACAACGCCCGTTCCGTGGCTTCCCGCCAGCCCGTCGCGTCTCGTTCACTCACAGGCTTCACCGTACGGCCGCCCTCCACCTTGAGGAGTAGTTGAGAGCTTCACGTATCGGCCCACCGGTTGACTCCTCAACCCACTGGGATGCCTACTCTGGGTGACGTGAACCGGCTGTACGAATTCCTGCGCCGCCATCCCGTGGGGGTGGACGGCTTCGGGGCGTTCGTGCTGCTCGTCCTCTCGGCACTCTTCATGGTCGCCCCCATGGAAGAGGGCTGGGAGGGGAACGAGGTGGGCGGCGCGTGCGTCGCCGTCGCCCTCTCCGTGGTGGTGATGCTGCGCCGCCACTCGCCGGAGCGGATGCTGCTGCTGGCGTTCGTCACCGGCGTCGCCCAGGTCGCCCTCGACGTCCCGCCGCTGCCGGGCAACTGGGCGTTCCTCGTCATCGTCTACACCATCGCCTCCCGCCCGCCGCGGGTGCCCTCCCGGCTGGCGCTGGCCGGCTGCCTGACCACGCCCACCATCGTCACCCTCCGCTGGCCGGACAACTCGGGGGACACCGGCACCGCCAACACCGTCATCTCGACGATCTTCCTCACCGTCGCGTTCTGCCTGGCCTGGGTGCTGGGCGACAGCCTCCGCACCCGCCGGGCGTACTACGCGGAGCTGGAGGAGCGCGCCAACCGCCTGGAGCGGGAGCGGGAGCGGGAGGCCCGCATGGCGGTGGTCGCCGAGCGGGCCCGGATAGCGCGCGAGCTCCACGACG
The DNA here is from genome assembly GCF_052246635.1 of Streptomyces sp. 6N223. Classification (NCBI taxonomy): domain Bacteria; kingdom Bacillati; phylum Actinomycetota; class Actinomycetes; order Kitasatosporales; family Streptomycetaceae; genus Streptomyces; species Streptomyces sp. 6N223. The sequence continues at coordinate 5,100 of NZ_JBQQCA010000100.1, read as the reverse complement.
TCGTCGCGCACAACGTCTCGGCCATGGTCGTGCAGGCCGACGGCGCGGCGTACGTGCTGGACAGCTCGCCCGAGCAGACCCGCAACGCGCTGCAGACCATCTCCGGCACCGGCCGCCAGGCGCTGACCGAGATGCGGCGGCTGCTGGGCGTGCTGCGCGCCGAGGACGGCGGCACCACCGACCAGGACTACGTGCCGCAGCCCGGCGTCGAGCAGCTCGCCGACCTCATCGACCAGATGCGGGAGATGGGCCTGCAGGTGGACTTCAGCATCGAGGGGACGCCGCGGCCGCTGCCGAGGGGCGTCGAGCTGTCGGCGTACCGCATCGTGCAGGAGGCGTTGACCAACACGCGCAAGCACGGCGGCGAGGGCGTGGTCGCCACCGTCCGGCTGACGTACGGCGAGCAGTCGCTGACCGTCCTCGCCGAGGACGACGGGCGGGGCGCGCAGCGCGAGCTGTACGAGGAGCGTGGCGCCGACGGCCTGGGGCAGGGGCTGATCGGGATGCGGGAGCGGGCGGGCATGGTCGGCGGCGTGCTCGTGGCCGGCCCGCGCCAGGGCGGCGGCTTCCGCATCGCCGCCACCCTGCCGCTGCCGGGTGGGGAGTAACGCCAGCAACGCCCGCAACGCTCTGGAGCCCCAGCCCGAGCCCGAGCCCGAGCCCGTGATGACGCGACCCGACCGACCCGACCGACCCGACCGACCCGACCCCGACCCGTACCCAGGGGGAACGCCAATGCCGACGACGCCGATCCGCGTGATGCTCGTTGACGACCAGGCGCTGCTGCGCACCGGCTTCCGCATGGTGCTCGCGGCGCAGCCGGACATGGAGGTGACCGCCGAGGCCGGGGACGGCGCCGAGGCCCTCGAGGTGCTGCGCGCCACCGCGATCGACGTGGTGCTGATGGACGTGCGCATGCCCCGGCTGGACGGCGTGGAGGCCACCCGCCGCATCTGCCAGAGCGGCGAGGGCGGGCCGGGCGATCCGAAGGTGCTGATCCTGACCACCTTCGACCTCGACGAGTACGCCTTCTCCGCGCTGAAGGCGGGCGCGGCGGGGTTCATGCTCAAGGACGTGCCGCCGGATGAGCTGCTGGCGGCGATCCGCGCCGTGCACAGCGGCGACGCGGTCGTGGCCCCCTCGACGACGCGGCGGCTGCTGGACCGCTTCGTGACGATGCTGCCGGCGCGGGAGCAGGCCCCGCACCCGGAGCTGGACCAGCTCACGGAGCGGGAGCGGGAGGTGCTGATGGTGATCGCCCAGGGCCTGTCCAACGGGGAGATCGCCGCGCGCCTGTTCGTCTCCGAGGCCACGGTCAAGACGCACGTCGGCCGCATCCTCGCCAAGCTGCGCCTGCGCGACCGCGTCCAGGCGGTGGTCCTCGCGTACGAAACGGGCCTGGTCCGCGCGGGCGGCCGTTGACGACGGCGCTCAGCCCCGGGTGGGGGTCCGGGGGCGATGCCCCCGGCTCGCGCCCCGCACCCGCCCCGCGCCGTAGCATGGGCTCGACGTCCGGTACCGCACCACCCGCCCCCACGGACCGGAACGCAGAGCACCGAAAGAGGCACCAGCCGCCGTGAACACACCGGACGCACCCGACGCGCGGGACCGACCCGCCCGCCTCCGCGTCGGCGTCGTCGGCGCCGGCCGCGTCGGCCCCGCGCTGGCCGCCGCGCTGCGCCTCGCCGGCCACCGCCCCGTCGCCGTCTCGGGCGTCTCCGACGCCTCCCGCCGCCGCGCCGAAGCGCTGCTGCCCGGCGTTCCGCTCCTCCCCCCCGACGAGGTGCTCGCCGACGCCGACCTCGTGCTCCTCACCGTCCCCGACGACGCCCTGCCCGGCCTGGTCACCGGGCTCGCCGAGACCGGCGCCGTACGCCCCGGCCAGCTCATCGCGCACACCTCCGGGCGTTACGGCACCGCCGTCCTCGACCCCGCGCTGCGCGCCGGCGCGCTGCCCCTCGCGCTCCACCCGGTGATGACCTTCACCGGCACACCCGTCGACGTGCAGCGGCTGGCCGGCTGCACCTTCGGCGTCACCGCGCCCGAGGAGCTGCGGCTGGCCGCCGAGGCGCTCGTCATCGAGATGGGCGGCGAGCCGGAGTGGATCCCGGAGCACGCCCGCCCGCTCTACCACGCGGCCCTCGCGCTCGGCGCGAACCACCTGGTCACCCTCGTGGCCCAGTCCATGGACCTGCTGCGCACCGCCGGGGTGTCCGCGCCGGCCCGGATGCTCGGGCCGCTGCTCGGCGCCGCGCTGGACAACGCCCTGCGCTCCGGCGACGCGGCCCTCACCGGCCCGGTGGCGCGCGGCGACGCCGGGACCGTCGCCGCCCACGTCGCCGAGCTGCGCGCCCACGCGCCGCACGCCCTGCCCGGGTACCTGGCGATGGCCCGCGCCACCGCCGACCGCGCGCTGGACCACGGCCTGCTGAAGCCGGAGCTGGCCGAGGAGCTGCTGGGCGTGTTGGGTTCAGGAGACAAGGGAGAAGGGGAAGACCGATGACCACCAGCGCCCGCCCGCACACCACGGGGGGCCGGGGGCGGAGCCCCCAGCCCGGCCGGAGAGCGCGATGAGCATCACCGTCGTCCGCCGGGCCGAGGAGCTCCACGCGCGCTTCGGCGCGCCGCGCGCATCCCGCACCCGCACCGGCAGGGCCGTCGTGATGACGCTGGGCGCGCTGCACGAGGGCCACGCCGCCAACATCCGCACCGCCCGCCGACGCCTGGGCCCCGACGGCCAGCTCGTCGTCACCGTCTACGTCAACCCGCTCCAGTTCGGCACCGGCGAGGACCTCGACCGCTACCCCCGCACCCTCGACGCCGACGTGGCGCTCGCCGAGGCGGCCGGCGCCGACCTCGTCTTCGCCCCCACCGACGACGAGGTCTACCCCGGCGGCGAGCCGCTGGTGCGCGTCAGCGCCGGGCCGATGGCCGAACGCCTGGAGGGCGCCTCGCGGCCCGGCCACTTCGACGGCGTCCTGACCGTCGTCGCCAAGCTGCTCCACCTCACCCGCCCCGACCTCGCCTGCTTCGGCGAGAAGGACGCCCAGCAGCTCGCGCTGATCCGCCGCATGGTCACCGACCTCAACTTCCCCGTCGAGATCGTCGCCGTGCCGACCGTCCGCGAGGAGGACGGCCTGGCGCTCTCCAGCCGCAACCGCTACCTCTCCCGCCGTGAGCGCGCCACCGCCCTCGCGCTGTCGCGCGCGCTGTTCGCCGCCCACGACCGGCTGGCCGCCGAGGGCGCGCTGAAGGCCCGGGTCGCCGCCGCCTCCCCCGGCGACCAGGCGCGGGCGGCCGGGCGGGCCGCCGCGCTGGCCGCGCTGCACGAGCCGCGCGCCTCGGCCGACGCGCACGTCGTCGCCGTGGCCACCGACGCCGCCCACCTCACCTCGCCCGCCAGCGCGCGCGCCGCCGCCCGCGCCGTGCTGGAGGAGGCCGCCGCGCTCGACCCGCCGCTGCGGCTGGACTACCTCGCGCTGGTGGACCCGAAGGACTTCACCGAGATCCCGGACGACTACGCCGGCGAGGCGATCATGGCCGTCGCGGCCAAGGTCGGCACCACGCGCCTGATCGACAACATGCGCCTCACCTTCGGAGCCGCCGCGTGAACGCCGGGCCCGCGCCGGAGCCCGGCGCCGTGCCCATAGGCCCCAGCCCGGTGGGGGCTGTGGCCGCAGGAGGCGCGGACCCGGCGGGACCGTGCGAAGACGCCCCGGGCCCCGTCCCGTCGCCGCGTGACGGCAACGAGACGTCCCGTGCCGCGAGGGCGGCGGTGAGCCCCGCCGCGCCGACGCCGACGCCGACGCCGACGCCGCCGCGGGCCGACCGCACCCCGCCCGTCCCCCTGTTCCAGCCAGGACAGGGACTGGCGCTCCCCGCCCCGCCCCCCGGCTGGGCCATCGCGGCGGACGTCGTCGTCGTCGGCTCCGGCGTGGCGGGGCTCACCGCCGCCCTCGCCTGCGCCGCCACCGGCCGCCACACCGTCATCGTCACCAAGGCCCGCCTCGACGACGGCTCCACCCGCTGGGCCCAGGGCGGCATCGCCGCCGCGCTCGCCGACGGCGACACCCCGGCCCAGCACCGCGACGACACCCTCGTCGCGGGTGCCGGGCTCTGCGACGAACAGGCCGTCGCCACCCTCGTCACCGAGGGCCCGGCGGCGGTACGCCGGCTGATCGAGGCGTACGGCGCCCGCTTCGACACCGACGAGGGCGGCGGGCTCTCCCTCACCCGCGAGGGCGGCCACCACCGGCGCCGCATCGCCCACGCCGGGGGGGACGCCACGGGGGCGGAGATCTCCCGCGCCCTGGTCGGCGCCGTCCGGGCCGCCGGCATCGAGACGATCGAGAACGCCCTCGCCCTCGACCTGCTCACCGATGCCGACGGGCGCGCCGCCGGCGTCACCCTCCACGTCATGGGCGAGGGCCGCCACGACGGCGTCGGCGCCGTCCACGCCCCGGCCGTCGTCCTCGCCACCGGCGGCATGGGCCAGGTCTTCTCCGCCACCACCAACCCCGCCGTCTCCACGGGCGACGGCGTGGCGCTGGCGCTGCGCGCGGGCGCGGAGGTCTCCGACCTGGAGTTCGTGCAGTTCCACCCGACCGTGCTCTACCTGGGCCCGGAGGCGGAGGGCCAGCAGCCGCTGATCTCCGAGGCGGTGCGCGGCGAGGGCGCGCACCTGGTCGACGCGGCCGGGGTCCGCTTCATGCTGGGCCGGCACGAGCTGGCGGAGCTGGCGCCGCGCGACATCGTCGCCAAGGGGATCACGCGCCGGATGCTGGAGCAGAGCGCGAGCCACATGTACCTCGACGCCCGCCACTTCGGCGCGGAGATGTGGCGCCGCCGCTTCCCCACGATCCTCGCGGCCTGCCGCGCGGCGGGCATCGACCCCGTCACCGAGCCCATCCCCGTGTCGCCGGCCGCCCACTACGCCTCCGGCGGCATCCGCACCGACCTGCACGGCCGCAGCACGGTCCCCGGCCTGTTCGCCTGCGGCGAGGCCGCGTGCACCGGCGTTCACGGCGCGAACCGCCTCGCCTCCAACTCCCTCCTGGAGGGCCTGGTCTTCGCCCACCGCATCGCGGCTGCCTGCACGAG
>NZ_JBQQCA010000099.1:0-10041 GCF_052246635.1 Streptomyces sp. 6N223 | reverse complement strand
GGTGTGGGCGGCCGGGGGTCCGGGGGCGGAGCCCCCGGCACCGCCCTCGTGCTGCGCGTGCCCGCCTGGGCCAAGGGCGCGACCGTGCAGGTCAACGACGGCCCCGCCGAGGACACCGCCCCCGGCTGGCTGCGGCTGGAGCGCACCTGGGCGCCCGGCGACCGCGTCGTGCTCGACCTCCCCCTACGCCCGCGCGCAGTCCGCTCGCACCCCTACCTCGACGCCACCCGCGGCTCGCTCGCGCTGCTGCGCGGCCCGCTCGTCTACTGCGTCGAGCAGCAGGACGCGGGCGCCCCCGTCGACGACCTCGTCCTCTCCCGGACCGACCTCGGCGCGGTCGGCGAGGCGACGGACGACGCGAGCTTCGGCGTTCCCATCCCGGTGCTGGCCACGACGCTGGCGGCGGTCCCGCCCCCGCGCGGCGAGCTGTATCCGGAGGTTTCCCTCGACCCGGTCCCGGCCGCGCCGGGGCGCGTGCCGGTGCGCCTCGTCCCGTACTTCCTGTGGGGCAACCGGCAGCCCGGAGCCATGCGCGTGTGGCTCCGCCAGTTCTAGCCGTTCCAGAAAGGACGACCCAGCCAGTGAAGAGATCATTTCTCGCGAAGGCCGCGGCGGCCGCCGGCGCCGTGGCCATGCTCGCGCTGAGCGCGTGCGGCGGCGGCTCCAGCGGCGGCGGTCCCGACGGCGCGGGCGGCGGATCGTTCGACGACACGCCCGCCCGCGGCGGCACCCTGTACCGGCTGATGGCCGACGACTTCTCCTACCTCGACCCCGCGCGCGGCTGGGACGGCGGCGTCAACAACTTCTACCGGCTGATCTACCGGACGCTGACCACCTCGGCGCCGGGCAACTCCGACGACCCCTCGGGGGTCGTCCCCGACCTCGCCACCGACCTCGGCACGCCCTCCCCGGACGGCCTGGCCTGGACCTTCACCCTCAAGGAGGGTGTGACCTTCGCCGACGGAACGCCGATCACCTCCGCCGAGGTGAAGTTCGGCATCTCCCGCAACTGGGACCCGGAGATCGGCATCGGCTCCCCCTACGCCAAGCAGGTCATCGACGCGCCCGAGGGATATGAGGGCCCCTACCGCGACGGCCCGCTGCCGACGATCGAGACCCCCGACGACCGCACCATCGTCTTCCACCTCAAGAAGCCCTTCCCCGAGTTCAGCTCGGTCGTGGCCCAGCCGAACATGGTGCCCTTCCCCGAAGGGACGGGCGCGGGCGACGAGTTCATCAACGACGTGATCTCCTCCGGCCCGTACGACCTGGAGTCCTACGAGCCGGGCAGCTCCATCTCGCTCGTCCGCAACGAGACCTGGGACCCGGCCACCGACGAGGTGCGCAAGGCGTACCCGGACCGCTGGGAGTTCGTCATCGGCCTGGACCCGGCCACCATCGACGAGCGGCTGCTGGCCCAGCAGGGATCGGACGTCAACGCCGTGTCCTGGGCGATCCAGCCGGCGACGCTGGCCCGCATCCAGGGCCCGCAGTACGAGGGCCGCACCATGCGCTTCCCGGGCGTGTGCCTCACCTACATGGGGCTGAACACCACCAAGGCCCCGCTGGACGACGTCCGCGTGCGGCAGGCGATCAACCTGGCCGTGAACAAGCAGTCGGTCCAGACCGCCAGCGGCGGCCCGCAGCTCGCCGAGATCGCCACGACGATCCTGCCCTCGACCGTCAACGGCCACCGCGACTACGACCTCTACCCGAGCCAGGACCACACCGGCGACGTGCGGGCCGCCGAGGACCTGCTCGCGGAGGCGGGCGTCGCGGACGGCTTCTCCATGACCCTCGACATCCGCTCCGACCCCAAGATGCAGGCGCAGGCGGAGGCGATCCAGCAGGCGCTGAAGCGGGTCGACATCGACGTGGAGCTGAACGTCATCGACGTGTCGACGTTCTACGAGACGATCGGCACGCCCTCCCAGCAGCACGACGCCGCGATCACCGGCTGGTGCCCGGACTGGGCGTCCTCGGCGTCCACCTTCATCCCGCCGCTGTTCGACGGCCGCAACATCACCGAGAAGGGCAACCCGAACCTCGCGCAGATCGACGACCCGCGGATCAACGAGCGCGTCGACGAGATCAGCGCGATGGAGGACCTGGACGCGGCCAACGAGGAGTGGGGCCTGCTGGACGAGGAGGTCATGGAGCTGGCGCCGATCGTGCCGCTCGCGGTCGAGTCGACCATCATCATCCCCGGCGAGAACGTCACCGGCCTGCACTCCAACCCGGGCGTGGCCACCGGCGGCTACGACCTCGTGCTGATGGGCATGCGGGACCCCGAGCGGGAGTGAGATGGCCACCACCGTTCCCCTCGAAAAAGGGCTCGGAGACGAGCAGCCGGGCGCGCCGTCCCTCACGGGCGGCGCGCCCGCGCCCGCGCCCTCCGCGCCCGGCGTCCTGCGCGTCCTGACCCGCGACGTGGGCGCCGTGCTGTCCGCGGCGTACATCCTGCTGATCGTGCTGATGGCCCTCCTCGCGCCGCTCATCGTGAAGCTGGGCGGCTGGGGGCCCTACGAGTTCGACCCGAACGCCATCGACCCGAACCTCGCCGGCGTGCCGCTGGGCGACTTCGGCGGCGCGGGCGGCGAGCACTGGTTCGGCGTCGAGCCGGGCAACGGCCGCGACATCTTCGCCCGCATCGTGTACGGGGCGCGGGTGTCGATGCTGATCGCGCTGTCCGCCACCGCACTGACCACGCTGCTCGGCGTCGTCTTCGGCCTGCTCGCCGGGTTCCACGGGGGGCGGGTGGACTGGGTGATCTCGCGCGTCATGGACTTCCTCATGGCGTTCCCCGCCCTCATCTTCATGATCGCGGTGCTGTCGGCGCTGCCCGCCGGGAACCGCTCGGTGCTGCTGGTCGTGGTCATCTCCGTCTTCGGCTGGCCCTACCTGGCGCGCATCGTGCGCGGGCAGACGATGTCGCTGGCGCGGCGGGAGTTCGTGGAGGCGGCCCGCGCCTCGGGGGCGTCCAGCGTCTCGATCGTCTTCCGGGAGATCCTGCCGAACCTGCGCTCGACGATCGTCGTCATGGTGACGCTGGCGATCCCCGGCTACATCGGCACCGAGGCGGGCCTGTCGTTCCTCGGCGTCGGCGTGGTGCCGCCGACCCCGTCGTGGGGGCAGATGATCGCGTCCTCGGTGACCTGGTACTCGGTGGTGCCGACGTACTTCGCGATCCCCGGCGCCTTCCTCTTCCTCCTGGTGCTGTCGTTCACGGTGCTCGGCGACCGGCTGCGGACCGTGCTCGGGCCCGAGATCGGGGTGAGGTGAGCGCGATGCCGTCCATGACGCGATTCCTGCTGACGCGGCTCGCCGGTCTGGTGCTGATCCTGCTGCTGGTGTGCCTGTTCACCTTCGGCGTCTTCTTCGTGCTCTCGCCCGACCCGGCGGTGCAGATCTGCGGCAAGAACTGCACCCCGGAGCTGATCGACCAGATCCGCACCAACCTCGGGCTCGACAGGCCGCTGCTCGAACAGTTCCTCACCTTCCTCGGCGGCCTGTTCGCCGGGCGCACCTACGGCGAGGGCGCCGGCGCCATCGACTGCCCGGCGCCGTGCCTGGGCTACTCCTTCCAGTACAGCCAGTCGGTGTGGGACATGATCACCGACCGGCTGCCGGTGACGGTGACGCTCGCCGTCGGCGCGGCCGTGCTGTGGCTGCTGGCCGGGGTGGTCGGCGGCCTGATCAGCGCGCTCAAGCAGGGCACCTGGTGGGACCGGGGCGCGATGGTGGTGGCGCTGGCCGGGCTGTCGATCCCGAACTACGTCTTCGCGCTGGTGCTCCAGTACGTCCTGGTGGTGGAGCTGGAGTGGCTGCCGTTCCCGGCGGCGGTGGAGTTCGGCGAGGACCCGGCGCTGTGGTTCCAGAGCTACCTGATGCCGTGGATCGTGCTGGCCTTCGCGTACGCCTCGGTGTACGCCCGGCTGACGCGCGCCAACGTCATCGACACGCTGTCGGAGAACTACGTGCGCACCGCCCGCGCCAAGGGCCTGCCGGGCCGGCTCGTCATACGCCGGCACGCGCTGCGGCCCGCGCTGACGCCGATCACCACGATCTTCGGGATGGACTTCGCCGGGCTGCTGGGCGGCGCGCTGATCACCGAGTCGGTCTTCGGCCTCAACGGGGTGGGGAAGATGACGGCGGACGCCATCACCAAGAACGACCAGCCGGTCATCATGGGCGTCACGCTGCTTGCGGCGTTCTTCGTCGTCGTCGGCAACGTCGTCGTGGACCTGGTGTACACGGCGCTGGACCCGAGAGTGCGGGTGACGTCGTCATGAGTGCCGTCACGAGTGACGCGAACGACGGGCCGCTGCTGAAGGTGGACGACCTCACGGTCACCTTCCCGGCGCCCGGCGGGCCCGCCGAGGTGGTGTCCGAGCTGTCCTTCTCCCTCCCGCCGGGCGGCTCGCTCGGCATCGTCGGCGAGTCGGGGTCGGGCAAGTCGATGACGAGCCTGGCCATCATGGGCCTGCTGCCGCCGCAGGCCCGCCGCGCCGGGCGGGTGCGGCTGGCGGGCCGGGAGATCTCCGCGCTGCCCGAACGCCGGCTGCGGCGGGTGCGCGGCGACCGTATCGCCATGGTGTTCCAGGACCCGCTGTCCTCCCTCAACCCCTACTACACGGTGGGGCTGCAGATCGCCGAGGCGTACCGGGCGCACCGGCCGCGCACCACGCGCCGCGAGGCGCGGCGGGTCGCGATCGAGGCCATGGAGCGGGTGCACATCGCGGATGCCGCGCGCCGCGTGGACCACTACCCGCACCAGTTCTCCGGCGGGATGCGGCAGCGCGTGATGATCGCGATGGCGCTGAGCTGCGAGCCGGACCTGCTGATCGCGGACGAGCCGACGACGGCGCTGGACGTGACCGTGCAGGCGCAGATCCTGCGGCTGCTGAAGGAGGTTCAGCGGGACACGGGCGCCGGGCTGATCCTCATCACCCACGACCTGGCGGTGGTGAGCGAGATGGTGGACGACGTGGTGGTGATGCGCGAGGGCCGCTGCGTGGAACGGGCCGCCGTGGAGCGGCTGTTCTCCGACCCCCGGCACCCGTACACCCGCGCGCTGCTGGACGCGGTGCCGCGCCTGGAGGACGAGGTCGGCGAGTTGCGGACGACGAAGACGGCGTGGGAGGGGGCCGAGCGATGACCGAGGCGATTCTGAAGGCCCGGGGCCTGGTGAAGGAGTTCTCCCTGTCCCGGGCGGGTCTTGGGCTCGGCCGCAGGCCCGCCTTCCGCGCCGTGGACGGCGTCGACGTGGAGCTGCGGGCGGGCGAGACGCTGGCGCTGGTCGGCGAGTCCGGCTCGGGCAAGTCCACGACGGCGCGGCTGGTGGCGCGGCTGCTGGACGTGACGGAGGGGAGCGTGACCTTCCAGGGCGAGGACGTGACGCGGCTGTCCGGGCGGGAACTGCACCGCTTCCGCTCCGAGGTGCAGGTGGTCTTCCAGGACCCCTACTCCTCCCTCAACCCCCGGCACACCGTCGAACGCGTCGTCACCGCCCCGCTCACCTACCAGGGCCGGAGCGTGCCGGGCGGCGCTCGGGCGTTCACCCGGGCGCTGATGGAGCGGGTGGGCCTCAACCCGGACCACAGCCGCCGCTATCCCGCGCAGTTCTCCGGCGGGCAGGCGCAGCGCATCGGCATCGCGCGGGCGCTGGCCGTGGGCCCGAAGGTGGTGGTGTGCGACGAGGCGGTGTCGGCGCTGGACGTCTCGGTGCAGGCGCAGGTGATCAACCTGCTGCGGCGGCTGCAGCGCGAGGAGGGCCTGACCTACCTCTTCATCGCGCACGACCTGGCGGTGGTGCGGCAGATCGCGGACCGGGTGGCGGTGATGAACGGCGGCAGGATCGTCGAGTCGGGCGAGCGCGACGAGATCTTCCGCGCGCCGCGACACGACTACACGCGCACGCTGCTGGCCGCCGTCCCCCGCATCCGCCCCGAGTGGGAGGCGGCGCGGCGCGCCCGCGCCCAGGAGCGCGACCGCAACGAGGAACACGGAAGGCTCGCCAAACCCGGCAACGGAGCCGGCAAGGGAGGCGGCACGGCCGACAAGGCCGACAACGCCGACAAGGGAGGAAAGAGATGAACCCCGCCGCACGGCCGCCGTACGCGGGCACCAGGCTGCCCCGGCTCGCGGAGATCCCGGCGTTCACCAAGTCCGTCGCCACCGGCTGGCGCACGGTCGACGTGCCGCCGCCCGTCTCCGAGGCGGCGGCGCGGGCCGCCGCAGCCCACCGCGCGCGGCTGGCGGAGCGCGCCGGGCCGCGCACCGTCGTCGCCGGCGCCGGGCACGCCCCGATCCGCAACCACGACGTGGCCTACGACTTCCGCCCCGACAGCGACTTCCTGTGGCTGGCCGGCTGCGCCGTCCAGGACGCGGTGCTGGTGCTGCGCGGCGACAGCGCCGAACTGTTCGCGCCGCCCCCGGCCCGCCCCGGCGAGGAGGGCTTCTTCGGCGACGCCGCCCACGGCGAGCTGTGGGTGGGCCCCTCCCCCGGCCTCGCGGACTGGTCCCGGGCCCTCGGCATCCCCGTGAGGCCGCTGTCCGAACTCGACGACGCCCTGGCCGATGTCCGTGACGGCTGGGCGACCCCCGGCACCGGCCCCGCGCTGATGCGCCGCCACGGGCTGACCCCCGACGAGGCCCTGGTCGCCGCGCTCGCCGAGCTGCGGATGATCAAGGACGACTGGGAGATCGCGCAGCTGAGGGAGGCCGTCGACCACACCGTGACCGGCTTCGACGCCGTCGTCGCCGCCATCCCCGCCGCCGTCCGCGCCCCCGGCGGCCGGGGTGAACGCTGGCTCCAGGGCACCTTCGACCGCCACGCCCGCACCATGGGCAACGCCCCCGGCTACGCCACCATCGTCGGCTCCGGCCCGCACGCCCCCACGCTGCACTGGGTGCGCTGCGACGGGCCCGTGCTGCCCGACCAGCCGCTGCTGCTCGACATGGGCGTGGAGACGGAGACGTTCTACACCGCCGACGTCACCCGCACCGTGCCGCCCAGCGGGACCTTCACCGACGCCCAGCGGGCGGTGCACGACCTCGTGGAGGCCGCGCACCGGGCCGGGACGGCGCACGTGCGCCCCGGGCACACCTACACCGACTTCCACTTCGCCGCCATGGAGGTGATCGCGCGGGGCCTGGCCGACTGGGGCCTGCTGCCCGTCTCGGTCGACGAGGCGCTCTCCCCCGACGGCCAGCACCACCGGCGTTACCTCGTCTGCGGCATCGGGCACCACCTGGGCCTGGACGTGCACGACTGCGGCCAGGCCTCGTACGAGGCGTACCAGGGCGCGGCGCTGGAGCCGGGCATGGTGCTCACGGTGGAGCCGGGCCTGTACTTCCACGCCCACGACGAGACCGTGCCGCCGGAGCTGCGCGGCATCGGCATCCGGCTGGAGGACGACCTGCTGGTGACGGCCGACGGCGCGGAGGTGCTGTCGGGCGCGCTGCCGATCTCGGCGGCGGAGATCGAGGCGTGGGTGCGCGACCTGACACACCGGGAGCAGTCACCGTCCGATGTCGTGTATGAACGTCGTAGTCGTAGTCGCAGTCGTAGTCGTAACAGCGAGCGGTAGGGGACGGGGACGATGAACACGGCGGACATGGCGGCGCCCGACGCGGCGGAGGCGGCCGCGCCGATCGCCGGGCTGCGCCCGCTGACCAAGCGGGAGCGGCTGCGGGAGATGGTGGCCGACGCGCTGCGCGCGGCCGTGATCTCGGGCGGGATGAAGCCGGGCGCGGTGTACTCGGCGCCCACGCTCGGCACGATGTTCGGGATCTCGGCGACGCCGGTGCGCGAGGCCATGCTCGACCTGGTGCGCGAGGGCATGGTGGAGGCGCTGCCGAACAAGGGCTACCGGGTGCGGGTGGTGCCGGAGGAGGAGCTGGACGAGGTCACGCACGTGCGGATCCTGCTGGAGCCGCCGACCGTGCGCGACATCGTGCCGCTGGTGCCGGAGGGCGACTTCCCCCGGCTGCGGAAGCTGGCCGACGCCATTGTCGAGGCGGTGCGCGACCGCGACCTGGTGGCGTACATCGACGCCGATCGCGTCTTCCACCTGGCGCTGCTGGGCTACGCCGGCAACCGCCAGCTGTCCACGATCGTCTCCGAGCTGCGCTCGCGCACCCGCCTGTTCGGCCTGACGCCGCTGCTGGAGTCCGGCCGCCTGGAGGAGTCGGCCCTGGAGCACCACGAGCTCCTCGACCTGGTCGAGGCGCGCGACGCGGCGGGGGCGCAGGCGCTGATGGAACGCCACATCGGCCACGTCCGCGGCAAGTGGGCGCGGGGCACGGCGACCGACGGGCAGGCGCCGGACTCCTGACTGAGGAGGAGCGCGGTGGACTTGTAGGCTGGCGAGCGTGAACAGGGGGCGGGCATGACTCTCACATCCGCGGGGCGGCGGCCGCCGGCTCGGCCGCCGGTGATCTGGTCGACGGCGGGGGCGTTCGGCCGGGCGCTGGGCCTGGCGTTGCTGGCATGGGCGGTCGCGGGCACCATCGCGGCCCTGTCGTACCTGTCGCTGGGCTTCATCGGCATCCCGATCGTGGCCGGCACCATGCTGGGCCTGGGCTACATCCTGCTGGTGATGCTGGCGCACCGCGCGAGCTGGCTGGGCCTCCTGGCGTTCCTGCCCGGCGTGTTCGTGCTCGTCGGCGCGGTGCAGTACGCCCCCGAGGCGGCGTTGGAGCGGCGCGGCGTGGAGGAGCGGGTCACGATCGTCGGGCTCGACAAGCCCTCCCCCGACAGCAACCGGCACCTGTTCGAGCTGCGCACCGACGAGGGCAGGTTGCTGGACGAGCCGCTGGACTACCAGGGCTCCTCGCCGCCGTACGAGATCGGGGACAGGCTCGCGATCATCCGTGACCCCGAGGGCACCGTCCCGCTGGAGGACGCGGAGAAGGTCGACTCGGCCGGCAAGCGCGGCATGCTGATCGGCGGCGCCACCGGCTGGAGCCTGATCGCCCTGTACGCCGTGCGCCGAGGCCACGTGCGGCGCCGGCGCGGCCAGGACACCACGGGCGACGTCCTGGACCTGTTCTGAGCCCCTGCCCGTGTGCGCGCCTCCCTCCATGGGCAACTCCTCCTTGGCCTGGGTTGTCAGGCACATGACCTCATTGCCCATGGCCTCATGACCTCGTGACCTCGTGACCTCCCCAAGGAGATGGAGACGTGAGCAGACCCCGATCACGTGAGGCACGCCGGGCTCGGCCGCTGGTCGCCGTAGCCGCCCTGCTGGCCACGGCCCTCGCCGCCCCCGCCTCCGGCGTGTCCGCGCCCGCCGCCGCAGAGATCGGCGGCACCGCCTGGAGCGTCGCGCCCGGCTCCGGCGCCGTGCGCGTCCTCGTGGACGAGACCGTCACCGACGAGGAGATCGCGCGCCTGACGGCGTCCGGCGCGACCGTCGAGCGCACCCCCGGCACGCTGAGCCCGCGCCTGCGCGCCGGCGAGGCCGTCCACGCCGACGCGGGCTGGCGCTGCACCGCCGGACTGAACGTCTCCTCCGGCAGCGCCTCCTACTTCCTCACCGCCGGGCACTGCGCCACGGGGCTGCCGTCCTGGTACGCCGACGCCGCGATGACGACGCACATCGGCCCGACCGAGGGCGCCAGCTTCCCCTCCGACGACTTCGGCCTCGTGCGGTACGCCAACGCCTCGGTCCCGCACCCGAGCCAGGTCACCTGCAACGGCGCCGCCATCGACATCACCGGCGCGGGCGACGCCACCGTCGGCCAGTCCGTGACCTTCTCCGGCGCCACCTCCGGCTGCCACTCCGGCGTCATCACCGGCTTGAACGCCACCGTCAACTACGGCGGCGACGTCGTCTCCGGCCTGATCGAGACCAACATCTGCACCGAGCCCGGCGACAGCGGCGGCCTGCTCTTCGCCGGCGACACCGCGATCGGCATCCTCTCCGGCGGCAGCGGCAGCTGCGCCACCGGCGGCGCGTCCTACTTCCAGCCCATCACCGAGGCGATGGCGCACTACGGCGTGTCCATCCCCTGAGTCCTGGGGGCCAGGAGGGG
>NZ_JBQQCA010000098.1:0-10203 GCF_052246635.1 Streptomyces sp. 6N223 | reverse complement strand
CGCCCTCTACCACCTCCTCACAAGCTGGGACATCACCCCCGACCACCTCACCGGCCACTCCATCGGCGACATCGCCGCCGCCCACTGCGCCGGCATCCTCAACCTCACCGACGCCACCACCCTGGTCACCGCCCGCGCCACCCTCATGGACGCCATGCCCACCACCGGCGCCATGATCTCCCTCCAAGCCAGCGAAGAAGAGATCACACCCCACCTCACCGAACACGTCACCATCGCCGCCCTCAACAGCCCCACCTCCAGCGTCATCTCCGGCGACGCCGACGCCGCCCGCGCCATCGCCGAGCACTTCCGCGCCCAGGGCCGCCGCTGCCGGGAGCTTCACGTCAGCCATGCCTTCCACTCCCCCCACATGGACGGCATGCTCAACCCCTTCCGCGAAGTCGTACACACCCTCACCTTCCACCAACCCCGCATCCCCCTCGCCACCCCCACCGAACAACTCCGCGACCCCGAACACTGGGTCCGCCACGTCCGCGAACCCGTCCGCTTCCACGACCACCTCACCCACCTCGCCGAACGCGGCGCCACCACCTTCATCGAGATCGGACCGGACGCGGCGCTCACCACCCTCGCGGAACAGATCCTCACCGGCGTCGACGGCCTGCTCGCGGTCCCGCTCCAACGCCGCACCCGCGAGCAGCCGCACACCCTCCTCACCGCCCTCGCCACCCTCCACACCCACCACGCCGCCACCCCCGACTGGTCGGCCCTGACCCCCCAGGCCCGCCTCATCCCTGGCCTGCCCACCTACCCCTTCCAGCACCAGGACTACTGGCTCCCGCCCTTCTCCCCGGACGCCGCCGCCACCCCCGGCAGCGACGAGCATCCCTTCATCGACACCGCCACGCACCTCGCGGACGGCGACCGGCTGATCCTCGCCGGGCGTCTCTCCCTCCGCACCCACCCCTGGCTCGCCGACCACGCCGTAGCGGACACCGTCCTCCTCCCGGGCACGGCGTTCCTCGAACTCGCCCTCGCGGCAGCGGCGCGGCTGGAGCGGCCGGAGGAGCAGGACGCGGGTGTCGAGGAGCTGACCCTCCACGCGCCGCTGCCGCTGCCGCTGTCGCTGCCGGAGACGGGCGCCGTGGAGATCCAGGTGCTGGTGGACGAGGCCGACGCCTCCGGACGGCGGGCGTTCCGCATCCACGCCCGCGTTCCCGGCCCTGGCCCCGGCCCCGGCCCCGAGGGCGCCGACTGGACCGAGCACGCCTCCGGGCGCCTGTCTCCCCGCGCCACCACCGACGGGACGACCGGGCTGAGCGCCTGGCCGCCCGACGGGGCCGAGCCGGTGGCGGCGGGCGAGGTGAGCGGGCTGTATCCGAGGCTTGAGGCGATCGGGCTGGCCTACGGGCCGACGTTCACCGGCCTGCGGGCCGCCTGGCGGCGCGGCGACGAGGTCTTCGCGGAGGTGGCGCTGCCGGAGGAGGCGGTGTCCGACGCCGAACGCTTCGCCCTCCACCCGGCGTTGCTCGACGCCGCCCTGCACGGCATCGCGCTCGGCCGCTTCTTCGGGGAGACCGACCAGCCCCGGCTGCCGTTCTCGTGGACCGGGGTGCGGCTGGAGGCCGTCGCCGCCACCACGTTGCGGGTGCGGCTGGCCCCGGCCGGGCCGGACGCCGTCGCGGTCACCGTCGCGGACGCGCTCGGGCAGCCCGTCGCGTCCATCGACGCGCTCGTGACCCGCCCGCTCGGCGCCGCCACCGCCGGGGTGCGGCGTTCCGACTCGCTCTACCGCCTGGAGTGGACCCCGGTCGTCACGGCACCGGCCATCGGCGAAACGCACGAGGGTTCCGACACCGTGGTGCGCCTCTTCGGCGAGGAGACGGACACGGCGAACGCCGCGAACGCGGCGGACACGACGGACACGACGGACACGACGGACGCGGGAGACGACCCCGGCGCCGCGCTCCGCCTCGCCCTCGGCGTGGTGCGGACCTGGCTGGCCGACGACGAGGCGGCGGCGGCCGGTTCGCGGCTCGTCGTGCTGACCCGCAACGCCGTGGCCGCCGAGCCCGGGGACGTGCCCGACCTGGCCACGGCCCCCGTGTGGGGCCTGCTGCGTTCGGCCCAGTCGGAGGCGCCCGGCCGATTCGTGCTGATCGACGTGGACGACGACGCGGCCTCCACCCACGCCGTGCCGCAGGCCATCGCCACCGGCGAGCCGCAACTCGCCATCCGCGCCGGCCGCATCACCGCACCCCGGCTCGTACGGCACTCGCCGCACCCGCCCCCGGCCGCGGCGGCAACGCCCTGGAACCCGGACGGCACCGTGCTGATCACCGGCGGCACGGGCGCGCTCGCCCGTCTCCTCGCCGCCCACCTCGTCACCGAGCACGGCGTACGCCACCTCCTGCTCGCCAGCCGCAGCGGCCCTGCCGCCGCTGGCGCCCCCGCCCTCCGCGAGGAGCTGACCGCACTCGGCGCGAGCGTCACCATCGCCGCCTGCGACATCGCCGACCGCGAGGCCACCGCCCAACTCCTGGCCGGAATACCCCCGGAGCACCCGCTCACCGCCGTCATCCACACGGCGGGCGTGGTCGACGACGGGCTGCTGACCTCGCTCGACCCCGAGCAGCTCGACCGGGTCCTCGCCCCCAAGGTGAAGGGCGCGCTCAACCTCCACGAGCTCACCCACCCCCACGCCCACGCCCCCGAGGCACCGCTGGACGCCTTCGTCCTCTTCTCCTCCGCGGCCTCCGTCCTCGGCGGCGGCGGCCAGGGCGCGTACGCGGCGGCGAACGCCTTCCTCGACGCCCTCGCCCACCACCGCCGCGCCGCCGGACTCCCGGCCATCGCCCTCGGCTGGGGCCTGTGGGAACGGGCGAGCGGCATGACCGCCGGGCTCGGCACGGCCGACCGGGCGCGAATG
Source organism: Streptomyces sp. 6N223 (assembly GCF_052246635.1). Lineage (NCBI taxonomy): Bacteria > Bacillati > Actinomycetota > Actinomycetes > Kitasatosporales > Streptomycetaceae > Streptomyces > Streptomyces sp. 6N223. The sequence goes on along the minus strand of NZ_JBQQCA010000098.1, from coordinate 7,313 downwards.
GCCAGGAGCGGGGTCGCGCCGCTGTCCGACGCAGAGGCGCTGGCGCTGTTCGACGCGGCGTGCGCCGAGCCCGAACCCGCCGAGCCGGTCCTGCTGCCCGTACGCCTGCGCCTACGCCTCGACCCGGGCAGCGCCGAGGCGTTGCCGCCCGTGCTGCGCGGCCTGGTCCGCACGCCGGGGAGGCGGGCCGCCGCGACGGCAACGGCTCCCGCCACGGAGTTGTTGCGCGAGCGGCTCGCCGCGCTGCCGCCCGACGGGGACGAGCGGATGGCGGCGGCGCTGGAACTGGTGCGAGCGCAGACGGCCACGGTGCTCGGGCACCACGCGCCGGGCGCGGTGCCGGACACGCAGGCGTTCAAGGAGTTGGGCTTCGACTCGCTGATGGCGGTCGAGCTGCGCAACAACCTCAGCGCCGCGACCGGGCTCCGGCTGCCGGCGACGCTGGTCTTCGACTACCCCAACGCGACGGCGCTGGCCGGGTTCCTGCTCGCCGAGTTCGGCCTCGCGGCGGACGTCGGGGGTGCTCAGGCAGCCGCAGCCGCTCGGTCTGCGACGGCACCCGGCCGCGCGGACGAGCCGATCGCGATCACCGGCATGGCCTGCCGCTACCCGGGCGGGGTCCGCACGCCCGAGGAGTTGTGGGAACTGGTCGCCCAGGGTCGGGACGCCATCTCGGACTTCCCCACCGACCGGGGCTGGGACCCGGAGGAACTGTTCGATCCGGACCCAGACCGGGCGGGCCGTTCCTCTGTGTGGTCGGGCGGCTTCCTCCACGACGCCGCCGACTTCGACGCCGAGTTCTTCGGAATCTCGCCGCGTGAGGCGTTGGCGATGGATCCGCAGCAGCGGCTGCTGCTGGAGACGAGCTGGGAGGCGCTGGAGCGCGCCGGGATCGACCCGACCACGCTGCGCGGCAGCCGCGCAGGCGTGTACACGGGCCTGATGTACCACGACTACGCCGCCAGGGTGCCGCATCCCCCCGCCGAGCTTGAGCCGTACCTGGGCAACGGCAGCGCGGGCAGCGTCGCGACCGGGCGGGTGGCGTACACCTTCGGGCTGGAGGGCCCGGCGGTGACGGTCGACACGGCGTGCTCGTCCTCGCTGGTGGCCCTGCACCTGGCCGCGAACGCGCTGCGCTCGGGCGAGTGCGACATGGCGCTGGCCGGGGGCGTGACCGTGATGTCGGCGTTGCAGGCCTTCATCGAGTTCAGCCGTCAGCGGGGGCTGTCCCCGGACGGGCGGTGCAAGTCCTTCGCGGCGGCGGCGGACGGCACCGGGTGGGCGGAAGGCGTGGGCATCCTCGCGCTGGAGCGGCTGTCGGACGCGCGGCGTAACGGCCACCGGGTGCTGGCGGTGGTGCGCGGCTCGGCGGTCAACCAGGACGGCGCCAGCAACGGGCTCACCGCCCCCAACGGCCCCTCCCAGCAGCGCGTCATCCGGGCCGCCCTGGCCAACGCCGGCCTGAAGCCGGGCGACATCGACGCCGTCGAAGCCCACGGCACCGGCACCACCCTCGGCGACCCCATCGAGGCGGAGGCGCTGCTGGCCACCTACGGCCAGGACCGGCCAGACGACCAACCCCTCTGGCTGGGCTCCATCAAATCCAACATCGGCCACACCCAAGCAGCCGCAGGCGTCGCCGGAATCATCAAGATGGTCCAAGCCATCCACCACGGGCACCTGCCCCCCACCCTCCACATCGACGAGCCGACACCACACGTCGACTGGGACGCGGGCACGGTCGCGCTGCTGACCCAGCCCCGGCCCTGGCCGGAGACAGAACACCCGCGCCGGGCGGCGGTCTCCTCCTTCGGCGTCAGCGGCACCAACGCCCACATCATCCTCGAACAGGCCCCCCACACACCCGCACCCACACCACCGCCTCAGGCCTTGCCCGCGCTGGTCCCGATCCCGCTGTCGGCCAAGACCGAGCCAGCCCTACGCGCCCAGGCCACCCAACTCCTGCACCACCTCCAGGAACGCACGGACGAGAACCTGGACCTCGCCTCCCTCGCCCGCACCCTGGCAACCACGCGCACCACATTCGACCACCGCGCCGTTGTACTCGCCCACAACCGACACGACCTCACACGCGAGCTCACAGCCCTAGCCCAAGGCGAGACCGACAGGCCCGCTCAGCTCCCCTCACAGCGCGGCACCACGGCGTTCCTCTTCTCCGGCCAGGGCAGTCAGTACGCGGGGATGGGCCGGGGACTGTACGCCGCCTTCCCCACCTTCGCCGCCGCGCTGGACGAGGTCACCGCCGCACTCGACCCCCACCTCGACCGCCCGCTGCGCGAGGTGATGTTCGACGACCACGACCTCCTGGCCCAGACCCGCTACACCCAACCCGCCCTCTTCGCCCACGAAGTCGCCCTCTACCACCTCCTCACAAGCTGGCACATCACCCCCGACCACCTCACCGGCCACTCCATCGGCGACATCGCCGCCGCCCACTGCGCCGGCATCCTCAACCTCACCGACGCCACCACCCTGGTCACCGCCCGCGCCACCCTCATGCAGGAACTGCCCACCACCGGCGCCATGACCGCGATCGAGGCCAGCGGCGAGGAGGTGGAGGAAACCCTGCCCCAGGACGGCACCGTCAGCATCGCCGCCCACAACGCCCCCACCGAAACTGTCATCTCCGGCGACGCGGACGCGGTGCGAGCACTCGCCGCCGCCTGGGCCGAACGCGGCCGCAAGATCACCCCCCTGCGCGTCAGTCACGCCTTCCACTCCGCCCACATGGACGGCATGCTCGATCTCTTCCGGCGGGTCGTGCACGCCCTCACCTTCCACCAACCGCAGATCCCCCTCGCCACCCCCACCGAACAACTCCGCGACCCCGAATACTGGGTCCGCCACGTCCGCGAACCCGTCCGCTTCCACGACCACCTCACCCACCTCGCCGAACGCGGCGCCACCACCTTCATCGAGATCGGACCCTCCACCACCCTCACCGCCCTGGCGAAGGAATGTCTCAACGACACCGAACACCTCGCCATCCCCCTCCAACACCGCAACCGCGACCAACCCCACACCCTCCTCACCGCCCTCGCCACCCTCCACACCCACCACGCCGCCACCCCCAACTGGTCAGCCCTAACCCCCCACACCCACCTCATCCCCGACCTCCCCACCTACCCCTTCCAGCGCCAACGCCTCTGGCTCGACGCGCCCGCGTCCACACGACACAGCGCAGGCAGCCATCCCCTGGTCGACCCCGCCATCGACCTCGCCGACCGCGACGGGGACGTGGTCTTGAGCGGACGCCTCTCCCTCCGCACTCACCCCTGGCTCGCCGACCACGCCGTGGCAGACACCGCCCTCCTCCCCGGCACGGCGTTCCTCGAACTCGCCCTCCACACCGCCCACCAAGCCGGTTGCACTCACCTCGACGAACTCGCCCTCGAAGCCCCGCTCGTGCTGCCGGACAAGGGCGCCGTACACCTACAGGTCACCGTCGCCGAGCCGGACGAGGACGGTCGGCGAACCGTCGCCGTCTACTCGCGGCCCGACGGCGACCCGACGGGCGAGCCCTGGACCAGGCACGCCACCGCCACGCTCCTGCCGCAGTCCCCACCACCCCCCATACCCGCCACCGTCTGGCCGCCACCGGCCGACGCCACGCCACTCCCGCTCGACGCCCTCTACGCGCGCCTGGACACCACGACGCTCACCTACGGCCCCGCCTTCCGAGGCCTCCGCGCCGCCTGGCGCGGCGGCGACGAGATCTACGCCGAGGTGGCACTGCCCGAGCAGGTCACGGCCGACGCGGAACGCTTCGCCCTCCACCCGGCGTTGCTCGACGCCGCCCTCCACGCCATCGGGCTCGCCCTGCCCGACACCCAGCAGGGCGGCATACCGCACCTGCCCTTCACCTGGCAGGGCGTCCGCCTCCACGCCGCCACCGACCGCCCCACCACGACCCTCCGCGCGCGCATCACCCCCACCGGCTCCGACACGGTCGCGCTGGAGGCCACCGACGCCGACGGAACGCCCGTCATCTCCGTCGAACGCCTCATGCTGCGCCCGCTGGGCCTCGCAGGGCTGCGCACCCGCACGGACTCCCTGTACCGCATCGAGTGGACCCGGCTGTCATCCGGCGTCAGCCACGACGCATTCGACGAACACCCCCAACTGCTCGTCGCAGACACAGACGCACCGGACGCGGGTGCCGTGCCGGCCGAGAGCCGAGCCGTCCTGCTCCGCACCCTCCGCGCGCTCCAGTCCTGGCTGGCGGACGAGGCGAACGCCGACCGGCGCCTCGTCGTCGTGACCCGCAACGCCGTGGCCCTGAGCGGAGCGGAGTCGCCGAACCTGGTCCAGGCGCCGGTCTGGGGCCTGGTGCGTTCGGCTCAGCAGGAGCGCCCGGAACGCCTCGTGCTGGTCGACGTCGACGACCACGAGGCGTCGCGCCGCGCCATCCCGGCCGCCGTCGCCTCGGCCATCGCCTCCGGGGAACCGCAACTGGCCATACGAGGCGGCGAGGCGAGCGTGCCCCGGCTCGTACGCGCACGCGCCGCCGCTCCACCGGCGACCGCGCCGCCCCTCGCCGGGCCGCCCGACGGCACGATTCTCATCACCGGCGGCACCGGCACGCTCGGCGCGGCCGTCGCCCGCCACCTCGTCGCCTCCCACGGCGCGAAACGCCTGCTGCTGACCAGCCGCAGCGGGACCGCCGCGCCGGGCGCGGACGCCCTCGTGGCCGAGTTGACCGAACTGGGCGCCGAGGCCGTCACCGTCGCCGCGTGCGACGCGGCCGACCCGGAGGCGATGGCCGCGCTGCTGGCCGGCGTACCGGCCGACCAGCCGCTGACGGCCGTCGTGCACGCGGCCGGGACGACGGACGACGCCGTGATCGACTCGCTCACGCCGGAGGCCGTCGACCGGGTGCTGGCGCCGAAGGCGAACGCCGCCTGGACGCTGCACGAGCTGACGCGCGACCTGCCCCTCACGGCGTTCGTCCTCTTCTCCTCCTACGCCGGCACGGCCGGGTCGGCCGGCCAGGCCAACTACGCCGCCGCCAACGCCTTCCTCGACGCCCTCGCCCACCACCGCCGCGCCGCCGGGCTCCCCGCGACCTCGCTCGCATGGGGCCTGTGGGAGTCCGCGTCGGGCATCACGGCCGGGCTCGGCACGGCCGACATGGCCAGGCTCGCCCGCAGCGGCGTCGCCCCGCTGGCGACCGGCGAGGCCCTGGCGCTCCTCGACGCAGCGCTCCTCGACGCGGCGCTCCTCGACGCGGCGCTGCGACCCGGGCCGAACGACGACCCTTCCGACGCCCCTCCCGCTCCCGCGCTCGCGCCCGTGCGCCTCGTACCGGCCAGGCTGCGGGCCATGGCCACGGCCGGGGAGCTTCCCGCGCTGCTGCGGCGGCTGGTGCGGGCGCACGTCGTGCCGACGCCGCGCGGCACCGAGGGGTCGGCGGCGCCGGGCGACGGCGGGCCGACCCGCGATCTCTTGGCACGGCTGTCCCCACTGCCTGAGGCCGAACGGCGTGCCGAGCTCCTGGCGTTGGTACGCCGGCAGGTCGCGGAGGTGCTCGGCCACGCCGACGCCTCGCAGATCGAGCCGGAGCGCGGCTTCAAGGACCTCGGCTTCGACTCGCTGACCGCGGTGGAGCTGCGCAACCGGCTCCAGCGCGCCACGGGGGCCGGTGCCGGGCTCCGGGCGACCCTCGTCTTCGACCACCCGGCCCCGGCGGCGGTGGCCGACCACCTGATGGACCTGCTCGGCCTCGGCACGGCGGACCCGGCGCAGGCCCTGCTGGGCGAGCTGGACCGGGTGGAGGAGAGCCTGACCGCACTCGCCGAGCGCTCCGCGACCCTCGACGGCGCCGACCGCAGCCGGATCACCGTGCGGCTGCGGGGCCTGCTGGCGCGGTGGAGCGAGGAACCGGCGGCGAAGGCCAAGGAGGCCGAGAAAGCCAAGCAGGCCAAGCAGGCCGAGGAGGCCAAGGATCCGGAGGGCCGCAGCGCCAGCGCCCTCGACGCGGCGAGCGATGACGAACTGTTCGACCTGGTTGAGAACCTGGGGAACCCCTGACATGGCAGACGGCAACGGGACCGGGAACGAAGACAAGCTCCGCGCATACCTGAAGCGGGCCATCGCCGATGCTCAGGACGCCCGGCAGCGGCTGCGCGAGGTCGAGGACCGGGCGCGCGAGCCGATCGCGATCACCGGCATGGCCTGCCGCTTCCCGGGCGGTGTCGCCACCCCCGAGGAGCTGTGGGAGCTGGTCGTCCAGGGCGTGGACGCCATCTCCGACTTCCCCACCGACCGGGGCTGGGACATCGAAGCGCTCTACGACCCCGACCCGGAACGCAGCGGCACGACCTACACCACACGCGGCGGCTTCCTGCACGACGCCGCCGACTTCGACCCCGCGTTCTTCGGGCTGTCGCCGCGCGAGGCGTTGGCGATGGATCCGCAGCAGCGGCTGCTGCTGGAGACGAGCTGGGAGGCGTTCGAACGCGCCGGGATCGACCCGACCACGCTGCGCGGCAGCCGCACCGGCGTCTTCGCGGGCGTGATGTACCACGACTACGCCGCGCGGCTGCCGGAGCTGCCCGCCGACCTTGAGGGGTACGTCGGCAGCGGCAGCGCGGGCAGCATCGCGACCGGCAGGGTGGCGTACACGCTGGGGCTGGAGGGACCGGCGGTGACGGTCGACACGGCCTGCTCGTCGTCGCTCGTCGCGCTGCACCTGGCGGTGAACGCCCTGCGGCTCGGCGAGTGCGAACTGGCGCTGGCGGGCGGGGTGTCGGTGATGGCCACGCCGGACACGTTCGTGGAGTTCAGCCGCCAGCGCGGGCTGTCCCCGGATGGCCGCTGCAAGTCCTTCGCGGCGGCGGCCGACGGGACGGGGTGGAGCGAGGGAGCAGGACTGCTGCTCCTGGAGCGGCTGTCGGACGCGCGGCGTAACGGCCACCCGGTGCTGGCCGTGGTGCGCGGCTCGGCCGTCAACCAGGACGGCGCCAGCAGCGGCCTCACCGTCCCCAACGGCCCCTCCCAGCAGCGCGTCATCCTCGATGCGCTGGTGAACGCCGGCCTGTCGGAGTCGGATGTCGACGCGGTGGAGGCGCACGGCACGGGCACCGAGCTGGGCGACCCGATCGAGGCGCAGGCGCTGCTTGCGACGTACGGGCGCGGGCGCGGGCGTGGGCGGGACGCCGAACGGCGGCCGTTGTGGCTGGGCTCGATCAAGTCGAACATCGGGCACACCCAGGCGGCGGCGGGCGTGGCCGGGATCATCAAGATGGTCCTGGCCATGCGGCACGGCCACCTGCCCGCCACACTGCACGCGG
>NZ_JBQQCA010000097.1:0-10639 GCF_052246635.1 Streptomyces sp. 6N223 | reverse complement strand
CGGATTGCATGAGGCGGGCTCTGGCTGCGACGAGGGTGCAGGCGTCGGGGAGGGTGAGGATGCCGGCGCAGTGGGCGGCGGCGAGTTCGCCGATGGAGTGACCCGCCAGGTAGTCGGGCTGTAGGCCGTGGGTTTCGAGGAGTCGGTAGAGGGCGACTTGGAGGGTGAAGAGGGCGGGTTGGGTGTGTTCGGTGCGGTCCAGGCCCTCGCCGGTGGTGATGATCTCCCGCAGCCCGGGCTCGAAATGCGATAGCACCTCGTCGTAGGCGTGGGCGAAGGCGGGGTAGGTGGTGTAGAGCTGTTGGCCCATGCCTGCCCGTTGTGAGCCCTGGCCGGTGAAGAGGTAGGCGAGCTTGCCGGGCTGGGCGGCCGAGCCGGTGACCACGTGGGGGTGTGGCTCGTCTGCTGCCAGGGCTTGGAGGGCCGCCAGCCGCGTCTCGTCGTCCTGACCGATGATGACGGCCCGGTGGTCGAACAACGCCCGCGTCCTCACCAGCGAATGCGCGACATCGGCGGCCGACAGCTCGGGGTGGTTCTCGACCCACGCATGGAGGCGTTGGGCCTGGTCGCGGAGCGCGGACTCCGACTTCGCCGACAGCGGCCACGCCACGGGGCCCTGCTGCTCGGCCGCGCTCTCGCCGTGCTCCGACTCAGCCGCCTCCGGTTCCTCGAGGATCATGTGGGCGTTGGTGCCGCTGATGCCGAACGACGAGACGCCCGCCCGGCGCGGATGGCCGTTCCGCTCCCACTGCCGGTTCTCCGTGAGCAGCGAGACGGCGCCCGCCTCCCACTCCACGTGGGGCGTCGGCTCGTCCACGTGCAGGGTCTGCGGCAGCAGCCCGTTTCGCATCGCCATGACCATCTTGATCACGCCCGCCACACCCGCCGCCGCCTGCGTGTGGCCGACGTTCGACTTCACCGCGCCGAGCCACAGCGGCCGGTCCTCCGGCCGCTCCTGCCCGTAGGTGGCCAGCAGCGCCTGCGCCTCGATCGGGTCGCCGAGCTGCGTTCCCGTGCCGTGCGCCTCCACGGCGTCCACCTGCTCGGGTGCCAGCCGCGCGTCGGCCAGGGCCTGGCGTATGACGCGCTGCTGCGAGGGGCCGTTGGGGGCGGTGAGGCCGTTGCTGGCGCCGTCCTGGTTGACGGCCGAGCCCCGGATGATGGCGAGGATCTGGTGGCCGTTGCGTCGGGCGTCCGACAGCCGCTCCACCAGCAGCAGGCCCGCGCCCTCCGAGAAGTTCGTGCCGTCGGCCGAGGCGGCGAACGCCTTGCACCGCCCGTCGGGGGCCAGGCCGCGCTGGCGGCTGAACTCGACGAACGGCGCCGGGGTGGACATCACCGTCACCCCGCCCGCCAGCGCCAGGTCGCAGTCCCGCTTCCGCAGCGACTGCACCGCCAGGTGCAGCGCCACCAGCGACGACGAGCACGCCGTGTCGATCGTGACCGCCGGGCCCTCCAGACCGAAGGTGTACGCCACCCGCCCCGAGGCCACGCTGCTCGTCGTGCCCGTCAGCAGGTAGCCCTCAAGCCCTTCGGCGTCCGGGAAGGCGTGCGGCACGTACTCCTGGTGGATGACGCCCGCGAACACGCCGCTCCGGCTGCCGTGCACGGTGCCCGGGTCGATGCCCGCGTGCTCGAACGCCTCCCACGCCAGCTCCAGCAGCACCCGCTGCTGCGGGTCCATGGCCAGCGCCTCGCGCGGCGAGATCCCGAAGAACGCCGGGTCGAAGCCCCCCGCCTCCGCGATGAACCCGCTCTCGGTGGCGTAGGAGGTCCCCGGGTGCTCCGGGTCCGGGTGGAAGAGCGAGCCCAGGTCCCAGCCCCGGTCGGTGGGGAAGCCCGACACGGCGTCGCCGCCCTCGGAGATGAGCCGCCACAGGTCGTCAGGGGTGACGGCGCCGCCGGCATAGCGGCAGCTCATGCCCACGATGGCGACGGGCTCGTGCTCCCGCTCCTCCGCCTCGCGCAGCTGCCGGTTCGCCTGACGCAGATCGGCCGTCGCCCGCTTCAGATAGTCGCGAAGCTTCTGCTCGTTCCCCATGTGATGTCTAGCTCCTCAGTCCGGCAGGTCGGTCATCAGGTCAGGCAGAAAAGGAAAGTAAGGAAAGGAAACGGAAGAAGAAGGTGGTGAGGTCAGGAGGCGCCGAGCTCTTCGTCCAGCACGCTGAAGAGTTCGTCGTCCGTGGCCACGTCCACGTCCAGGTCGTCGTCATCGCGGGCCTCCCCGGCGTTCCACTCCCGGGCCAGGGCCTGGAGGCGGGCTCCGATGGCGGCGCTGCCCTCGGGGTCCGCGTTCCGCCGGGCCGACTCCAACGCCGCGGCGAGGCGGTCCAGTTCGGTCAGCAGCGGCGCGTGCGCGGCGGCCGGGGCGGGCGCCAACTCCTTCCGCAGGTAGTCGGCGAGCGCGCTGGGTGTCGGGTAGTCGAAGATGAGGGTCGTCGGCAGGCGCCGCCCCGTCGCGGCACCGAGCCGGTTACGAAGCTCCACGGCCGTCAGCGAGTCGAAGCCCAACTCGCGGAAGGCGCGTTCGGCCTCGATGCGCCCCACGGAGGTGTGTCCGAGCACGGTCGCCGCCTGGGCGCGCACCAGCTCCAGCAGCGTGCCGAGCTGCTCGGACTCCGTCGCGCCGGTGAGGCGTTCGAGCAGGCCCGTCGAGTCCACCTGCGCCGCCGCCTCGGCCCGGCGCCGGACGGGCCCGCGCACCAGACCGCGCAGCATCGGCGGCAGCGAGCCGCGTTCGGCCTGCGCCCGCAGCCCCGACGGCTCGATGCCTGCGGCCACCACCAGGCCGCCCTTGCCGCCCTTGCCGCCGTGGCCGTCCTGCCCGCCGTGGGCCGCCAGCGCGGCGTCGAACAGCGCCAGGCCCTGCTCGCTGTCCAGCGGCCGCAGCCCGCCTCGGACCATCCGCGCCAGGTCGGCCTCGTCCAGGTGGCCCGTCATGCCGCTGGCCTCGGACCACAGGCCCCACGCCACGGAGATGCCCGGTACGCCCCGCACGCGGCGCCGCTGCGCCAGCGCGTCGAGGAAGGCGTTGGCCGCCGCGTAGTTGGCCTGGCCGGGGCTGCCGAGCACGCCGGCCGTGGAGGAGAAGAGCACGAACGCCGCCAGCCCGGCGTTCTCCGTCAGCTCGTCCAGCAGCAGCGCCGCGTCCACCTTGGGCCGCAGCACGCGCTCGACCTGCTCGCGGCTGAGCGAGGCGACGATGCCGTCGTCCAGCACGCCCGCCGCGTGCACGACGGCCGTCAGCGGGTGCTCCAGCGGCACCGACGAGAGCAGCTTCTCCAGCTCCGCCCGGTCGGCGGTGTCGCACGCGGCGATCGTCACCCGCGCGCCGAGCGCCTCCAGATCCCGCGCCAGCTCGGCCGCGCCCGGGGCGTCCGGCCCGCGCCGGCCGGTCAGCAGCAGGTGCCGCGCGCCGTGGCGGGTCACCAGGCGCCGGGCCACCAGGCCGCCGAGGGTGCCGGTGCCGCCGGTGATCAGCACCGTGCCCTCGGGGTCCAGCGCCTCGGGCCGCGAGGGCTCGGCGACGCCCGTCCGCGCATCCGCATCGCGCGCGAGCCTCGGCACCCGGACGGCGCCCCGGCGCAACGCCAGTTGAGGCTCGTCCACCAGCCCGAGGGCGTACGGCAGCGCCGCCTCCGACTCGGGGGTGCCGTCGAGGTCGATCAGCGTGAAACGCCCGGGATTCTCCGTCTGCGCGGTGCGGATCAGGCCCCACAGGGCGGCATGGCCCAGCTCCGGCACGTCCTCCCCGGCGTCGGTGGCCACCGCCCCCTGGGTCACGACGGCCAGCCGCCCGCCACGGTCGTCGGACAGCCACTGCTGAACCGTGTCGAGCAGCGGGTAGAGCGCCTCGCGCACGGTCGGCCCCAGCTCGGGCTCGGGCCGCACGACGACCACGTCCTCGGGGGTGGCGGCAGCGTCGGGGGCCTCGCGGCGGATGTCGTCGGCCGATGCCAGCTCGGGCCAGTCCAGCAGGAGCAGCGTCTCGGCGCGTTCCGCGGCGGCGGTGGCGGCGGCGGAGGCGGAGGCGGCGATGGCCTCGGGGTCGGCCACGTCCAGTGTGACGGCGTCGATGGTCGCGACGGGCGCGCCCGTCGGGTCCGCCAGCGTCAGCGCGAAGCGATCCGGCGCGACGCCGGTCGGGGCCAGCCGGACGCGCAGCGCGGTCGCACCGGTCGCGTGCAGGGCAACGCCCTCCCACGCGGCGGCGAGGCGCGGCCGGCAGGTGCCATCGGCGACACCGGCCAGATCCAGCACGTGCCGGGCGGCCTCCAGCAACGCCGGGTGCAGCCCGTAGCCCTCGGCGTCGGTGCCCTCGGGCAGCGCCACCTCCGCGTACAGCGCCTCCCCGTCGCGCCAGGCGCGGCGCAGCCCACGGAAGGCGGCGCCGTACGCCGTGCCGGCCGCGTCCAGACGCTCGTAGAGGCCCGCCACCGCGTCGGCGTCGACGGCCTCGGCCCCCGGCGGCGGCCACGCGGCGAGCGGCGCTCCGTCCGCCGCCGCCGCCTCCGACAGGACGCCTTCGGCGTGCCGGGTCCAGGACAGCTCCGGATCGTCGCCCCGCCGGGCGTGGATCTCCACCGACCGGCGGCCCCGCTCGTCCCGGGGGCCGATGGACACCTGCACCTGAACCCGCACCGGGTCGTCGTCCTCGGGCATCGACAGGATCAGCGGCGTGGCGACGCTCAGATCCTCGACGCGGCTCGCGGCCACCTGGTCCCCGGCCGCCATGGCCAGTTCCAGGAACGCCGAACCGGGCAGCAGCCCAAGGCCGCCGAGCGCATGCTCCGCCAGCCACGGCTGGTCGGGCGCGGGCAGTTGACCGGTGAGCAGCACCCGGCCGTCGGAGGCGACGCTGACCGCGGCGCCGAGCAGCGGGTGGGCGACCGGGGCCATGCCGAGACGGGAGGCGTCGCCGGTGGCCTCGGGGGCGTCCAGCCAGTAGCGCTGGTGCTGGAAGGGGTACGTGGGCAGCGGCACACGGCGTCCGGTGGTCCGCCAGTCGATGGTGAGGCCGTGGGTGTGTGCGTGGGCGAGGGCGTGGGGGAGGTGGTCGCCGTGGTCGCGGCGGAGGGTGGGGAGGATGGCGGTGGGGGTGGGGTGTTGGTCGAGGGTGTGTTGGATGCCGATGGTCAGGACGGGGTGCGGGCTGGTCTCGATGAAGTGGCGGTGCCCGTCGTGGTGGAGGCGTTGGATGGTGTCCTGGAAGCGGACTTGCTGGCGGAGGTTGGTGTACCAGTAGTCGGCGGTGAGGGTGGTGGTGTCGATGGGCTGGGCGTGGACGGTGGAGTAGAAGGCGATGGGGGTGGTTTGGGGGGTGATGCCGTGCAGGGCGGTGAGGATGGTGTCGCGGAGGGGTTCGATGTGGGGGCAGTGGGAGGCGTAGTCGACGGGGATGGTCTTGGCGCGGATGTCGCGGGCCTGGCAGTCGGCGACGAGCGTGTCGATGGCTTCGGGGGTGCCGGAGATGACGGTGGAGGTGGGGCCGTTGAGCGCGGCGATGTGTACCTCCTCGCTCAGCAACGCCTCGACCTGGTCGGCGGGGAGGGGGAGGGAGGCCATGGCGCCGGTGCCGGCGAGTGCGGTGATGGCCTTGGCCCGCAGGAGTACGGCTTTGGCGGCGTCGTGGAGGGTGAGTGCGCCGGCGGTGTAGGCGGCGGCGATTTCGCCTTGGGAGTGGCCGACGACGGCGTCGGGGGTGATGCCGTGGTGTTGCCAGAGTGTGGCCAGTCCGGTCATGACGGCGAAGAGGACGGGCTGGATGACATCGACCCGTTCCAGCAGTGCGGGATCGGGGTGGGTGAGGAGCTGGGTGAGGTTCCAGTCGTCGGTGTAGGGCGTGAAGGCTTCCGTGCAGGCCTGGATGTGGTCGGCGAAGACCGGCTCGGTGGCCATGAGGTGCTGGCCCATGCCCGGCCACTGCGAACCCTGCCCGGGAAACACAAACACCGTCTTCCCCGCCACCACACCGCCCGTGACCAGATCCGGATGCGGCTCACCCGCAGCCAACGCCGCCAAGGCGCCCATCCGATCCCCGGAGGCGACGATTCCCGCCCGCTCGGCGAACGGCGTCCGCCCGGTCGTCAGCGAGTACGCCACATCCGCCGGATCCAGCCCAGGATCCGCCTCGACCCGCCGCAGCAGCCGCCGCGCCTGATCGCGCAGCGCGTCGGCGTTCTGCGCGGAGAGCGGCCACACCACCGCCCCGCTCGTCCTGGCCTCGCCGTCCGTCTCACCCTCCGTCGACTCCTCGGCGGCGGGCGGCTCCTCAAGGATCACGTGGGCGTTGGTGCCACTGACGCCGAAGGACGAGACGGCCGCGCGGCGCGGACGGTCCAGCGGCTCCCATGGCTGGGCCTCGGTCAGCAGGGAGATCGCCCCGGCCTCCCAGTCGACGTGGGGCGTCGGCTCGTCCACGTGCAGGGTCTGCGGCAGCAGCCCGTTGCGCATGGCCATGACCATCTTGATGATGCCGCCGACGCCGGCCGCCGCCTGGGTGTGGCCGATGTTGGACTTGAGGGAGCCGAGCCACAGGGGCCGGTCCTCCGGCCGGTGCTGCCCGTAGGTGGCCAGCAGCGCCTGGGCCTCGATCGGGTCGCCCAGCGTCGTGCCGGTGCCGTGGGCTTCCACGACGTCCACGTCCGCCGCGTCGAGGCGGGCGTTGGCCAGGGCCTGCCGGATCACGCGCTGCTGCGAGGGCCCGTTCGGCGCGGTCAACTGGCTGCTCGCACCATCCTGGTTGACCGAGACGCCCCGCACCACCGCCAGCACCTGGTGGCCGTTGCGCCGCGCGTCCGACAGCCGCTCCAGCAGCACCAGGCCCACGCCCTCGCCCCAGCCCGTCCCGTCGGCCGACGCGGCGAACGCCTTGCACCGCCCATCCGGCGACAGCCCCCGCTGCCGGCTGAACTCCACGAAGAGCCCCGGCGTCGCGATGACCGTCGCCCCGCCCGCCAACGCCAGCGAGCACTCGCCGTTGCGCAGCGCGTGAGCCGCCATGTGCAGGGCGACCAGCGACGACGAGCACGCCGTGTCCACCGTCACCGCCGGGCCCTCGAAGCCGAGGGTGTACGCCACCCGGCCCGAGGCCACGCTGCCAGCGCTCCCCGTCCCCAGATAGCCCTCGAACTCCTCCGGCGACGAGGGATACAGCAGCCGTGCCCCGTAGTCGCCGTACATGATCCCGGCGAAGACGCCCGTGCGGCTGCCGCGCAGCGAGGCCGGGTCGATCCCGGCGCTCTCCACCGCCTCCCAGGCGGTTTCCAGCAGCAGCCGCTGCTGCGGGTCGATCGCCAGCGCCTCACGCGGTGAGATCCCGAAGAACTCCGGGTCGAAGTCGGCCGCGTCATACAGGAAGCCGCCGTCCTTGGCGTACGTCTTCCCCGGCTGTGCCGGGTCCGGGTCGTACAGCCCTGCGACGTCCCAGCCCCGGTCCTCGGGGAAGCCGGAGATCGCGTCGCGGCCCTCGGCCACAAGCTCCCACAGCTCGTCCGGTGAGGCGACGCCGCCGGGGTAGCGGCAGGCCATGCCGACGATCGCGATCGGCTCGCGGGCGGCGGCCGTGGCCCGCCGGTTCTCCTGGCGAAGCCGCTCGCTCTCCTTCAGCGACGCCCGAAGTGCCTCAACGACCTGTTCGGTCGAGGTAGTCATCCCAGCTCCCGTCCGAGTCGCACCAGCCCTGTCACCAGCCCAGTCACCGGCCCTGTCATGCCTTGTCCTCGTTCAGCGCCAACGCCACGAGGGCGGCCGTGTCCAAAGTCTCGATCTCGGCGATTTGGTCGCCCTTCGGCGGTTCTGAAGCGGCGCTTTCCTCCGCCCCTGGCACCCCTGCGAGCTGCAGCAACGCCTCCAGCAGACCTTCCTCGCGCAGCCGCGCGACGGGGATCCGCGCCAGCGCGCGGCGCACCGCCGCGTCCGGGTCCTCCTCCGCCGGCGCCAGCAGCTCGTGCAGCCGCCCGGCGACGGCCTCCGGCGTCGGGTAGTCGAAGATCACCGTGGAGGGCAGCCGCAGCTCGGTCGCGGCGATCAGGCGGTTGCGCAGCTCGACGGCGGTCAGCGAGTCGAAGCCGAGGTCGAGGAAGCCCGTGCCGATCTCGACCTGTGCCGGGTCCGTGTGGCCCAGCACCTCCGCCACCTGACGGCGCACCAGGTCCAGCAGCGCCTCGCGGCGTTCCGCCTCACCGAGCCCGGCCAGCCGCTCGGCCAGCGCCGAGCCGCCCCCGGCCCCGCCCGGGGCGCCGGGTGTGCCCGGGCCCGCGTGCCCGAGCGCGGCGGCGCGGCGCGCCGGGGTGCGGACCAGGCCGCGCAGCACCGACGGCAGCTCCGGCAGCTTGCGCAGCGCCGGAAGATCGAACCGCACGGGTACGGGGGTGGCGAGGCCCAGGGAGTCCGGGGACCCCAGGGAGAGCCCGGCGTCGAACAGCGCCAGCCCTTCCTCCACGCCGATGGGCAGGATGCCGCCCCGGCCCAGCCGCCCCTGGTCCGCCTGGCCGGACATGCCGCCCTCGGTGTCCCACAGGCCCCAGGCGTAGGAGACGGCGGGCAGGCCCTGGGCGCGGCGGTGCGCGGCGAGGGCGTCGAGGTAGGCGTTGGCGGCGGCGTAGTTGCCCTGCCCGGGGCTGCCGAGCGTGCCCGCGACGGAGGAGAAGAGGACGAAGCGGCCTACGCCCGAGCCCGCGCCCGCGCGTTCGTGGAGGTGCCAGGCGGCGTCGGCTTTGGCGCGGAGGACGGTGTCGAGGCGTTCGGGGGTGAGGGAGGGGATGGTGGCGTCGTCCAGGGCGCCGGCGGCGTGGATGATGCCGGTGATGCCGGGGTGGGCGTCGAGGAGTGCGGCGACGGCGGCGCGGTCGGCCAGGTCGCAGGCGGCGAGGGTGACTTCGGCGCCGAGGGCGGTCAGGCCGTCGCGCAGCTCGGCGGCGCCGGGGGCGTCGGGCCCGCGGCGGCTGACCAGCAGCAGGCGCTTGACGCCGTACGCCGTGACCAGGTGGCGGGCCACCAGGCCGCCCAACGCCCCCGTCGCGCCGGTGACCAGCACCGCGTCGTCCGGCCCGAACGCGGGGCCGGCGGCGGGCTCCGTGGGCAGGTCCGTCAGGTTCGGCTGGACCAGGCGCGGCCCGAACGCCTCGCCCCGCCGGATGACCAACTGCCCCTCGCCGGACGCCAGCGCGGCCGGGAGGGCGGCGCGGGACGCCGGGTCCTCGTCCAGGTCCAGCAGCGCGAACCTGCCGGGGTTCTCCGTCTGCGCGGACCGCACCAGACCCCACACCGCCGCGTTGCCCAGGTCGCTCACGTCCTCGCCCGCCGCGCCGTGAGTGAGGAGCGTCAGCCGCGACTCGGCGTAACGGGCATCGCCCAGCCAGGCCTGCACCAACGCCAGCACGTGGTGCGTGGCGGCGTGCGGGTCACCGCCGGGACCGCCGGCCGTCGGAGCGCAGTCCGCGACCACCGCCCGTCCTTCGGGGACTTCGGCCAGCTCGGCGAGCTCCGCGGCGTCCCCCACGAACACGGGCTCCGGCGTCCGTCCTTCGGCCGGAGCCGGTGCCGGAGCCAGCGCCGGCAGCGTCACCGGCACCCAGTCCAGCGCCAGCAGCGGCAGACGCGGACCCGCCGCCACCGGGGCCAACTGCTCGGGCGCGACCGGCCGCACGGTCAGCCGTTCCACCATCGCCACCGGAGCACCCGAGGAGCCGGCGATGGCCACCGTGTACGCCCCCGGCCCATCCGGTGCCAGCCGCACCCGGGCCACCGTCGCCCCGGCGGCGTACAGAGACACGCCTGCCCAGGCGAACGGCAGCAGCGGCTGCTGCCGCTCCGCCTCGTCGAGGGTGAAGCCGAGGCCGTGCAACGCCGAGTCGAGCAGCGCCGGGTGGATGCCGAAGCCAGCCGTCTCGGTCTCGCCGTCCAGCGTGACCTCGGCGTACACGGCGTCCTCGGCCTTCCAGGCCGAGGCGAGCCCCTGGAACGCCGGGCCGTAGCCGAGGCCGAGGTCGGCCAGCGTGCCGTAGAAGTCGGACACGTCGATGGGCTCGGCCCCCGGCGGCGGCCAGGCCGTCAGCTCGACCGGGGACGCCGCGACGCCATCGGCAACCGTGCCGGTCGCGTGGCTGGTCCACGCGCCGCCCGCCTGCTCCTGCTCGGCGGCGCGCGAGTGGACGCTGACGGGCCGGCGCCCGGAGTCGTCCGGCGCGCCCACGTTCACCTGGAGCTGGACCGCCCCGTCCTGTGGCACGACGACCGGGGCCGCCATGGTCAACTCCTCCAGCCGCCCGCAGCCCAGCCGCTCGACGGCGTGCAGCACCATGTCGATCAACGCCGAGCCGGGGAGCAGCACCGTGCCGAGCACGGCGTGATCGGCCAGCCAGGGCTGGGCGCGGAGCGAGAGACGGCCGGTGAAGAGCACGCCCCCCTGGCCACCCGCGAGTTCGACCGTGGCGCCCAGCAGCGCGTGCTCGGCGCCGTCCATCCCGAGCCCGGCCGCGTCACCGGAGGTGTCGGTGACGGTGTCGAGCCAGTAGCGGTTTTCCTGGAAGGGGTAGGTGGGGAGGGGGGTGGGGTGGCCGGTGGTGGGCCAGGTGGGGGTGTGTCCGGTGGTGTGGGCGTGGGCGAGGGCGGTGGTGAGGGTGGTGGGTTCGGGGTG
>NZ_JBQQCA010000096.1:0-10859 GCF_052246635.1 Streptomyces sp. 6N223 | reverse complement strand
CACCGCCGCACGGTGGAAGGGGAACGGCCGATTCGTTCTGCGAACTCGCCGATCCGGTACATGCTGATCACCGTAGATAACTCTGGGCAGCAGTAGGCAAGAATCAGCCACTAGACCTCTCCTCCTCCTCATCTGGCCGGCCCTTTCGCAGCCCGACGAGATCCACCGCCAGACCGACCACTACGGCGCCGCCTGGCGACACAACGCCACCCCAGCCCCGCCGGCCCCAGACCTGCCGGCCGACCCGTACCAGGACGCGAAGGCCGACCGCCTGCGACGCTTCCGGGAACGCCACCGCTGAGAGGCTGTAGTCCTATCGCAGGTGACGTATCCCTCAGCAGCGACCGCGCACAGCTGGGGGGCCCTCGCGGTACCTGGCACATCAGGCACTCCCTGGGCGCGAAGTACAGGGGTTTTCTGGACGTCGAGACCGACCGACCAGTTCCGAGGACCTGATGCGAGCAACTGTCATGTACGGCGCCGGTGGCGTCCGGGTGGAGACCCTGCCCGACCCGGTGCTGCGGGAGCCGACGGACGCGATCGTGCGCGTGGTGCGGGCGTGTGTGTGCGGCAGCGTCGTCGAGGAGATGGTCACCCTGGTGCCGATCCCTGTCGGTGGGGACTCGCCGCTGCTGCCGTCGCTGCTGACCCTCGCCGACGCGTTCGGCACCGGCTACCACGCGGCGGTGAAGGCCGGCGCGGACGAGCGGACGAGCGGACGAGCGGACGAGCGGACGAGCGGACGAGCGTGACCGTGACGGTGCGGTGGGCCTGCGGGCTGTGCTGTCGGCGAAGCGGCTCGGCGCGGAACGGATCATCCTGATGGGGGCCTCGCACGACGTGCTCCGGCACCCACTGGTGGGCGAGCTGATCTTCACAGGCTGACTAGTGAAGCTCTGGAGTCCGGATCGGCAGGTGGACCGCTCGGTAAGGCGGTCACCAAACCCGGCATGGGCGATCAGATCGGCAGGACAGACACAGGAGACCTCGCTCGCTCTCTGATTCGAGCCGGGGCGATCGGCCTCCGTGTTCACGACGAGCCGCCACGACCGCAGAACAAGCAATGGAGGTATGACATGACGAGCAAGACACTGCCAGCGCCGGCGGTGGCGCTGGGCACGTGGGCCTGGGGAGACAGCGGCAAGGCAGGCGACGGCTACTTCGGCAGCCAGCTGACCGCATCCGGTCTGCGAGAGGTCGTCGAGAAGGCGCAGTCCAACGGGTTCACGCTGTGGGACACCGCCGTGGTCTACGGCACGGGCCGCTCGGAGACGGTCCTCGCCCAGGCACTGAAGGGCTACGACCGCAGCGAGTACCAGCTGTCCACGAAGTTCACCCCGCAGATCGCGGGCGACGGCGACGATCCGGTCGCGGACATGCTGGAGCAGAGCCTCGACCGCATGGGCACGGAGTATGTGGATCTGTACTGGATCCACAACCCTGCCGACGTGGGGCGATGGACACCGCCGCTGATCCCGCTGCTGACGAGCGGCAAGATCAAGCATGTCGGCGTCTCGAACCACAACATGGAGGAGATCGCTCTTGCCGATCAGATCCTCGGCGAGGCCGGCTTCCGTGTGGAGGCGGTCCAGAACCACTACAGCCTCCTGTACCGGAGCTCGGAGCGCGCGGGCATCCTCGACCACTGCCGCGAGCACGACGTGCGGTTCTTCTCCTACATGGTCCTCGAACAAGGGGCGCTGACCGGCACGTATGGTCCGGCCCGCCCGTTGCCTGAAGGCAGCAGCCGGGCGGCCGCGTACAACGGCATCCTGCCCCAGCTGCGGACGCTGACCGAGCGGATGGGGGCGATCGGCGAGGACCGGGGCGCGTCCGCCGCCGATGTCGCCACCGCCTGGGCCATCGCCAAGGGGACCACCCCGATCATCGGGGTCACGAAGGCGGGTTACGTCGACGGTCTGAGCAGGGCCTGCGGCATCGAGCTCGCCGACGAGGAGATCGCGGAGCTGGAGGCGCTGGCGGAGGCTACGGAGGTCGACACGCGCGGCGGCTGGGAGCGCGAGATGTAGCGGCTGTCGCCGGGCCGAAGACGACCCGGTCGTCGCGGTCTGGGGTACGACGCTCGTGCCGCGTACGAACGAATCCAGGCCGCCGTCAGCCCGGCGGGCGAAGCACCCGCGGACGCTACACAGGTCACAGGCGGTGCAGATGCGGCGGGCTCTCCGCGTCCGGCCTGGTCAGCTGAGGTCGATCGCTGGCCGCGCGGGTGGCGGGGAGGCTGTTCCAGGTAGATGTAGAGGTGGCTCGCACGGTCCTCGGTTCACGTCACCGACGCGCGCCCGGGGAGTGCCTGAGGTGACCGGTACTGCCAGTGCCTCCCTTCAGTTCGAGTGCACACCTACCGTGGACTCATGGGCTCCATCAACCCCCGCAACGAGATCCGGGAGTTCCTGAGCACGCGACGTGCCCGGATCACCCCCGAAGAGGCAGGTCTGCCCGCCTACGGTGGCAACCGCCGCGTGAAGGGCCTGCGTCGCGAGGAGGTCGCCATGCTCGCCGGTGTCTCGGTTGACTACTACATCCGCATGGAGCGCGGCAGCCTGGCTGGCGCCTCGGACAGCGTCCTCGAGGCCCTCGCCGACGCACTGCGGCTCGACGAGGCCGAGCGCGCCCACCTGCTCGCCCTGGCCCGCGAGAGCCGAACACGCAGCAGGCGCGCCGCCCCCTCCACCATCCGCCCCGCGATCCGGCAGGTGCTGGACGCGGTGACCGACGCACCAGCCTGGGTGGGCAACGGCCGACTCGACGTCGTCGCGATGAACCAACTCGCCCGGGCGCTCTACTCCCCTGTGCTCGCCGACCCCCGACGGCCGGCCAACTTCACCCGGTTCGTCTACCTGAACCCGGAGGCAGCCGAGGAGTTCTTCGTCGACTACGACCGGATCGCCGACGACGCCGCCGCCATGCTCCGTCTGGAGGCCGGCCGCAACCCCCACGACCGGGCACTCATCGAGCTGGTCGGTGAGCTGTCCACCCGCTCCGAGCGGTTCCGCCGTCGCTGGGCCTCCCAGGACGTGAAGTTCCACCCCAGCGGCCGCAAGCGGCTGCGCCACCCCGTCGTCGGACAACTCGACCTCGACTCCGAGTCGATGGAGCTCTCCTCCGCGCCGGGGCTGCGGCTCTACGTCTACACCGCGGCCGTCGGCACACCGACCGCCGACGCGCTCAAACTGCTCGCCTCCTGGGCAGCCTCCCACGACGGCCTCCCGACCGAGGCCGTCCAGTCCGGCACCAGCTGAGTGCCGGGGCCGCGGTCGAGTCGCGGACGACCACCGCCACGACCCGACCTGCCCAACTACGGGGCCGGCGTCGGCGGCTGGGCGTGTTGGAGGGGCTGCTCGCGCTGTACGCCGGCCGCGCGAAGTCCGTCGGCCGCCCGGCGGCGTACCCGGGAGGTTGACGCGGCCCGTCCACGGCCTATGATCCGTGGCGTCTGGTATCCCAGTCGGCGTTCGAAATGCCGGACGGCGAGCCCGGTCGCTGTGCCTCAGTACACCGCCCCCACCGTTGTCTGTCCCGCGTTTGTCCCGTGTTGTCCCGGCGACTCTGCCGCACGACCGGAAAGGACCCCCCACATGTCCCCCGACCTCAACCGGCGGCAGGTGCTGCTCTCCGCCGCCGGAGCCGCCGGAGCCGCCGCGCTGACCGGTGTCGCGCCAAGGCTCGCCGCAGCGGCCTCCGCCCCGCCGTCCGCGAAGGACGAAGTCGGCGTCGTGGCCCGCGCGTTCGGGCCCGGCCGTGTCCGGCTCGCCGCCGGGCGGTGGCAGGAGAACACCGACCGCACGGTGGCGTACCTCCGCTTCGTGGACGTCGACCGGCTGCTGTACGTCTTCCGCGCCAACCACGGCGTCTCCACCGGCGGCTCGGAAGCCAACGGCGGCTGGGACGCGCCCGACTTCCCCTTCCGCAGCCACATGCAGGGGCACTTCCTCACCGCCTGGGCGCAGGTGTACGCCGCGACCGGCGACACCACCTGCCGGGACAAGGCCGCCGCCATGGTGGCGGGGCTGGCCGAGTGCCAGGCCAACAACGGCGCCGCCGGGTTCAGCACCGGCTACCTCTCCGGCTTTCCGGAGTCCGACTTCACGGCGCTGGAGGACCGCACCCTGTCCAACGGCAACGTGCCGTACTACGCCGTCCACAAGACGCTCGCCGGGCTGCTCGACGTGTGGCGGTACATCGGCGACGAGCAGGCGCGCGACGTGCTGCTCGCGCTCGCGGGCTGGGTGGACTGGCGCACCGGCCGGCTGTCGTACGAGCAGACGCAGGCCATGCTGGGCACGGAGTTCGGCGGCATGAGCGCCGTGCTGACCGACATCCACCAGCAGACCGGCGACGACCAGTGGCTGGCCGTCGCGCAGCGCTTCGACCACGCCGCCGTCCTCGACCCGCTCGCGGCGGGCCGGGACCAGCTCAACGGGCTGCACGCCAACACCCAGGTGCCGAAGGCGATCGGCTGCGCCCGCGAGTACAAGGCGACCGGCACCCAGCGCTACCTCGACATCGCCCGCACCTTCTGGGACGTCGTCACCACCGACCACACATACGCCATCGGTGGCAACAGCCAGGCCGAGCACTTCCGCGAGCCGGGCGCCATCGCCGCGTACCTGGCCGAGGACACCTGCGAGAGCTGCAACACCTACAACATGCTCAAGCTGACGCGGGAGCTGTTCACCGTCGACCCGGCCCGGGTCGCGTACGCCGACTACCACGAGACGGCCCTGCTCAACCAGATGCTGGGCCAGCAGGACCCGGAGTCCGCGCACGGCCACATCACGTACTTCACGCCCCTCAACCCCGGTGGGCGGCGGGGCGTGGGCCCGGCCTGGGGCGGCGGCACCTGGAGCACGGACTACGACAGCTTCTGGTGCTGCCAGGGCACGGGTATCGAGATCCACACCAACCTGACCGACGGGATCTACTTCGAGGACGACGCCGGGCTGTACGTCAGCCTCTTCATCCCCTCCACCCTTGACTGGACCGAACGCGGCACCACCGTCACCCAGACCACCGACTTCCCGGCCGCCGACACCACCACCCTCACCATCGGCGGCACCGGCGGCGACTGGGCGCTGCGGCTGCGCATCCCGGCCTGGACCGAGAACGCCACCATCAGCGTCAACGGCGAGGCGCAGGACGTCGCCGCGGAGCCCGGCAGCTGGGCCACCGTGGAGCGGACCTGGGCCGACGGCGACACCGTGACCCTCACCCTCCCCATGCGCCTGCGGCTGCTGCCCACCCCGGACGACCCCGGCGTCCAGGCCGTCACCTACGGCCCGGTCGTCCTCTCCGGCGCCTACGGCGACGCCGACCTCGGCGGGCGGCTCCCCGCCCTCGACGCCGGCTCGATCGCCGCCACCGACACGCCGCTGACCTTCACCGCCACCGCCGACGGCTCGCCCGTCACCCTCATCCCCTTCCACGACAACCACCACCAGAACTACACGGTCTACTGGGGCGCCGACCCGGCGCGCCGCGCGTAGGCACGGGCGGCACGGGCGCGGTCGCCGCAGCGGGTGGAGCACCAGTGGCGGCGGCCGTGGCGCAGCAGGTAGCGGTTGCAGGGGCGTGAGCCGCAGCCGGTGAGGCGGTCGGCGTCGGGGCCGGTGAGGAGGTCGGCCGCGTTGGCCGCGAGGGTCGCCAGCGCGCGGTCGAGGATCTCGTTGGTGGGGCACGGCGCGGCGCGGTAGGGGCCGTTCTTCTCGTCCCAGTACAGCAGGGCGGCCGTGGGAGCCCTGCTCAGCGCGTCGTTGACGGCGGCCAGGGCCGAGGGCAGGGCGGGCAGCCCGTCGACGCGGGCGGCGAACAGCGCCCTGAGGTGTTCGCGCAGGGAGCGCAGCTGTGCCGCGCACATCTCCCGCACCCCGGCGTCGGCGGGCGCCAGGCCGTGTCCGGTCAGCCACCGGTTGGCGGCCTCCGGCGTACCGAGGAGGTCGGCGAACTGCCCTCCGGGCAGCGCGACGGCGCTGTTGACGAAGTCGAGGGCGACGTACTCGTCCGCCCCGGGTGCGGGCGGTGGCACGGCGTCGGCGGCCGGGTTCTCACGCACAGGTCTCATGGTAAGGCTTGCGCTCATCCATGAGAGACCGCTACCGTCCTCACGGATAACATACATTCCAACCGTGAGGTTTTGATGGCTGACAGCACGGGCCCCTCCACGGCCACGGTCCGGCTCCCCATCCGCGTCCTCGGCGGCCCGACCGCCCTCCTCGACTACGGCGGGCTGCGCTTCCTGACCGACCCGACCTTCGACCCGCCCCGCGACTACCACGTCCCGCGCGGCACGCTGACCAAGACCGCCCCGGCCGCCGCCACGCCCGCCGCCCTCGGCCGTATCGACGTGGTCCTGCTCTCCCACGACGAGCACCCCGACAACCTCGACGAATCCGGCCGGGCGCTGCTCGCCGGCGTTCCGCTGACCCTCACCACGCCCGGCGGCGGGCAGCGCCTGGGGGCGAGGGCCAGAGGGCTGGCCGACTGGGAGGCGGTCGATCTTGAACGCCCCGGCGGCGGCACGCTCACGGTGACGGGCGTGCCCGCCCTCCACGGACCCGGCGCGCGCGAGGACGTCGAAGCGGTCACCGGCCAGGTCGTCGGCTTCGTCCTGACCGGCCAGGGCCTGCCCACCGTCTACGTCAGCGGCGACAACGCCTCGCTCGACCTGGTCAAGGAGATAGCCGCGCGGTTCGGCCCGGTCGACACCGCCATCCTGTTCGCCGGGGCTCCCCGCTTCCCCATCCTCTTCGACGGCGCGCCGATCGTCCTCGACAGCGCGCAGGCCGCCGAGGCCGCCCGGCTCCTCGGCGCCCGCCGGGTCGTTCCCGTCCACTACGACAGCTGGGCGCACTTCACCGAGGGCCGCGACGACCTGGTCGCCGCCTTCACCGACGCCGGGCTCCTGGACCGCCTGGACCTCGGCGCCCGGGGCTGACCGTTGACCATCGCACCTGCGAGCGCCGCAGCACTCCCGCGGGCCCGGGCGCAACGCCGCGTCCTGACCGTCCTGATCTGCGCCCAGATCCTCAGCGGCGCCGGACTGGCGGCGGGCGTGACCGTCGGCGCCCTGCTCGCCCAGGACATGCTCGGCACCACCAGCCTGGCCGGTCTGCTCGCCGCCCTGGCCACCGCCGGTTCCGCGCTGGCGGCCGTCGCCATCGGACGCGTCTGCCAGGCGTACGGCCGTCGCCCCGGTCTCGCCGCCGGGTACCTGGCCGGCGCCGTCGGCAGCGCGGGCGTCGTCGCCGCCGCCGTCGCCGGCAGCGCCGCGCTGCTGTTCGCCGCGATGTTCGTCTACGGCGCCGGCACGGCCACGAACCTGCTGGCCCGCTACGCCGGCGTCGACCTCGCGGCGCCCGCGTACCGCGCCCGCGCCCTGTCCAGCGTGCTGGTCGCCACCACGCTGGGCGGCGTGGCCGGCCCCAGCCTCGCCGCGCCCACCGGCGACCTCGCCCACTCCCTCGGCATCCCCCGCCTGGCCGGGCTCTTCCTTCTCTCGGGCGCCGCCTACGCCTTGGCCGCCCTGGTGCTGGCCATCTGGCTGCGCCCCGACCCCCTGCTGCTGGCCCGCGCCCTGGAGGCGGAGCGGGCCCCCGCCGCCGTCGCGCACCCGGCCCAGGCCGGCGGGCGCCCCGCCGGCGTCATGGTGGGGGCCGTGGTCATGGTGGTCACCCAGCTGGTGATGGTCGCGATCATGACGATGACGCCGGTCCACATGCACGACCACGGCCACGGCGCCACCGCCTCCGGCCTCGTCATCTCGATCCACATCGGCGCGATGTACCTGACCGCGCCGCTGTCCGGCTGGCTCGTCGACCGGTACGGCCCGCTCCCGGTCGCCGCCGCGTCCGCGCTGGCCCTGCTGGCGGCCGGGCTCGTCGCCGCCAACGCCCGTGGCGGTTCCGCCACCGTGCTGGCGGTGGCGCTGGCGCTGCTGGGCGTGGGCTGGAGCCTCGGCCTCGTCAGCGGCACCGCGATGATCACCGACGCCGTCCCGCTGGCCACCCGCGCCAGGACCCAGGGGCTGGTCGACGTCTCCATCGCCATCGCGGGCGCCACGGGCGGCATGGCGTCGGGCCTGGTCGCCGCCGCCGCCGGCTACCCCCTACTGGCCGTCGGCGGCGGCATCCTGGCGCTGCTGTCCATCGCACCGGCGGTCGCCGCAGGCAGCGCGCGCCGCGCACCCGCGCCCGCGCCCGCGCCTGCTCCTGCGCCTCGCAATGGACCAGCTCACCGCCCGGCAGGTCGTTGAGCACCAGCACGGTGACGAGGCACTGACGCCCATTTGCCGCCCTCAGGCCCCCTTCCGGTCGTACGCCTCCCGTGCACGGTCCACCTCCGGCATGTGGGCCTCGGCCCACTCCTTCAGCTGGCAGATCGTCTCCAGCAGGGACCGGCCCAGCGGCGTGAGTTCGTAGTCGACGCGGACCGGCACCGACGGCGTCACCGTGCGCGTCAGCAGGCCGTCGCGCTCCAGGTTCCGCAGCGTCTGGGTCAGCATCTTCTGGCTCACGCCGTCGATCCGCGCCACCAGCCCGGAGTACCGCATCCGGCCGTCCAGGCCCAGCGCCGCGATCACCAGGCTCGCCCACTTGTTGCCGATCGTGTCGAGCAGCTGGCGGCTGGGACACGACGCGGCGAAGGCGTTGAAGCGCCCGGCCGGCACGGCGTCGGTGGTCACGTCCATGGCTTACCTCCGGGTGCCTACACCACTTCAAAGTGCCTTCTTCCCAAAGGAGAGTAGATCTCCGATGGTTGTCGAGTCCACCCCATCCGAAGGAACCGAAGGAACCGAAGGAACCGAAGGAAGGTCCTGATGACCCTCGCGCTCGTCTCCAAGCCCGACTCCTCCGCCCCCACACTCGAAGAGGTGGCACTGCCGCCGCTGGGCCCCGGCGACCTGCGGGTCCTCGTCACGGCGGCGTCGGTCGATCACGTCGACACCCTCTACGCCGGCGGCGCACCGGCCCGCGCGATCTTCCAGCTCACCGGCACCGCCGGCCTCGGCATGTGCCTCACCGGCGTCGTCACCGCGACGGGCGGCGAGGTCACCGGCTTCGGGGCCGGGGACCGGATCGCCGCCGTGCACGCCGACTTCGGCGCCCCGGTCCGCGCGCAGGCCGAGGAGACCGTCGTGCCCGCCTCCGCCGCAGCCCTCCTGCCGGACGGCCTCGACCCGGTCGACGCGGCGTCCCTCCCGGTCAACGCCCTGACCGCCGCCCAGTTGCTGGACCGGCTCGGCCCGGCCAGTGGGCGGACCCTGCTGGTCACCGGCGCCGCCGGCAGCGTCGGCGGGTACGCCGTCGCGCTGGCCGCCCGCGCCGGCTGGGCCGTCACCGGGCTGGCCCGCGCCGCCGACCGCGACTTCGTGCTGCGGGCCGGGGCACGCGAACTGGTCACGGAGGTGCCGGAGTCCAGGTCGTTCGACGCCGTCCTCGACGGCGCCGTCCTGCAGTCGGCCGCCCTCGCCGCCATCCGCGACAGCGGCGCCTACTCCGGCGTGCCCTCGGCATCCCCCGCGACGCCCGAGCGGGGCATCGAGGTCGCCATCACGAGCGTCACGCCCGACGGCGCCCGCCTCGCCGGACTGCTCGCCCTCGCCGCCTCCGGCGTCCTGGAGCCGCGGGTCGCCGGCCGGGTCCCGCTGGCCGAGTGGGCGACGGCACACGACAAGGTCGCCGGCGGCGGCCAGCGCGGGCGGTGGCTGCTCGTGCCGTGAGGCGGCGCCCGCTCACCGCGGCGAGGCGCACGCGTGCGGCTTGGGCTGATCCTTCAGGCCGCTTTCCGGCCGAGGCCGGCCATGGCCGATTCCACCAGGTCGTGGCCCAGGTCGAACCTGACGCCGTCGGGGTTGGCCAGGTCGTGGTCGGCGTACCAGGTGGAGTCGGCCTCCGGGTGCGGGCCGGCCACGGCGACCCGGCCCTCGCCGTAGGGGGCGAGGAGCGCGGCCGGCAGGCCGTTGTCGTAGGTGGCGATCACCGAGGTGGCGGCCTTGCGGGTCAGCCGGAAGAAGGGTCCGTCCTGGAAGTACATGTGCCTGAGCTGACCGCGCCAGCGGACGGGGATGACCGTGTCCGCGGCCGTGTGCACCGAGGCGCCGCGGGAGGAGATGTACGCGTCGGTGTCGCCGGGCAGGAGGCCGAAGCCGGGGGTGCGGCCCGCCAGATAGGCGCCCATGCAGAAGCCGAGGTAGCGGCCCCCGCCGCGCACCCAGCGGCGGAGCGGGCCGGCGGCGTCTCGCATCTCCCGCCAGGCGGCGGCCAGGTCGTCGCCGCCGCCCGGCTGGGCGTACACCTCCGCCTCCGCCAGTGACGACGCCGTCAGCGGCACGTCGCCGCCGGGGCCGCAGTACCGGACCCGTGGCCGTGACGGCGCGCTCCGCAGCAGCGCGGCCACCGCCTCCGCGCAGCCGTCGCAGGCCCCCGGGCCCCGGTAGACCAGGGCGCGCGGCCGCCGCGGTTCGGCGGGCCGCCCCGGCCCGCAGCCGGTCTGGACGGCCGTCATGCCGAACGCCGGGAGCGCGAGCCCGAGAAGCCGCCGTCGGTTCATCGCACCTCGTCTCCCCGTGGTCCCCGACGTACGCCATTGTCGCCGACGGTGAACGTGTGATGGGGCGCGTCCGCATACCTGGGCCAACCCCATCGAGGCCCACTTCGGGCCGCCGCAGGGCCGTAGCGCGGTGGTGGATCAGCGTTGCAGCCACTCGTCGAGAAGCGCGGCCTCAGCTTTGCTGAGGCTGGTCAGTTTCGGCAGGAGGGTGCGGAAGGCCGCAACGACGGCTGCCGGGTCCTGGGTGGGGACAGCGGGCTCATCTGCGAGGATGGCGCGAGCGATCGCGTCGA
>NZ_JBQQCA010000095.1:0-10984 GCF_052246635.1 Streptomyces sp. 6N223 | reverse complement strand
CCCGAGCACCCGGACTACCCCCGCATCCTCGCCGTCTTCAACCAGACAACCGCCCCCCCTGCGCGCCCGCGACGTCTGCGAAGCCCTCGACCAAGAACTGCTGCCGAAGAACATCGAGCGCACCCGCGCCAAGCTGAAACGCCTGGTCAAGCTCAACATCCTCACCGAGCCCAAGGCCGGCAGCTTCACCAGGAACCAGTAGCCGCCCGAACTGCCTGACCAGCAGCCCCGTCCCCAGCCTCAGCCAGGAACGGACATCACCTCACGAACCGCCCTCTCAGAGCACGTGTGAGGTTCGAGGAGTGGGTCACCGTGATGTCCGGATGGCTATGTCACCGACGGGCAGGCGGTCTGTGCTGATCAGGAATACTTCGGTCGGGGGATCTTGGTGACAGCGTCCGGGTTCCCTGGTGACATGAGCCCGGATCGCCCGCCCCGGTGTCAGCCATCCCGCACCTCACACAACCGGCCGCAGGCTAGGCCGGTTGACCGGCCTCTCGTCCGATGGGTGCGCGCACTCCCGATCGCGCTGGTGGGTGATGATGACGCGGTGAGTCTGGACTTGAGTAACCACGAACTCCTATCGATGCAACATGGCGCTCGCCGCCGCGGCCAACCGCTTGACGGTCGGGCTGTCCGAGCCGCTGCACACCGACGGCCCTCGGTTCGATAAGAAGCTGCCCGGCTGCTGGTACGTGGACCTGTCGCACATCGAGATCGACCCGCGGCTGCCGTCGCCGTTCACGCCGACCGGCGAGCGGCCGAC
The DNA here is from genome assembly GCF_052246635.1 of Streptomyces sp. 6N223. Classification (NCBI taxonomy): domain Bacteria; kingdom Bacillati; phylum Actinomycetota; class Actinomycetes; order Kitasatosporales; family Streptomycetaceae; genus Streptomyces; species Streptomyces sp. 6N223. Next base: position 10,218 of record NZ_JBQQCA010000095.1, on the reverse strand, counting down.
GGGCCCGGCCTGGTACGCCACCCCCACGGTGGCTTACGCCCATGAGCTCGGCTACGAGGTCCATCCGCTTCAGGCGTGGATCCGCCCGGAGGCCGGGCCGTACCTGGACCCGTGGTACGAGCGGCTGCGCGACGCCTACCTCGTAGGCGATGGCCGACCTAGGCGTCACCAAGGAACTCGGCGAGCGCGAGTACCTGGACGCGATGGCCGACCACAAGGCCGCTGACCCGGGCCTGGCCGCCGTGCTCTCCGCGGTCAAGGCGACGGTCAAAGGCGGCGTGGGCAAGCTCCGTGAGCGGCCGCAGGGCACCCGCTACCGGCCCGGCGAGCGGCGGCCCGCTTCGGAACGCCCCACCTGGCGGCCGGACATCCGGGCCGCGGTCATCGCCACCGCCCGGGTCAACATGCACCGCAAGATGATGCGCATGGCCGAGCACGGCCGCTTCCCGCTGGCGGTGCTGTCCGACTGCGTCGTCCACCCCAGCCCCGGCCCTTCCCCGCTCGATCTCCTGCCGCGTTCTGCGGAGGGCAAGCCGGCGCCGGGCACGTTCCGGCTCGGCGTGAGCCCGGGCCCGGGGATGGTCGAGCTGGAAGGCGCCCGGCCGTTCGTCGACATGGTCGGCTTGGCCGACGCCGGCGCCAACCCCGCCCGCCACATCAAAGACGGGGAGGCAGACGATGACGGAGCACACCGCCCTGTTCACGTTCGACTTCGAGACGGGCACGGCATTTCTGCCGCCGGTGCCACGTCACCGAGCAGGACATCCTCACCCGTGACGAGGCCGGCCAGTGGCACGCCGCGCACCAGCGGCACGGCCGCCCGCTCCACGACTCGGCCGACCGGCCGGGCGCGGCGGTGCTGCCCTTCCCCGGCCGACCCCGAACCACCAACGGAGGTGAATGAGGCGTGGGAGAGCTCCAGGGCAGCATCGAGGCCGCGCTGCAGGGCGCGCAGACCCGGCCGCTGCCGGTGTCCCCGACCAAGCGGATGGAGATCATCGTCCGGGCGGAGGGCGGCTCCACGAAGGCGGCCGCGGCCCGGCTGGGCTGCTCCCAGCGCCAGGGCGAGCGCTACCTCGCCCGACAGGTGCGCCAGCCGACCCCGCGGCTGGCGGCCGCGCTCGAGCGCGAGGCCCGCAAGGCATGGCAACCCCAGGGTGCGGCAGCGCACGATCCGCCGCGCCGCACAGGCCGGGATCACCGTCGAGACCCGGGCGCGGTTCGGGTTCACCGCGGCGCCGGAGTCCACGGACGACCCGCGGATGCGGCGCATCACCGAGGCCGTCGACCCGGCCACCACCACCGCGCTGCTCGCCGCCTACCAGGCCGGCGCAGACGAACAGCAGCTGCGCGCCATCCTCGCCGCCGGGCTCGGGCAGGCCTACTTCCGCGACCACGGCCACCGCGCCCAGGGCTTGGACGTCGCCATCAACGCCATCGACTACATCGACCTCGACCTGACCTAGCGGCCCGGCCCTGCCCCGGGGGTGGCCTGGTGAGACTGAGCGCTTCAGTTGGCGGGTGAGCGCTTGAGGTGGCGGAGCTGAGCGTCTGGGGTGGCGGGTGCCGTGTTCGGCAGGCGGTTACGGTGGTCAGCCGGTCTTCTCTCGTGGCGTCTGCTCTCCCGCCTCGATGGCGAAGGGCAGCCGGTTGCCCGGCGGTGGGACGGGGCAGATGGGGAAGTTGTCGCTGAACGCGCACGGCAGGTTCACCGCCCGATTGAAGTCCAGGCGCACCTGCCCGTCCTCGCCCACATCGGAGATCACCAACGAGCGGCCGGCGCCGTAGGTGGTGACGCCACTCGTGCCGTCGGCGAACACGGTGTTCAGCGTTCCGCCGGAGCGCAGCACCTGCAGGGTGTACGTGTGGTGGTCATGCTGGACGTGCACGAGCCCGGGGGAGTCGTAGGTGTGCTCGCTCAGCCCCGGATCGACGGAGCCGAGTGTGATCAGGCCCGAGGACTCGTACGGTTCGTAGTGGCCGGTGAGCACCCACGTGGGGTTCGGCTCGAAGACGGGGACGCCGCGGAAGTTCCGCCGCGTCGGCGCGTCCGGGTCGTAGACCACGATCATGTAGGTCTCCCGGTAGGTGATGCCGATCTCCAGCTCACCTGTCGCCACCCGTTGGTCGTCGGGAGCGTCGACCAACGAAAGCCGCTTCACGGTGTCGAAGCTCTGGCCGCCGAACGACATCGTCGCCCCTGCCGGGTCGATGACGACCTCGTCGTGGTCCTGGGACCACAGGCCCGGCAGCCCCGGGTAGCGGCGGGGGACGTCATCCAGCCAGTACAGCGATCGCGCCGACAGCCAGCCGTGCGGTGCGACGAGCCACCGTTCCCATCCAGCCCGCCACGCCTTCCAGTCCTGCGTGAACTGCCCACCAGTGATGTCTGGGCCGTATGCCATCGTGCGGCACCCGCTTTCTCGTTGATCCGGTTCCGGTGGCCCCACCGTGCTCGGAGCCGGGCCAGAGGGCAAAGGAACGTGCGAGAACCGCAAAAGCGCCGCATCCCGGCGCGCGGGCATGCGCGGCGGCCGTCGGCGGGCCCGGGGCCGGGTCACTTCGTGCGAGCGCGCAGATGCATCCGCTCGCCTTGCTGCCCGAAGATGACGAGCAGCTCAAGGGGCTGGCGGCCGGCGTTCGCCATGGCGTGCGGCACCCGGGTGTCGAACTCGGCGGCCTCACCCGCCCTCAGGAGGAAATCCTTCTCGCCGAGAGCGAGCCGCAGCGTGCCGGTGAGGACGTAGAGCCACTCGTAGCCCTCGTGCACCTGCTGGTCGAGCCGCTCGGGGACCTGCGCGGACACCGGCAGAACCTGCTTGAACGCGTGAAGACCGCCCGGGGCACGGGAGAGAGGCACCCACACCACGCCGTCACGGTTCACCGGCTGCGGGTGAATGCGCGGATCGCCCGTTGCCGGCGCACCGACCAGTTCGTCGAGCGGCATGCGGTACGCCTGCGCGAGGGGGAGCAGGACCTCCAGCGTCGGGCGCCGCTGGCCCGATTCGATCCGGGACAGCGTGCTGACGGACATGCCCGTCAGCACCGCGAGCTGCTCCAGCGTGGATCCGCGCTGCTTGCGGATGGCGCGCAGCCGTGGCCCGACCGCGTCGAGGATGGCATTGAGGTTGTCGGCCATGGAACGATTTTGCGCTTTCCGCAAAGTTCTCTCCACCCTCGGCCCGAGCCACCGCACAGTGGGCGCATGACTACCCCAGCAGAAGCTGAACCCGCACCCGAAACGGGCAACGTCGCAGATCGTGTCGATGTCGTCGTGGTGGGCGGCGGCCTGGCCGGCCTCGGCGCCGCCCTGACCCTTGGCCGCGCGCGTCGCTCGGTCCTCGTCATCGACGCGGGCCACCCGCGCAACGCGCCCGCCGCCCACTCCCACGGCTACCTGACCCGCGACGGCACGCCTCCCCTGGAACTGCTCCGGCTGGGGCGGCAGGAGATACGCGGCTACGGCGGACGGATCGTCGAAGGCACCGTCGAGACCATCGAGCGGCTCGACGACGGCCGCTTCCGCATCACCACCCGGGAGGGCACCAGCCACGAGGCGCGGCGGGTACTCGTGACCACCGGACTGGTGGACCAGTACCCGCACATCCCCGGCCTGCACGAACGATGGGGGCGTGACGTCGTCCACTGCCCCTACTGCTTCGGCTGGGAGCACCGCGACCGCGCCCTCGCCGTCCTCGGCACCGGACCCGGCGCGGCGACGCAGGCACTGATGTGGCGCCAGTGGAGCCAGGACGTGGTGCTGTTCCGGCACACCGCGCCCGAGCCCACCGAAGAGGAACTGGCCCGGCTCGCGGCCCGCGGCGTCACGGTCGTGCCTGGCGAGGTGGCGGCGATCGAGGTCAGCGACGACCGCGTCGCCGGCGTCCGGCTCGCCTCCGGCGAGGTCCACCCGCGCGAGGCCATCGTCATCGGCCCGCGGTTTACCTCCCGGCACGAGCTGCTCGACCCCCTCGGCGTGAAGGTCGTCGAGCACCCGCTCGGCATCGGCCGCCAGATCGAGGCCGACCCCAACGGCTTCACCGGTGTGCCCGGCGTGTGGGTCGCCGGCAACGTGTTCGACGTGACCGCCGGCGTCATGCAGTCCGCGGCGTCCGGTGTCACCGCGGCCGCCGCGCTCAACGCCGACCTGACCGCGGATGACACCGAGCGCGCCCTCCTGGCCCGGTGAGCGCCGTGACGCAGCCCCCGCCTGGCGGAATCGTCGCCCGCGACCCACACATACGAACGCGGCGTCGGCCTGGTGGCGATCCAGCCGGCCATTCCCGCGCCGGGGAGAAGCTGTGGTCGCTCACCCCGGCCGGGCTGGAGGCCGCCGCGATCGAACTCGGGCGCCCGATACAGGAGATGGGCGGGCTGGCCCGCGGGGCGGGCCGCACGGGCGCTCCGCACGCCCTGTGCGTGGGCGAGACGGTCTGGGCACTGTCCAGGCCCGCCCCGGACCTGGCACGGCTCCAGGATGCGCCCCAGGGCGCTGTGGAGGCCGCTCGGGCGGAGCCGCCCGGGTTCGGATCCCTGGAATCGTGGGCCACGGAGGTGCCGCTGCCGGCGACCGGCACCTGGGCCACCGCCGGCCGCGGCGGCGCGCAGGCCGACGCCGTCCTGGTCGCGCCCGAGCGCGGTGTGCCGCTGCTGTTCGTGGAGGTCGACACCTGCCACATGGACGCCCAGCGCGTCGCCACCAAACTCGGCAAGTACATGCGATTCCTGCGCCGCCGCGTCAAGGACGCCGAAGGCCACAAGCGGGCGACGCTGCCGATGTGGCGCAGCCGCTGGGACTACCCCGACGACACCTACGACCAGGCGCTGCTTCCGCCGCTGCTGCTGGTCTTCCACCGCCTCGGCTCCCGCTCTCCCCAGTCGTCCTGGGAACTGGTGGCCGACCGCACGCGCGCGCACTGGCAGGGCCGCTGGGACCGGGAGGGCGGCTACCACGGCTACGACGACAAGATCCCCCTGCTGTTCACCACCATCGACGCCCTGCGCGAACACGGCCCGACCGGCCCCGTCTTCCACCGCGCCGGCCGCGACCGCGCCCAGACGCTCCACGACGCCATCGGCAACCCCCGCCGCGAGGCCGCTCTGGCCCGCCAGCGTCGCGCTCCACGAGGAACGGGCCCGGCAGTACCAGGCCGAACAGACAGCCGCCCGCGAAGCCCGGCGCCCCGCCTGCACCGAGTGCGGGCGGAAGGTCACCGACACCCGCTGGAAGTACACCCAGAGCCGGGACAGCGCCTACGACACGCACCGGCACCTGTGCGAGGCCTGCGCGGCGGCCGCCACAGCCCGCGCCCGGGCCGAACGACAAGCCGCCGAACGCCAGGCGTGCCGACGCTGCCGCCGCCCCCGCCATGACGACCAGCCGGTCACCGATCCCGCCCTTCGCCACGCCCCGCCGCCGGACGGCCTCCACTGCCCCGACTGCCGCCAGGAGCTCAACCCCCAGCCCGACCGCGGCCGCCTGGCCCGCTTCCTGCGCGGCTCCTGACAACACCGCCGCCAGGTGGTCAACCACAGGTCACAGCAGGGGTTGACCAGAATGGTCAAGCCTGGACAGCCTCGCCGGACATGGTCAACCGGCCGCCGGTGCGAATGGTGCGGCCGTGGTCTGCCCGCCGGCCATGCCTCTGCACAGTCCTCTCAGTAGGTGTTTGGGAACCCCGGGATGGCAGGTCAGGGCCAACGCGATGCGCGTGGGGACGAGCAGCCGTTTCGCCGAGCGCTTCCGTAACGGTTCGGGCTGACCGTGCAGTGGAGCATGCCCGCCAGTCGGGCACCCGCCCGGCCAGCGAGAATGCGGCCGATCGCTGCCAGCATCGTCTGCTGGAGCCGGCTTCGGCGGCCATAGCGGAAGGCCAGCCATTCGATCTGCCCGGCGTGCGCAGGGATGCCCGAGACGGGACTACCTGGTGGTTTATTGGGTGTTTATCCGGTGATGCCAGGCTGGCGCCCAAAGAGGTGGGGAGTGGCCAAGACAGCCGCGCACGCTGGGATGTCTGAGGTACCCGGCGGCCTGCTGCTCCTCAACGATGGGGCCGAGGCGTCGCCGTGGAGGCGGCGCAGACCAGGGAGGGGATTCCGTTGAAGAAGCGACTGTTCAGGTTCGCCGCGCCCGTGGCTCTCGCCGGAGCACTTGTGGGCGGGTCGGTGGTCATGGCTGCTCCGGCACAGGCAGATACGTCCGACTGCACTGGACTCCTCAAGGAATTGGGTTACAAGCTCACGCAAGAGAGGGTCGAGGCTTGTGAAACTGGGAGTAGCGGTGGGGACTGGGCGACCGAGGCATGCATGATCCGGCTCGGCGCAAGTGGCGTGAAAGCTGACCACACCGGGCCAGCCTGCCGAGAAGCAGCGCGCTGACGCCCTGGGCCGAAGACTGCCACGCATACGGAAGCCCCACCGTTGCGTGGAACTTCCGTGTCTGGACATGCCGGACTTAGGGCCAGCGAGTGAACTCCAGGGGCAGCCCACGGGAACCGCAACAAAGGACCGGCCTGACGCTGCCATGAGTTGGCATCGCCGATGACGAGGACTGGTGAGGTGTCTGGTCAGGCGCGGTGCTGTGACAGCGGCTGACCAGTTGGGCCGGGGCTGGATTGCGACGTCTTCTTCGTCCAGGAGGCGGCCGGGCCCTTGCAGGCCAGGCGCTTGGCCATCACCGTGATGAGGGCCCAGGCCAGGTGTGCTTCGGCGTGCTGGGGGAGGCGTTCGTAGTCGCGGACGTTGCGGCGGGCGTTCATGAGCCATCCGATGGTGCGCTCGACGCACCAGCGGCGGGGCAGGACGACGAAGCCCTTGGAGCCGCGGAGGCGGGAGACGGTCTGCAGGGAGAGCCAGAGGCGTTCGCCGGCCCAGGTGGTCAGCTGGCCGGCGTATGCGGAGTCGACCCAGACTCGAGGAGCCAGCGCGGGAGCCGCGGCAGGGCCTGCCGGGCGGTCCACCACAGCCATAAGCGCCCCAGCACCCCCGACGGAGGCGGAGGCGAGGTCGAGGAAGGCGACACCACCTCCCCACCGTAGCCGCCCCACCACAGTACTCACCAATGTGGTCCAAGCCCGCCTCAACACCAGGTCCGAGGCCCTCCTACAGCCCGATCTCGTCCAGGGCGGCCTGCTGCGCGGCGGAAAGCTTGTCGCGTCGGCTGCGCATGTTGGATCGCCATACCCCTAGCCGCACGACCACCGCTTCCTGCTCCTGCTCCTCGTGCTCGCCGCTGGTCTCGCCGCCGAGAACGACGTGCTCGATGTGGGAACGCGGGACGGTCAGGTGGCCCTCCCGCTGGAGGTACTGCTTCGCGGCGGCCAGACCGCGCTCGAACGCCGCGGCCCGGGCCCCGCCCGCCGGCGCCGTGGCGGCGGGGTTCGGCTCGGCGGGGGTGACGCCGAGCGCTTCTAGGCGCCGGCACTGTTCGTCGTTCAGCTCCCCCCAGGCCTGGCGCTGGCGCTCCAGCCACCGGCCCACGTCCTCTCCCCCGAGAGTGACGCCAGGGACGATGTGTTGGACGTCGCCACCGTCATCGACGATGGTGTGGAGCTTGGTGAACATGCGCTGCCAGTCAACGCTCCAGCCGCGTGTCCGGGGGTTCCAGTCCGGGTCGATGGCCGCCAGCTGCTGCGCGCGCCGCGCCGCGCGCTGCGGGTCCTTCCCCAGCCCGCCAGGGCGGCGGAGGTTGGTCAGCCACTGCCCGACCGCCTTGCCCTCGATCGCGGCCGTCTGCGGGGCGCACAGCGTGCCGTGCTCGGCGAAGTACGCCCGCGCCGCCGCGAGGTTCTCCTCCCACGCCAAGCCGGGCGCCGACCACACCATGCCGAGCTCCTCCAGCCACGTCACGCGCTTGCGGCCCATGTCGTCGTCCTGGAGGCGGCCGGCGGCGTACTCGGTGCGCTGCTCGCTGATCCACCGCCCCAGCGGCGCGTTCGTGTCCGGGTCCCGGTAGTTCAGCGGAACGCGGAGGTTCCCGTGCTGCTGGTGGTAGCGGACGGCGGCGGCGTAGCCGCGTGCCCAGGACTCCTTGAGCGGGTTGAGGACCTGCATGTTCACGAACCTGCGGATCGTGGCCGGGTCCCGCTTCACCGCGAACCGGAGCAACAGCCGACCCTCTTCCTCACCGTCCTCGGGCTCATCACCGATCCACTCGGACGGCTCCACCGAGTGGGAGAGTTCTTGCGGAATAGCAAGCATTTCCACCATCTTCGCGTCGTGCGCCCGCAGAGCAGCCATCACCGATACCAGAGGCCGCCAATCGCCCGAGGCGCACATGTCTTCCGGCTTCTCGTTCTTGTCCAGGAAGACAGGCACCACGATAGTCGCCAACTTGCCCTCCTTCGGCTTCTGACGCAAAGCACGGCCGATCGCCTGGACGATATCCACCACCGACCCCTTCGGATCGATAATCGCGATACTGTCCACGCTTGGCACGTCGACACCTTCGCCCAAGACCTTGCAATTACTGAGAATCGCGCGGTGCACGGGCAGATTTCGGCTGTCGATGCCCTCGCCGAATTCCCGCAGCACCGCGCGGCGGTATTCCGGCTCGTGCTCGCCGCACAGCCAGTTCGCCCACAGCCGCCTCGGGTCCACGTGTCGGCCTGGGTCGTCCGCGTAGAGCTTCTCCGCCACCCCGTGTACCCCGGCCGCCCAGGCCTGCGCCTCCATCGTCTTGTGGTGGAAGCTAATGAGGGTCTTCAGGTCGTGCTCGGCCATCGCCTCCAGCACGGCCGTCTGCAGCGCCGCCATCCGCTGGCCACGCACCTTCTCCGAGTTCTTGTCTTCCCCTCGGAGTTCGGCTGCTTTCAGCTCCTCGTCCCGCAATTCCAGGACCACGACCTGAAACTGTGCCAAAAGTTCGCGGCGGACTGCCTCACCCAGAGGGAGGAAAAAGACGGTCGGCCCGAACAGCGTCTCGTCATCCATGCTGGCGGCCATCTCCTCCGGCAGCGCCTCCCGCATTCCCTCGCGGACCCCGCGCGGCGGGCGGACCTCCCAGATCCTCGGCGTGGCAGTCATGTACAGCCGGCGGTGCGCGGGGATGACCTCCTGGTCGTGGATCCGCGCCCATGCCTTCCCCAGGCTCCCGCTGGTGCGGTGCGCCTCGTCGACCACCACCAGGTCCCACGGGGCCAGCGGCTCCAGGCCGTACAGCTCACCGCCCATGCCCCCGTGAGCCTTCGCCAGCACGTCCAGAGACGAGTAGGTGGCGAAGACGGTCAGCTGCCGCTTCCCGGCCGCCCACAACGCCAGCTGCGGCGCGGACGTCGTCGGCTTGACCTTCGCCCGCCACAGCGCCCCGTCACCTTCCAGCGAGCACACCGCGAACGCCTCACCAGTACGTCCCTCCCGCCGCCAGGCCAGCGCCGTCTGCGTCAGCAGCTCCAGCGTCGGCACCAGCACCAGCACCCTGCCGAAGGGCGCGATCCGCTGCGCCGCGTGCGCGGCCGTGATGGTCTTCCCCGTCCCGCAGGCCGACACGATCGTCGCCCGCAGCCCGTTCGCAGGGATGGGGTTTCCCGGTGCCGGCTCCAGCGCCCGAACCGCCGCGTCGATGGCCTCGATCTGGTGCTCCCGAAGCGTGCTCGGGCCCGTCTGAACCATCCTCGCGTCTCGCATCTCAGTAACCCCCAGCCATGAATTCGGTGTACTTCCTGCGATTTTCACCGCCGCATTTCGCAATGCCGCTACGATTCCAGCGGTGGCGCCGTTCTCATCCATCGCTTCCCAGCGGTGGTGACGCCCCGTCATCCGATCGTGGGTTCCGGGGGTGGCCTGATAGCCTGCAACTCTACATGGCTCACTGATGTGATGCACGCAGTTCGGTGAACTTCCTTCGTGCGGGTGATGGAGGGTAAGGTGTCCGCCATGTCCCGCCACTCCGCCCCGGTTAGGGGTGTCCGCCCGCCCGCTGGTTGGCGTGGGTGGGCCTGGACCTGGGGAGCGCCGGGACGGGTTGCCTGGCAGGCAGTGGGTGTCGGCGGTGTGGGGCCCGGAGTTCTGGCCGAAAGTCCCCAGTTTCCGGAACTTCACATAGCCCGCGAAGCGATGCACCACCGCCCTTGCAGCCCCGCTCCCGTAGCTGCCTGCTTCTCCCGCCGGAGCGAAGCGGAGGCGGGGAATTCCCGCGAAGCGGGTATTCCATCGCTTGTCAGAAACCGCGCGCAGCGCGGTTTCTGATCCGGCGTGAAACGCCGGATACCGGCCGCGAAG
>NZ_JBQQCA010000094.1:0-11947 GCF_052246635.1 Streptomyces sp. 6N223 | reverse complement strand
GGTGCAGTTCATCACCGGACAGAAGTCCCTCGACTCCGACTGGGACTCCTACCTCGGCGAACTCGACGGCCTGGGACTCGATCGCTTCCTGGAGATCTACCAGCAGTCCTACGACGCGTCACACTGAGCGTCCGGTGGCCGGGCCGCACATCCCAGCATGCGGACCCGGCCACCACGGCCACCACCCCGCGCACGCGCGACGGCCAAGAGCGAGATCTGGCAGAAGGCCTACGACGCCCCACCTGAACGGAGCGCCGGCGTCGATCCCCTCTCCGCACGACATCGCGTCGCGCGGAGAGGGGGATCGTCAGCTGGCGCGCCACGCGCCGACCGGAAGGGCAGCATGACGATCCAGGACTCCCGCCACGTCGTCGATCACCGACCGGCGACGCCCCTCCCGGTCTTCGAAACGGCCACGCCCGCGCCGACCTGGGAGGACGGAGCGATCACCGGAAGCGGGCGAGTCGGGGCGATCGTCTTCGGCCCGCCCGGGCTCATGAGCGTGTCGATCGCCCACGAGCGGTTCTTCCTGCCGGCCAATCCCGCGCCTCCCGCGCCGGTGCTCGCCCCGGTGCTGGAGACCATGCGCGGCCTGATCCTGGGCGGCGAGAGCGAGAGAGCCGGCCGCCTCATGATGGAGGCGGCCGGTGAGTCGGGCTTCGACGGAGGGCTCATCTGGACCGACCCGCTGGGCATGTGCGCGACGCTGACCGTCACGACGCCCGGAGGCGGTGACGGCATGCGTCGCTCCATCGATCTCGAACACGGTGAGGTCGCGGTGGCATGGTCGGATTCCCGCGGCGGGCGGATCGTCCTGCGAGCGATCGCTCCACGCGGAGAGGAGACCGTCTGGGTCGCCGTCGAGTCGGAGCTCGACCTCGTCGCCGAGATCGAGGTGGGCCTGTCGGGCGAATCGGCCCCGAGCGCCGAGACAGGCGCACCGAACTACGCCACGGCCGTTCGCGCGGAGGTGTCCGGGGGCGCGGTGGGCGTCGTCACCGCGTCGGCGGGCCGAGCGGGGATCTCCGCGGAGACGACCGTGCGGGGCGGTGAGGAGTGGATCCCGGACGAGTCCGGCACCCGGTTGCGCAGCCGGCTGCGCGTGCCGGCCGGCGGCAGCGGCCTGCTCCGGTTCGACATCCGGGTCGGCGCATCAGGCGCCCGCGCGGAGGTGGCGGAGCCGACCTGGGATTCCTTGCGCGAACGCCAGCGCACCGCCCACGGCGCACTCGTACGGAGGTCGGTGCTCGACCTCGCCGCCCGGCACGCCTCCACGACCACCGAGGAGCTCTGGGCCGCCGCGCGGAACGGCGACAGCTCCGCGCGGCGCCAGGTCATCGAGGTCGCGTACCTCTCCGGACGGGCCAACGCCATCGCCGCGACCGGTGAGCTTCCCCCGACGCTGCAAGGCGTGTGGCAGGGCACCTGGACGCCGGCCTGGTCGGCCGACTACACGATGAACGGGAACGTCCAGAACGGTGGCATCGCCAGCCTCATACCGACCGGAACGCCCGAGCTCGCGCAGTCGCTGCTACGCCTCGTTCTCCCGCATCTCGAGGACTACCGCGACAATGCCCGCCGGGTCTACGGGGCCGAGGGCATGCTGCTGCCGGCGCGGATGTCGAACCATGGCCGCGCCAACCACTTCGCCCCGCCGTATCCGCACGTGTTCTGGGTCGGCTGCGGTGGCTGGGTACTGCGCTTCGCGGCAGACCTCGTCTCGACGACGGGAGACCGCACCATCGTCGACGACGGCCTGTGGGCGTTGGTGGAGGGCGTCCTGGCCTTCGCCGAGACGGCCACGACACGTGCCGGCGGGCGGCGGCACATCATCCCGAACTATTCGCCCGAGAACGCTCCGGTGCCCGGCGGGTCACCCCTGGTGGCCGACGCCACGATGGACGTGGCCATCCTGCGGGACGCCGCCCGTTGCGCGACGCTCCTGGCACGTGCGCGCGGTGACCACTCGCTGGACGAGCGATGGGCCGACCTCGCGTCGGCGCTGCCGGCGTACCGGCGATCGGACGACGGGACGCTGGCCGAGTGGATCGGCGAGCTGTGGCCGGAGAACCACGCGCACCGCCACACTTCACAGCTGTACCCGCTGTGGTACGAGCCCGATCCCGCGTTCCTCGGAGCGTCGGAGTCGGCGGCCGCGCTGCGCGCCGCCGCGGCGGCGACCGTCGCGGCGAAGCTGGCGTGGCGAGCGGAGGACCCGACCGCTCCTCCCGGACGCATGGAGATGGCGTTCGGCCTCGTACAGCTCGGCATGGCGGCCGCGTCGTTGGGGGATGCCCGGTCGGCGCTGCGCTGTGCGGAGTGGCTCGCGGTGGAGCACTGGCGCCCCGCGCTGACGACGACGCACGACGCCGGCAGCATCTTCAACCTCGATCCCAGCGGCGGCCTGCCGGCGCTCGTGGCGGCGATGCTCCTCAACTCCGGCGTCGGCACGCTCACGCTCCTGCCGGCGTTGCCCGGGGAATGGCAGAGCGGCTCGGTCACCGGCCTCCGGGCACGAGGCGGGATCGTCGTCGACCGGCTCGAATGGGATCCGGCGGGCTGCGCCGTGCGGCTCCGGCGCCTGCCCGAGGCGGCGTGGCTCAATCCCGGCGACCGGGTGCGGGTGGACGCCGGACGGCCGTTCGCCCTCGACGGCCGCGCAGGCGGGGAGCGCTGGATCACCGTGGGCGAACAGCCGTCGACGCTGCGGCTGGACTGGGTCCCGGAGGCGCGCGACTGAGGGCGGGCCGTCCGGAGCCTGACGTCAGCGCACCACGATCGTCGCGCCGGAGCGGCCGATTCCGCTCGCGCGCACGGTCACGGTGATGGTCCCGGGCGCGGTCGGCCGGATCACGGCGAGGGCGTGGCCCTGGAACGCGCGGTGACGGCGGTCGAGGTACGACTCCTCCGTGCGGGGCGCGGCACTTCCGAATCCCTGCAGGTGGCCGGGTCCGTCGATCTCGAGCTCCAGTTCGGTCTCGGCGTCGGTGGCGCGGGTACCGTGCTCGTCGACGATGTCGATGTCCACGAACGACAGGTCGGTGTCGCCGGCCCGGAGTCCGGCGCGATCCGGCGCCACCACGAGCCGCCGGTCTCCGTTCGCCGACCGGAGCGAGACCCGTTCGGCGGCCCGGCCGGACCGCACGGCGACCGCTTCGAGGCGTCCGGGCTCGTACCGGACATCGAAGACGGCGCGGTATCGATGGGCGGGGCCGGCCGGTCGCCTGCCCGCGGAGGTGCCGTTGACGAACAGTTCCACCTCGGGTGCGTCGCTGTACACCTCGACCTCGACCTCCGTGCCCTCCGCGCCCGGCCACGTCCACGACGGTTCGCTGTCGCTCCACGCCCACGTGCTCGGTGTCGGTGTGAGCCCCTTGGTGCCCGGGCGACGCACGGCGAGGTACGGTTCGGCCCGCCGCCCGAACACGATCTCGCGGTAGAACGACGCCGGGCGGCGGCGCCCGGTGATGTCGATGTCGCCGACCCACGCCGTGATCCATGGGTATTCCGTGAGCGCGCCGGGATCGGGAGAACCCTCCGCGTAACGCGGGCGGCCGAGGCCGACCTCGCCGAGGTAGTCCCACCCGGTCCAGGTGAAGTCGCCGATGACGTGGGGATGCGCGAGCACGAGCGCCCAGAGCTCGTCGATCCGCGGCGGCATCGTCTCCGACCCGACGATGACGCGGTGCGGGAACAGGCTCCGATCGAGTGCGTACCGTGAGTCGGTGTAGTTCATCCCGGCGATGTCGAGCGCGGCGTACGGTTCGGCGGTCAACATGCTGACCGCCTCCGTGGTGGCGAGCGTGTTCATCTTCTCGGTGAGCCCCGTCTTGCGCCCGTTGATCTCCCTGGCCTCGGCTCGTGCCGCCTCCCCGAGCAGGCCGGGGTCATGGTCGATCTCGTCGGACATCACGGGCAGGGCGCCGTTGACGCCGCTCGTCACGAACCGGGTCGGATCGAGTCGACGCGCCTCGGTGGCGATGCGTCTCGTCCACGCCGCGCCGTGGGCCGTCGCGATGTCCGGGATCTCGTTGCCGATCGAATACGCGAACACACATGGCCGATTCCGGTCCTTGCGGATCATCGCTTCCAGGTCGCGTCGCCAGGTATCGGGGAACGTGGTGGCGAGGTCGTGGTCGTTCTTGGTCTGCGTCCACATGTCGGAGAGTTCGTCCATGACGAGAACCCCGTGGCGGTCACAGGCATCGAGCATCGCCCGGCTCATCGGCTGGTGGGCGCTGCGGATCGCGTTGAAGCCGGCCGCCTTCAGACGCTCGACGCGACGCTCCTCGGCGCGTGCGATCGTGGCGGCGCCGATGACGCCGTTGTCGTGGTGCACGCACGCGCCGCGGAGCTTGACCGGTTCGCCGTTGATCCGCAGGCCGCGCGCGACGTCCACCCGCATGACGCGGATCCCGAAGGCCGTCTCCGCTTCGTCGGTCACCGTTCCGTCGGCCGTGACGGTCACGACGGCTCGGTAGAGCGACGGTGAGCCCGGACTCCAGAGCCGGGGTTCCGGTACGAGCATCCGCTGACGCACGACCGCGGGTTCGCCGGGCAGAACGGTGACCCGGGCCGTGTCGGCAGCGCATTCGGTGCCGTCCGGCGCGATGACGCGCGTCCGCACAGCGCGCGTCGCCGTGTGCCGGCCGACGTTGTCGACCGTCGTGTCGACCTGCGCCAGGGCGAATTCCGCGTCGACGTCCGGAGTGGTCACGACGATCCCGTCGAGCGCCACGTGGACGGGGTCGGCGACCACCAGGTGAACGGGTCTGATGATGCCGCCACCGGAGTACCACCGCGAATCCCGGTGGGCGCGCGCCTGGACTCGCACCTCGTTCTCGGTGCCGAACCGGAGGAACGGGTCGAGGGGCACGCTGAATTCCGAGTACCCGGACGCGGTGTGCGCGGCGAGGCTGCCGTTGACGAAGACGGAGGCGGAGCGGTACACGGCTTCGAACTCCAGCAGGACATGGCGGTTCCGCCACTCCTCCGGCACCGGGAATCGCTTCGTGTACTCCCAGGCACCGCCCGGGAAGTAGGCCGTGCCCGTCAGTGCCGGATCCGGGCGTCGTGGCGATGCCAGGACGGCATCGTGCGGCAGCGTCACCCGCACGGCCGACGCGTCCCCTGTGGTCGGCACGCCTTCGGTGTGCGTGGTCCGGAACCACCAGTTGTCGGAGAAGGATTGGCGGATCATCGGAGTCCTCTCATGGTTCAGACGCTCGCCCGTTCAGGCACCTGCGACCGTCTCATCGGTTGTGTCGGCGCCCGGCCGGAGCCCGCTCGCGTCACCCGCCGCCACGGGGAAGTACACCGTGTAGGGCTCATCGATGACCTCGTGCAGCGGACGAAAGCGAATCGATGCCGGCTGTCCGACCGTCCGGTAGCCGTGCAGCCATTGCGCCCACTGGCGCTCGTTGTCAGGGGACAGGATCGTGGCCGGCTCGTCGACGTCGCCCACGAGCCGGGACTCGACGTCCGTGAGACCGGCCAGCACCACCGGGCCGTGCAGAAAGGCGACCGTCCCGGGCTCGTCCGGAACAGGGTCGGTCCAGAGCCGGGCCGGGAGCGTGATCTCGAACTCCGTGCGCCCGCCCGCGTGCCGAAGCTCGACGAATCCGTTCGCCGGCCGCGTGTCCAGGGGCTCGCCGTCGCGGGCGATCTGCGCCTCGCCGGCAACCCACGACGGGATCCGCACCCGCAGCGTCAGCTCCACGTCCTGCTCCGACTCGATGCGGAGGGCCAGCCCCCAGGAGTCGGGCCGGTGTCGCGCGCCCGCCTGGCCCGCGTTGGCGTCCGGCCCGACGCGTGCCGCCGTCTCGCGGCTCTCCATCCGCACGCGGACGGGACTGCCGGCGCGGTCGACTCGGAGCTCGGCGGGTATGAGCTGGGCCACGACGATCGTCTCGCCGTCCTCGTAGAAGACGAGGGAGCTGTGCCGCGTGTGCGCCTGAACCAGCGTGCCGTGACAGCACCAGAAGTCCTCGGTCGGCGTTCCCCACCGCTTCCGGGCTCCTGCCTCGAGCGGCAGGAAGTACGTCACCATCCCGGTGCGGGGGTGCTGCTGGGCCAGAAGGCCGTTGAACAGGTTGCGCTCGATGTAGTCGAGGTAGCGCGCCTCACCGGTCCAGCGGAACAGCACGTCCGCGAGCCGGATCATGTTGTAGACGACGCAGTGCTCCTGGTTCTTGTCGCCCCGGCGTGCGGCGAACTCGAACGGCGGCGTCCAGATCTCGCCCGCGGTCTGTCCCCCCGTGCAGAACGTGCCGCGCCGGTCCACCGCCCAACTCCAGTACGCCTGGACGACGTCGGCCCAGCGCGACTCGCCGGTGACCTCGAAGGCGCGCGCGGCGCCGAGCACCTCCGGGATGGTGGTGTTGGCGTGCATGTTCGTGAGGACGTCGATCCCGGCAACGAGGCGATCGAACAGCCGCCCGCGGTAGTAGCGGTCCAGGAGATCGTGGAACACCGTCTCGCCGGTGAGCTCGAGCAGGTCGGCCCACACCTCGAGCATGCCGCCGGTCTCGACGTCCAGGATGTCGTCGAACTGGTCGCGGTCGAACCGCGCGGCCCAGCGGGCGAACCAGTGCCCCGCCTTGCGCGCCACCTCGAGAGCGACAGGGTCGTCGAGATCGCGCGCCGCGTCGACGAGGCCCATGAGCGTCTTGTGGATCGTGTACTGGGGCGCCCAGACCGTCCGGCCGTCGGCCAGGAGATCGAGATAGCGGGGAGGTATGGAGAAGACCCACTCCCCGTCGTTGGCCTGCTGGCAGCGGGCCAGCCCACCGACGATGTCGGCGACGCAGGCTCTCAGGTGCGGGTCTCCGGTGACGGCCACCTCGCGGGCCGCGGCGGACAGCCAGTGGCCGACGAAGTGTCCTCGCAGCTGTCCGCCGGGTGATTCCCAGCCCCAGTGCCGCCCGACGCCGCGGGACTCGGGGTCCTCCGATGACGGTTGCAGATGCCACAGCCGGTTCCAGATCCCGGCTTCGAGGTAGTGGTTCTGGAGGAGGTTGTCGGCGGTGAGCGAGAGCAGGTACGCGCGATTGTGCTGCCGGCGCTCGTCGAAGAGCCCGGCGCGCAACCGGACGGCGTCCAGTGGCATCGTGCGGATCCTCATCTCGCTGCTCCCTTCGCTGCCGGTCGACGGCCGCAGTCATATGATGAATACTGGGCGAGAACTCTAAGCCTTCGATGCTCTGCGGCCAACCCGATCGCGAGGTCGTGCGGGCGGGTTGCGCCGAGCAGGCCTGGTGCCGGTGCCGGAACGACCAGCGCAGCTGACAGAATCCCGGCGCGAGGCCAAGGCATTCGCCGCCCGATTCGCGGCGGGCATGTGATTGCGTAGCCAGCGCCGGCGTGTCAACATCAGATGACTCGTCGCTGCTTCCAGCCGATTTCACGCGGGCGGGTCGCGACCGGCGACCGACCAGAACGGCGTCCGGCGCTCGGCAGAAGCGAATCCGAAAGGCCTCCGCACGATGACGCCACCTCCGTTCCGCCTCCTGTGGGGCCACGCCGCGCTGACACTCGAGCTGTCCGCCGACGCCGATGCGCCGGTGTGCCTGACGCGACTCGAACCGAAGGACGTACGCCGGGCCGACGCCGGCGACGGGGCGGGCACACGCCGATCCGGTCAGCCACTGGCGGAGGTACAGATCGCGGGCGAGGGGCAGCCCTGGTCCGGGCCCCGGCAGGTGGGGACCACGGTCGGGCGCCGGCTGCGCTACGCCACCCATCGCGTCGAGACGGCGGACGGCTGGGTGGAACTCGAACTCGAGCAGGTGGACGACGAGGCCGGACTCCAGGTGCGGACACTGATCCGATCGCCGGAGGACGTCCCGGCGATCCAGGTGCACACCAGCGTCCGGGTGGTCGGT
Source organism: Streptomyces sp. 6N223 (assembly GCF_052246635.1). Taxonomy (NCBI): domain Bacteria; kingdom Bacillati; phylum Actinomycetota; class Actinomycetes; order Kitasatosporales; family Streptomycetaceae; genus Streptomyces; species Streptomyces sp. 6N223. Next base: position 4,064 of record NZ_JBQQCA010000094.1, on the reverse strand, counting down.
GACGAGCCCGTGACCTTGTATGCGGTCAGTTCGCTGGCGACTGGCGCGTTCCGGCCGGGCTCCGGCGCGGACGGCATCGACGTGTACTGGGCGGAGAACAACTGGCAGGCCGAGAACCGGTGGCAGCGGCAGCCGCTGCGGAAGCGCGGGCTGCCGGATGCCGACCTCGCCACCCGCGGGCAGACACCGCGCGGCGCACTGGTGATGGCCAGCCACGGTTCATGGTCGTCGGGGGAGTACCTGCCCATGGGCGCACTCGTCGACACGGACAGCGGGCGGGCGTGGGCGTTCCAGGTGGAGCACAACGGGGCGTGGCGGTGGGAGGTGGGCGAGCGCCCGGACGGTGTGTACGTGGCCGTCCACGGACCTGTCGACGGCGACCACCAATGGCGCCAGACGCTGGACCCGGGCCAGGAGTTCGCCGGCGTGCCGGCCGGTCTCGCGGTCGGCGACGGCGGCATGGAGTCGGCGATCGCGGCGCTGACGGCGTACCGGCGGGCGATCGTCCGGCCGCATCCGGACCGGACGGGGCTGCCGGTGGTGTTCAACGACTACATGAACACCCTGCTCGGCGACCCGACCACCGAGCGGGTGCTGCCGCTGATCGACGCCGCCGCGGCGGCCGGCGCCGAGTACTTCTGCATCGACGCCGGCTGGTACGACGAGGACGGCAAATGGTGGGACAGCGTGGGCGCCTGGGCGCCCTCGCGTACGCGGTTCCCAGGCGGTCTGGGTGAGGTGATCGACCGCATCCGTGCCGCCGGGATGCGGCCCGGGCTGTGGCTCGAGCCGGAGGTCGTCGGCGTGCGCAGCCCGCTGGCGGACAGCCTCCCGCCCGACGCGTTCTTCCAACGGGACGGCAGGCGGCATGTCGAGAACGGCCGATACCACCTCGACCTGCGCCACTCCGCAGCGGTCGCGCACCTGGACGCCACGATCGACCGGCTGGTCGGCGAGTTCGGCATCGACTACTTCAAGCTCGACTACAACGTCAACGTCGGTCCCGGCACCGACGTGAAGGCCGAGGCACCCGGTGCCGGGCTGCTGGCGCACAACCGCGCTCACCTGCGCTGGCTCGAGGGCGTGCTGGACCGGCACCCGGGCCTGGTGCTGGAGAACTGCGGCTCCGGCGGCATGCGCATGGACTACGCGATGCTGGCCCGGCTGCAGCTGCAGTCGACCAGCGATCAGGAGAGCCCGCTGCGCTATCCGCCGATCGCCGCGGCGGCGCCGATGGCCCTGCTGCCCGAGCAGTCCGCGAGCTGGGCCTACCCGCAGGCGGACATGTCCGACGAGGAGATCGCGTTCACGATGGTCACCGGGCTGCTCGGCCGGCTCTACCTCTCCGGGCACCTCAACCGCATGGCGGCGGACCAGCTCGCGCTGGTCCGCGACGGCGTCCACGCGCACAAGGCGATCCGCGGCGAGCTGGCCCGGGCGGTGCCGTTCTGGCCGCTTGGCCTGCCCGAGTGGGAGGACGGCTGGATCGCCCTTGGCCTGCGTACGGGCGGGGAGGGCGTCCTGGCCGTGTGGCGGCGGCCCGGCGCGGATGACGTCGTCGACCTCCCGATGCCGCACCTGCGGGGCGTCGACGCGGAGATCGACGTGCTGTATCCGCGGCGCCTGACCGGTTGGCCGGCCGACTGGGACGCCGACGCCGGCGTGCTCCGCCTCACGGGCGGGCCGGCGCCCGCCGCCCGGGTCTTCCGGCTCAGGAATGCGAACTGACTCGCGTCCCCGCACCGACAACCCTTCGTACGTCCTGAAAGGACAGGTTGTGAAGACCTTCACCGTGCCGGGCACCGAGATCATCGCGCCGAACCTCGTGCTCGGCCTGATGCGCATAGCCGACAAGACCGATGACGAGATCCGCGAACTCGTACGAACGGCTCGCGACGCCGGCATCGACTTCGTCGACCACGCAGACGTGTACGGAAAGGAGCTGCACGGCTGCGAACGCCGCTTCGCCGAGGCGCTGCGGCTCAGCCCATCGCAACGCGACGAGATCACGATCCAGACCAAGGCGGGGATCGTCAGGGAGGGGCCCTACTTCGACTTCTCCTACGACCACCTCATCGACTCCGTCGAGGGATCGCTGCGGGCCTTGCGGACCGAACGCATCGACATCCTGCTGCTGCATCGCCCGGACGCGCTGGTCGAGCCCGAGGAGGTCGCTCGCGCCTTCGACGATCTCGAGTCGTCGGGCAAGGTCCGCCACTTCGGGGTCTCGAATCACACGCCACGCCAGATCGACCTCCTGCGGAAGTCGGTGCGCCAGCCGATCGTCGCCAACCAGCTGCAACTGTCGATCACCCACCAGCCGATCATCGCCCAGGGGATCGCGGCGAACATGCTCGACGAGCAGCAGTCGGTGACCCTCGACGGCGGGGGAATCCTCGACTACTGCCGGCTGAACGACATCACCGTCCAAGCGTGGTCGCCGTTCCAGGCGGGCTTCTTCAACGGCGTCTTTCTCGGCTCTCCGGACTACCCCGAGCTCAACGCCGTGGTCGACCGGCTCGCCGCCCGGTACGAGGTTCCGGCGATCGCCATCGCGACAGCGTGGATCACCCGCCATCCCGCGCGGATGCAGGTCGTGCTCGGCACCACCAGTCCGGACCGTGTCAGCGGCGCCGCTCAGGGATCCGACCTGCCGCTCACCCGAGCCGACTGGTATGAACTCTCCCGCGCCGCCGGGCATCGAGTGCCATGACCTTCACAACGCCGGGAAGTTGAGCGGTGCGGCCGGTGCCGGGCCCGTTGGCGGGAGGTCACTCTGCCTCGGCCGGGGCCCGGCTTTCTCGTCGCCCGGCTACCAGCTCAGCGGAAGGGTGGCCAGGTAGTCGTTGAGCAGGCCGGAGAGGATCTGGTGGTCGGCGGCGGAGGGGTGCCAGTCGCAGCCGAGGTAGTCGAGGGCGGCGTCGCCGTAGAACCAGTAGCCGACCCGGTCGTCGCCCTGGGCGTTGCGGTCCTCGGCGATGCGCTGGGCGGTGCCGGCGAACGCTTCCACGTTGGTGGCGCTGACCACGAGGAACGTCTCGGGGCCGCAGCGGGCGCGCAGCTTGTCCAGGAATTCGTGGTACGCGGTCTCGTACGCGGCGACGAGCTCCTCCTGCGTGGCCCAGCGCTCGCCCGCGTTGAGGGGGGTGGAGAAGTCGTTGATGCCCAGGCCGATCACGACGACGTGCGGCTGCCAGGTGGCCGGCTTCTCCCATACGTCGCCGTCGACGTGGAGCAGTGCCCGGTCGTAGAAGGAGCGGTAGGTGATGTCCGGGCTGTGGCCGTTGTAGTTGCGGACCATCCCGAGGCCGGAGAAGGCGTTGATCTGGTAGTCGGCTTCGAGGCTCTGGGCGGTGAGGGCGCCGAAGGCGAGATCGGTGTTGGTGTTGCGGCCGACGCCGCCGATGCCGGAGCAGTCGCGCTGCCCGGAGACGTTGCCGTAGCCGGCGGTGTAGGAGTCGCCGATGAACTCGATCTGCCTGCTCCTCGGCGCGGGCGGTGCGAGGATCTCGCCCCCGGAGTCGGCGGTGAAACCGCCGAACCGCCCGGCGGCCCAGGTGCTCTCGGTGCGCTTGACCAGCCGTACGCTGTGCTCGCCGGCGGCGAGGCCGTTGACCCAGTGGGTGGTCTGGCCGGGGGTCACCAGGGTGTCGACGGTCGTTCCGTCGATCTGAACGTCGTAGTCGTTGTCGGCGTCGTCGAGGACGATGCCGACACCCGTGCCGCGGAACCGGCCCTCGAAGGAGGTGCCGGGCCAGGAGTACTGGAGCGATCCGTCGGCGGCCTGCTTGACGCGGCCAACGGTGTGAACCTCGGCCGGCGCGGCGGCGGATGATCGCGACGCGGCGCCGAGGGCGGTGACGGCGCCTACGGCGGCGGCAGTGACGAACGCACGTCGGGACAAACGGCGATCTGTCTGCATGTGACTTCCTCTGCTGGTGGGGGCTGCCGTCCCGGCAATTGCGGAGGTGCGGCACTCGGGGAGTCGGGACGGTGGTGGGGGCAGTGGTGGCGCTCGTGGCGGTGTGGCTCCGGCGGCGTCGCCGTTCTCCGGAGCCCCACAT
>NZ_JBQQCA010000093.1:0-12353 GCF_052246635.1 Streptomyces sp. 6N223 | reverse complement strand
CGGGGGTCTGGGGGCGGAGCCCCCGGCGGGGGTCCGGGCGCGGAGTCCCCCGGATCGGGGAGGGGTTGGGCAGGGGCTTCCTCGTCGTTCATCGGGCCATTGTGCGCTCATACGTGCGATCGAGTGGTCGTTTTGACCGCAGCCCGTGCGCTGGGTACGCTCTGACCTTGTGCCTGGGGTGTTCCCTGCGCTCTTTCGGTGAAAGCCCGGAGCGTCAGCCCGAACTCCGGGATCTGCATTCTTCACCGCGGTCGCGGGAGCCGTGCAGCTATCGACACGCCCGACCGCGTGGGTCGGGGAGTGTTCCAGGTTAGCCTTACCGAGATCGGCACAGAGAAACCGGAGAAACGGTGCCAACGATCCAGCAGCTGGTCCGCAAGGGCCGGCAGGACAAGGTCGAGAAGAACAAGACGCCCGCGCTCGAGGGATCCCCGCAGCGCCGGGGCGTCTGCACGCGTGTCTTCACGACGACCCCCAAGAAGCCGAACTCGGCCCTGCGCAAGGTCGCCCGTGTGCGTCTGAGCAACGGGATCGAGGTCACCGCCTACATCCCGGGGGAGAACCACAACCTTCAGGAGCACTCCATCGTGCTGGTGCGCGGTGGCCGTGTGAAGGACCTGCCGGGTGTTCGCTACAAGATCATCCGCGGCTCCCTCGACACCCAGGGTGTGAAGAACCGCAAGCAGGCCCGCAGCCGGTACGGCGCCAAGAAGGAGAAGTAAGCGATGCCTCGCAAGGGCCCTGCCCCGAAGCGCCCGGTCCACATCGACCCGGTCTACGGCTCTCCTCTGGTGACCTCCCTGATCAACAAGGTGCTGCTGCATGGCAAGCGCTCCACCGCCGAGCGCATCGTCTACGGCGCCATGGAGGGCCTGCGGGACAAGACCGGCAACGACCCGGTGATCACGCTCAAGCGCGCGCTGGAGAACGTCAAGCCCACCCTCGAGGTCCGTTCCCGCCGCGTCGGCGGCGCCACCTACCAGGTGCCGGTCGAGGTCCGCCCCGGCCGCTCCTCGACTCTCGCGCTGCGCTGGCTGGTGGGCTACGCCCGCGCCCGCCGCGAGAAGACCATGACCGAGCGGCTGATGAACGAGCTGCTCGACGCCTCCAACGGGCTCGGTGCCTCGGTGAAGAAGCGCGAGGACACCCACAAGATGGCCGAGTCCAACAAGGCGTTCGCGCACTACCGCTGGTAGTCGCAAACCCCATCGAGACCGAGAGAAGACTGAAGCCAGATGGCTACCACTTCACTTGACCTGGCCAGGGTTCGCAACATCGGGATCATGGCCCACATCGACGCGGGCAAGACGACCACCACCGAGCGCATCCTGTACTACACCGGCATGAGCTACAAGATCGGTGAGGTTCACGACGGCGCCGCCACCACGGACTGGATGGAGCAGGAGCAGGAGCGGGGGATCACCATCACCTCCGCCGCTGTCACCTGTCACTGGTCGGTCGATGACGTGGAGAACACGATCAACATCATCGACACCCCGGGCCACGTGGACTTCACGGTCGAGGTGGAGCGTTCGCTGCGCGTCCTCGACGGCGCCGTGACGGTGTTCGACGGGGTGGCCGGGGTCGAGCCCCAGTCCGAGACCGTCTGGCGCCAGGCGGACCGCTACGGCGTGCCGCGCATCTGCTTCGTCAACAAGCTGGACCGCACCGGGTCGGACTTCTTCCGCTGCGTCGACATGATCGTCGACCGGCTCAAGGCCACCCCGCTGGTCATGCAGCTCCCGATCGGCGCCGAGGCCGGCTTCAAGGGCGTGGTGGACCTGGTCCGCATGCAGGCCCTGGTCTGGTCCGAGGAGACCAAGCTCGGCGAGATGTACGACGTCGTGGACATCCCCGAGGACCTGCGCGCGCAGGCCGAGGAGTGGCACGGCAAGCTCGTCGAGGCCGTCGCGGAGAACGACGAGGAGATGATGGAGCTGTACCTGGAGGGCGAGGAGCCCTCCGTGGAGCAGCTGTACGCGGCCGTCCGCCGCGTCACCCTGGCCTCCACCGGCCAGGCCGACACCACCATCACCCCGGTCTTCTGCGGCACGGCGTTCAAGAACAAGGGCGTGCAGCCCCTGCTCGACGCGGTGGTGCGGTACCTGCCCTCGCCGCTGGACATCGAGGCGGTCGAGGGTCACGCGCCGCGCGACGCCGAGCAGGTCATCGTCCGCAAGCCGTCGGAGCAGGAGCCGCTGGCCGCTCTGGCCTTCAAGATCGCGAGCGACCCCCACCTGGGCAAGCTCACCTTCATCCGGGTCTACTCCGGCGTGCTGACCGCCGGCTCGCAGGTGCTGAACTCGGTGAAGGAGAAGAAGGAGCGGATCGGCAAGATCTACCGCATGCACGCCAACAAGCGTGAGGAGATCGACCGCGTCGGCGCCGGCGACATCGTGGCCGTCATGGGGCTTAAGCAGACCACGACGGGCGAGACGCTCTCCGACCAGACCAACCCCGTGATCCTGGAGTCGATGGACTTCCCCGCGCCCGTCATCGAGGTCGCCATCGAGCCCAAGTCCAAGGGCGACCAGGAGAAGCTGGGCGTCGCGATCCAGCGCCTGGCCGAGGAGGACCCGTCCTTCCAGGTCAAGGCGGATCAGGAGACCGGCCAGACGATCATCTCCGGCATGGGTGAGCTGCACCTCGACATCCTGGTCGACCGCATGAAGCGGGAGTTCAAGGTCGAGGCGAACGTCGGCAAGCCGCAGGTCGCCTACCGGGAGACGCTGCGCCGCGCCGTGGAGAAGGTGGACTACACCCACAAGAAGCAGACGGGTGGCTCCGGCCAGTTCGCCAAGGTGCAGATCAGCCTGGAGCCGCTGGACGGCGACGGGTACGAGTTCGAGAACAAGGTCACCGGTGGCCGCATCCCCAAGGAGTACATCCCCTCGGTGGACGCGGGATGCCAGGACGCGATGGAGTTCGGCGTGCTCGCCGGGTACCCGCTGACCGGCGTGAAGGTGACCCTGCTCGACGGGCAGTTCCACGAAGTGGACTCCTCCGAGATGGCCTTCAAGATCGCCGGGTCGATGGCGTTCAAGGAGGCTGCCAGGCGGGCCGCCCCGGTGCTGCTGGAGCCGCTGATGAAGGTCGAGGTCACGACGCCCGAGGACTACATGGGCGACGTGATCGGCGACATCAACTCCCGCCGTGGCCAGATCCAGGCCATGGAGGACCGCAGCGGTGCCAAGGTCGTCAAGGCGCTGGTGCCTCTGTCGGAGATGTTCGGCTACGTGGGTGACCTGCGCAGCAAGACCTCCGGCCGCGCGAGCTACAGCATGGAGTTCGATTCCTACGGTGAGGTTCCCAAGAACGTCTCCGAGGAGATCATCGCGAAGGCGAAGGGCGAGTAGCCCGTAAGCTGGAGCTAGACCATCTCATTAGGTCAATATCAGGCGAAACGGTCAAGGGTTTCCCCTCGGGGTCCTGACCGGTTCGGTACGTCAACTGAAACCTTCCGCATGGTGCGGAGGGCGTACAGCACCAGTCCACAGGAGGACCCCAGTGGCGAAGGCGAAGTTCGAGCGGACTAAGCCGCACGTCAACATTGGCACCATCGGTCACATCGACCACGGCAAGACGACGCTTACCGCGGCGATCACCAAGGTGCTGCATGACGCTTTCCCGGACCTGAACGAGGTTTCGGCGTTCGAGAACATCGACAAGGCGCCCGAAGAGCGCCAGCGCGGTATCACCATTTCGATCGCGCACGTCGAGTACCAGACGGAGAACCGTCACTACGCTCACGTCGACTGCCCGGGCCACGCGGACTACATCAAGAACATGATCACCGGTGCCGCCCAGATGGACGGCGCGATCCTGGTGGTCGCCGCCACCGACGGCCCGATGCCGCAGACCAAGGAGCACGTGCTCCTGGCCCGGCAGGTCGGCGTGCCCTACATCGTGGTCGCGCTGAACAAGGCCGACATGGTGGACGACGAGGAGATCATGGAGCTCGTCGAGCTCGAGGTCCGTGAGCTGCTCACCGAGTACGAGTTCCCCGGCGACGACGTGCCGGTCGTCAAGGTCTCCGCGCTGAAGGCGCTGGAGGGCGACGAGAAGTGGGCCCAGTCCGTCCTGGAGCTCATGCAGGCGGTGGACGAGTCCATCCCGCAGCCGGAGCGTGACATCGACAAGCCCTTCCTGATGCCGATCGAGGATGTCTTCACCATCACCGGTCGCGGCACGGTCGTCACCGGCCGTATCGAGCGCGGTGTGCTGAAGGTCAACGAGACCGTCGACATCATCGGCATCAAGGAAGAGAAGTCGACCACCACCGTCACCGGCATCGAGATGTTCCGCAAGCTGCTGGACGAGGGCCAGGCCGGTGAGAACGTCGGCCTGCTGCTCCGCGGCATCAAGCGCGAGGACGTCGAGCGCGGCCAGGTCGTCATCAAGCCGGGCTCGGTCACCCCGCACACCGAGTTCACGGCCACGGCGTACATCCTGTCGAAGGACGAGGGTGGCCGTCACACCCCGTTCTTCAACAACTACCGCCCGCAGTTCTACTTCCGGACCACCGACGTGACCGGCGTGGTGCACCTCCCCGAGGGCACCGAGATGGTCATGCCGGGCGACAACACCGAGATGCGCGTCGAGCTCATCCAGCCGATCGCCATGGAGGAGGGCCTGAAGTTCGCCATCCGCGAGGGTGGCCGGACCGTGGGCGCCGGCCAGGTCACCAAGATCATCAAGTGACCTGACGCCGGGCCGCCAGGCCGCGGTACACGCGCAAGGGCCTCTTTCCCGCCATCACCACGGCGGGGGAGAGGCCCTTCGGCTTGCCTGGCCGTCCGCTCGTCGTGGAATCCGACCGCTCGTCGCATCCCGGGCGACCGTTCGGCGCCGCATCCCGGCGTTCACCGAGTGTTGTCGTCGGTCGACTGCCCAGCGGTTGTGACGCTCCCTACATTGCCCGTGCGATCCCCCTACGGGACCGACCAGGAGCCGATCAGGAGCCGATGATGACGACGACGGATTCCGTACCCGCGGGCGGTGACCCGCGGGCGCCGGGCGGCGACCTGGAAACCCGCTCGGTCGCCATGCACGACGACCCGCGTTTCCGCGAGCTGCGCAGCCGCCTCCTGCGCTTCGTGGTCCCGCTCACCATCGCCTTCCTGACCTGGTACCTGCTGTACGTGGTGATGTCGGTCTACGCCCGCGGCTTCATGGACAACAAGGTCGCCGGCAACATCAACGTCGCCCTCGTCTTCGGCCTGCTCCAGTTCGTCTCCACCTTCGGCATCGCCATCTGGTACTCCCGCTACGCCGGCCGCCGCATCGACCCGCTCGCCGACGAGCTGCGCGCCGAACTGGAAGGAACGCCGGGAGGGAAGCAGTCATGATGACCTTCGCACAGGACGCGACGACCTCCGGCGAGCGCACGATCACGCTCGTCCTCTTCCTGGCGTTGATCGCCATCACCGTCGGCGTGACGATCTGGGCCAGCCGCCAGACCAGGACCGCCGCCGACTTCCACTCCGGTGGCCGCGCCTTCTCCGGCGTCCAGAACGGCTTCGCCATCGGCGGCGACTACATGTCGGCCGCCTCCTTCCTCGGCATCGCCGGCATCATCGCCCTCTCCGGCTACGACGGCTTCCTGTACTCCATCGGCTTCCTCGTCGCCTGGCTGATCGCGCTGCTCCTCATCGCCGAGCTGCTGCGCAACTCCGGCCGCTACACCATGGCCGACGTGGTCTCGTACCGCATGAAGCAGCGCCCGGTGCGGACCGCCGCCTCGGTCTCCACCCTCGTCGTGTCGATCTTCTACCTGCTGGCGCAGATGGTCGGCGCGGGTGCGCTCGTCTCCCTGCTGCTGGGCATCGAGGAGGGCGAGACCTTCCTCGGCATGGACGCCGACACCGCCAAGATCGTCGGCATCGTCGTCGTCGGCATCCTGATGACCCTCTACGTCTCCATCGGCGGCATGAAGGGCACCACCTGGGTGCAGGTCATCAAGGCGTCCATGCTGATGACCGGCGCCATCCTCATCACCATCCTGGCGCTGGCGATCTTCGACTTCGACCTCAACGGGCTGCTGGGCGACGCCTCCGAGGCCAGCGGCGTGAAGGAGGCGTTCCTCCAGCCCGGCCAGCGATACGGCGTCGAGGTGCCCGGCGACTCCTGGAAGACGCTGACCAACAAGCTCGACCTGATCAGCCTCGGTCTCGCCCTCGTCCTCGGCACCGCCGGCCTGCCGCACATCCTGATCCGCTTCTACACGGTGCCGGACGCCAAGGCCGCCCGTAAGTCCGTCAACTGGGGCATCGGCCTGATCGGCACCTTCTACCTGATGACGCTGGTCCTCGGCTTCGGCGCCGCCGCACTCGTCGGACGGGACGCCATCGTCGCCCAGGACAAGGCGGGCAACACGGCGGCGCCCATGCTCGCCGAGGCCGTCGGCGACTACTGGGGCGGCGACTGGCTCGGTGCCGTGCTGCTGGCCTTCATCGCCGCCGTCGCCTTCGCCACCATCCTCGCCACCGTGGCCGGCCTGACGATCGCCTCCTCGTCCTCGCTGGCGCACGACTTCTACAACAGCGTGCTCCGCCGGGGGAAGGCCACCGGCCAGGAGGAGGTGCGCGTCGCCCGCTACGCCGCCTTCGGTGTCGGGGCCGTCGCGATCGTGCTGGCGATCTTCGCCCAGAACCAGAACGTCGCCTTCCTCGTCGCCCTGGCGTTCGCCGTCGCCGCCTCCGCCAACGTGCCGACGCTGCTGCTGAGCCTCTTCTGGAAGCGGTTCAACACCCAGGGCGCGGTCGCCGGCATCTACGGCGGCCTGGCCAGCGCCGTCATCCTGGTGTTCTTCTCGCCCGTCGTCTCCGGCAAGGTCAACCCCGACACCGGCGAGAACCTCGCGCTCTTCCCCAAGAGCGTGGACTTCTCCTGGTTCCCGCTGGAGAACCCCGGCCTGGTCTCCATCCCGCTCGGCTTCCTCTGCGCCGTCGTCGGCACGTGGATGTCGAAGGAGACCAACGCCGACAAGTTCGCTCAGCTCCAGGTGCGGGCCCTCACCGGCGCCGGCGCCGAGAAGGCCAGCAGCCACTGAGCCACCAGCCCCGTCCCCACGACTCGCCGGGACTCGTCACCACCCGGCGACCCCAGCCCGGGGTCCTGAGAGGCCCCCTCAGGACCCCGGGCTTCCCCGTCACCCCTACCCGACACTCTCCCCGTCATGATGAGAATTCCGGCAAACGCCTGCCCCGGCACGGCCGTTGCCGTCACACTGGGCACATGAGGGATCACCGGAAGACGCCACGCCACCTGACCATCACGGTCATCCGCCGGGACGATCCGGTCTCCGAGGTCACCGAGCAGGACACGATCCGGGCGGCCGGGCGCTACCCGAACATCGTCATCCGCGGCCCCGTCTTCGGCTTCGCCGCGCAGGCGCCCGAGGACGGCCCCGGCTGGCGGCTGCTCAGCGACGTGTCCGACGGCTTCCCCCAGCACTCGCGCGACGCCCTCAACTCCCACCTGTGGTTCCGCGCCAAGGACGAGACGAACGCCGGCGACCCGCTGCGCGAGCAGCTGCTCGCCGCCGTGGCCCGCCTGGAGACCGAGCCCCTCAACGAGCTGGCCGTGGGCGAGACCCGCTACCGCGTCGTGCGCGGCGACGAGTTCGCCCGCGTCGGCTCGGAGGGCATCGAGGGCCCCCGGCCCACCGACCCCGACGACCCCGGCCGCGACATCGGTGACCGGTGCCGCTCCCCGCGCTGCCGGACCACGGGCTTCGTCATCGACCACGCCAAGGCCACCGGCGTCATGGAGAGCATCCAGCGCATGGAGCTGCTGCCGCTGCGCTACCGCGCCCCGCGCATCCCGCAGGAGGTCAGGGAGGACTCGCGCCGCGCCCTGCGCACCCACCCCGGCGTGGTGCTGCTGCCCGCCGCCTTCACCTTCGCCGAGCGCAAGCAGGCATCCTGGGAGCCGATGGCCGGGCTCCACCCCACGCCGCAGGACGCCCGCGCCACTCTCTACAACTACCTCGCCGAGTTCCTGCCCAAGCTGGAGCAGGATGTCTCGCCCGCCGATGCCGAGACATACGCCGAAGCGGCCGAGCGCTATCGCGCGGGCCCGCCCCGCGACGAGCTGCGCGTCCTCGGCCGCCGCTTCCAGATCATCCGCGTCGAGCGCATGATCCGCGTCGGCCCCGACGGACCCGAGCCGCCCCGCCGCACCGACACCGACCCGTACGGGCCGATGCGGCTCCACCCGCCGCTGGCCGAGGTCGAGCGGCGCGAGCGGCGTGAGCAGCGGGAGCGGAGCGCGCAGCGGGAGCGGAACGCGCGGCGGGAGCGGCGACGCGGGCGACGGCCGCCGACCCACGGCTGATGGCGTTCAGGGGGTTGAAGGCGTTCAGGCCCTACTGGACCGCGCCGCGCTGGGCTAGCGTGCGGGCCATGCTGGACTTCAGGCGAGCGCGGCGAGCTGCCGGCCGGCCCGACGCGGGGCTGACCGTGCGCGTGCTCACCGCCGTCCAGCGCATGGACGACGACCTGCGCGACGGCCTCGGCGGCCGCGGCTGCGCCCAGGCCGCGCGGCGCCTGAAGCGGCTGCTGAACGCCACCACCGTCGTCCTCGCCGACCTCGACGGCCCCGTCGCCGTCGCCGGACCCGGGCCCGAGTCCGAGGAGCTGACCGCCCTCCTCACCCAGGCGTACGAGCAGGCCCTGCCGGCCCACCGCCCGCCCTGGTCGGCCGTGCCGCTCATCGTCGCCGGCGAGCTGAGCGGCGCCCTGGCCGTGCGCGCCGGCGACGACGCCGAGGAGCACGACGCCGACCGGGCCGACGAGGAGCTCACCGCCGTGGCCGCCCTGGTCGCCAGGTCGCTGGACCACGCCGCGCTGCGCCGCGCCCGCGCCCGCATCGCCCAGGCCGACCTGCGCACCCTCCGCGCCCAGATCTCCCCCCACTTCCTGCACAACTCCCTGGCCGTGATCGGCGCCCGCATACGCACCGACCCCGACCGCGCCCGCACCCTCCTCAACGACTTCGCCGACTACCTCCGCTACAGCTTCTCCACCAAGGGCGACTACGCCACCGTCGCCGAGGAGCTCCAGGCCATCCAGACCTACCTGGAGCTCCAGCGCGCCCGGTTCGACGACCGCATGGAGCTGACCGTCCGAATGGCGCCCGAGGTCCTGCCGGTCGCCATCCCCTTCCTCGTCATCCAGCCCATCGTGGAGAATGCGGTCAGGCACGGCCTGGAGCCCAAACCGGGGCGCGGATCGATCTCCGTCTCCGGCTTCGGCGAGGGCCCGCTGTGCGTGATAGAGATCGAGGACGACGGCGTCGGCATGGACCCCGAGTTCGCCCAGGCCATCCTGGCGGGCAGCGGGCCGCCCGCGAAGCGGGTCGGCCTGGCCAATGTCGACCAGCGGCTGCGGACCGTCTACGGGCCCGAGTACGGGCTGGTCATCGAGACGGCACCCGGCAGCGGGACGAAGGTCGTCATCCGGGTGCCGCGTTTCATGCGAGGAGTGGTCGCCACATGACCGTGAGCCTGAGGGCCCTGGTGGTCGAGGACGAGGCATCCACCCGCGAGGAGCTGGCCGGGATGCTCGCCGGGCTCCCGGAGATCGGCGCGGTCGGCGAGGCAGACAGCGGCGAGGCGGCCGTGCGCCGCCTGGGCACCGACACCTTCGACGCCGTCTTCCTCGACATCTCCATGCCCGGCCTGGACGGCATGGAGGTCGCCCGCGTCCTCAGCATGCTCTCCACGCCCCCCGCCATCGTCTTCGTCACCGCCTCCGAACACCACGCGGTGGAGGCGTTCGGCATCGGCGCCGTCGACTACCTGCTCAAGCCCATACGCCCCGAGCGGCTCGCCGAGGCCGTCGCCCGCGTCCGCGCGCTGCGCCGCCCCGCCCCCGACCCGCGCCCGGCCGCGGCCGACGAGCTGTCGGTGGTGCAGATCGAGACCGGCCGGCACACCGTCTTCGTCCATCGCGACGACATCCAGTTCGCCGAGGCCCACGGCGACTACGTGCGGCTGCACACCGGCGAGGACAGCCACCTGATCCGCCTCTCGCTGAGCTACCTGGAGGAGGTCTGGGCCCCGGCCGGCTTCGTCCGCGCCCACCGCGGGTACCTGGTCGCCGTCCGGTGGGTGCGCGACCTGCGGGTCTCCAGCTCCTCCGGGCTGCTGGCCCGCACGCCCGCCGGGGACGTGCCGGTCAGCCGCCGCCACGCCCGCGAGCTGAAGGAACGCCTCCTGGCCGCCGTGCGCGATGGCGCCCGGGAGGGCGTTCGGGAGGGCGTTCGCGACGGGACGCGGGACGAGGTGAGATGAGCCCGACGCGCCGGGTGCGCATCACCTCCCCGCAGACCCGGATCGCCCTGTCCCGGAGGAACCGCCCCGCCCAGCACCTGCTGCCGCCGCACTTCCCCAGCCCCGGCGCGGACGCGGAGGCGGAGGACGACGCGGCGGCGCGCGCGCTCTTCGCCCGCCAGCGGCGGCTCGCGCTGCGCACCCTGGCCGTGCTCGGCGGGCTGCTCTTCGGGCTCAGCGGCGTGCTGGGGGCGCTGCCCGCCCTCGACCGGGTGACGCTCCTCGGCATCCCCGCGTCCTGGCTGCTGCTGATGACCGCCAGCTACCCGCTGCTGCTGCTGATCGCGGTCCTCCACGTGCGGCGCGCCGAGGCCCACGAACGCGCGTACCAGCGCCGGCACCGGTACCGGTACCGGTCATGACGGGGCTGCTGGCGATCGGGCTGCTGCTGGCGGCCAGCATGATCATCGGGGTCTACGGTGTGCGGGCCGCCCGCTCCACCCCCGACTTCCTCGTGGCCTCGCAGCGCGTCGCGCCCGGGTGGAACGCCATGGCCATCGCCGGGGAGTACGTCTCGGCCGCCTCGGTGCTCGGGCTCGCCGGGCTGATGCTGAAGGACGGCATCGGCAGCCTGTGGTACGCCGTGGGCTTCACCGCCGGGTACGTGGCGGTCGCCGCGCTGGTGGCCGGGCCGATGCGGCGCTCGGGGGCGTACACGGTGCCGGACTTCGCCGACTACCGGCTCGGCTCGGAGACCATACGCAAGCTGTGCGCGGTCATCGTGCTGGTGATCATGTGGCTGTATCTGGTGCCGCAGTTCAAGGGCGCCGGGGTGGTGCTGCACCTGGTCAGCGGGACGCCGTACTGGGTGGGAGTGGTGCTGGCGGGCGTGGTGGTCACCGTCTCGATCGCGGCGGGCGGGATGCGTTCGGCCACCTACGTGCAGGGCTTCCACTACCTGGTGAAGCTCCTCTTCATCGCGGTCCCGGCGGTCTTCCTCATCGTGCACGCGGGGGAGGAGGCCCGCGCGGACGCGCTGCGCGTGGAACCCCCCGACTGGAGCCGCCCGCTGCTGGACCTCGGGGGCTCGGGGGAGCCGCTGCTGGCCACCTGGTCGGTGCTGCTGGCGACCACGCTGGGTGCGGTGGGGCTGCCGCACGTGATCATGCGCTTCCACACCAGCGCCACGGCGTGGGTGGCCCGCCGGGTCGCGGTCGGCGTCATCGTGCTGCTCGGGATCTTCTACCTCTTTCCGGCGGTCTACGGGCTGCTGGGGCGGGTGTTCACCCGCGACCTGGTGGACAGCCGCGAGACGGACACGGTGACGGTGGTGCTGCCGGGGGAGATCGTCGGCGGGGGATGGGGGGAGGTCCTCACGGCAATCGTCGCGGCCGGGGCCTTCGCGGCGTTCCTCTCCACCTCCTCCGGGCTGCTGATGGCGCTGGCCGGCGGCCTCTCGCACGACCTGTCGCGGGCGAGCGTGCCGCGGCTGCGGAAGGCGGTGGCGGCGGGGGCGCTGGTGGCGGTGGTGCTGTCGCTCCCCGCGGAGCGGGTCGACATCAACGTGCTGGTGGGGTGGGCGTTCGCGGTGGCTGCCTCCACCTTCTGCCCGCTGCTGGTGCTGGGCATCTGGTGGCGCGGCCTGACGGTGGCGGGGGCGGCGGCGGGGCTGGCGACGGGGGTGTGCGCGGCGACGGGCGCTGCGCTGGCCTCGACACTGGCGGACCCCGGCGCGGGCTGGGTGGTGGTCCTCCTCGCCCAGCCGGCGGCGTGGACGGTGCCGCTCGCGTTCGTGGTGATGGTCGGGGTCTCGCTGCTGGGCACGCCACCCGAGTGGTCCGAGCGCGCCGTCCTGCGCCTGCACCTCCCGGGCTGACGCCCCCGGGGCTCCGCCACGGACCCCGGCCGCCCACACCCCGGCACCCCACCCGGGGGTGAGGGCCGTCGTGAGTTGGCTCCATCCGGGGGTGGGGTGCGTGGTGGGTCGGTTCCATCCCGGGGTGGGGGAGTGGTGGGTCGGGGCGAAGCCCCGGGGTGTGGGGCGCGGTGGGTCGGCTCCATCCGGGGGTGGGGTGCG
>NZ_JBQQCA010000092.1:0-13185 GCF_052246635.1 Streptomyces sp. 6N223 | reverse complement strand
CGCCAGCAGCCCGCCGACCAGCAGCGCCAGCGGCAGCAGCATCCACACGAAGACGCCGCACATGACGCAGGCGAACGCCAGCAGCACCGAGCCCCCCGGGTCGCGCCAGGTCTGCTCCGCAGCGCGCCGCAGCAACTGCGGCCAGGCCGACGCCCAGTCGTCCGGTTCCCGCGCGTCCCGCGCGTCCCGCGCGTCCCCCACGTCCTCGGGCCGCCACGCCACGGCCGTCCGCAGCAGCAGCACCGCCCAGGCCGCGATCAGCAGCGCCGAGACGGCGACCACTCCGCCCGAGCCGGGAACCACCCCGGCCTGACCGAGCGAGAGATTCCACAGCAGCAGCAGCGCCGCGCCCGTGAAGCCCAGGGCCGGCCGCCACAGCGACCGGCACGCCTGGACGAAGTCCCGCAGAGCGTCGGGCACCCGCACGCTCCCGCCCGTCAGGTGCCGCCGCAGGTGCGCCGTGCCGGCCGCCAGCGCGGGGAGCGCGGTGACGACCGGCAGTGCGAGCAGGCCGACCATGACGCCGGTGATCACGACCTCGCCGAAGAGGCTGAAGCCCACCGTCCAGCGCTTGACGCCCGGCTCGCTCATCGCCCTCGCCGTCCTCACTTCAGCCCTGTTGTGCTGACGCCCTCGACGATATAGCGCTGGAAGAGGGCGAAGAACAACAGAACCGGCACCAGCGACAGCATCGCCGCCGCCATCTGGCCGCCGTAGTCGGACGTCGACGTCTGGTCGACGTACTGGCGCAGCATGAGTGGCAGCGTGTAGTTCTCCGGGCTGCGCAGGTAGATCAGCGGCGCCAGGAAGTCGTTCCAGCTCCAGATGAACGCGAAGATCGACGCCGTCGCCAGCACCGGTCGCATCAGCGGCAGCATGATCGACCAGTAGATCCTCGCGTGCCCGGCCCCGTCGATGCGGGCCGACTCGTCCAGCTCCCTCGGCACCGTCCGCATGAACTGCACCATCAGGAAGACGAAGAACGCGTCCGAGGCCAGGAACTTGCCGACCAGCAGCGGCCAGTAGGTATCCACCCAGCCGAGTTCGTTGAACATGATGAACTGCGGAATGATCACCACGTGGTACGGCAGCAGCAGCGTCGCGATCATCAGGGCGAAGTAGACGTTCTTGCCCACGAAGTTGATGCGCGCGAACGCGTATGCCGCCACCGAGCACGACAGGCACACGCCGATCACCGAGCCGACGGCCAGATACAGAGAGTTCACGAAGAACGTCCAGAAGGACACCCCGCCGATGCCGTCGAACGCGGTCTTGAAGTTGTCCAGCGTCGTGTTGTCGGGTATCAGGCCCGTCTCGCCGAGGATCTGGTTGCTCGGCCGGAAGGACGACAGCAGCATCCACGCGGCCGGATAGAGCACCACGACGAGCAGCCCGATCGAGAACAGGTGGAACAGCCAGGTGCGGCCGGCACTCCGGCGCCTGGCCCGGCGGATGGGTCCGCTCCCGGCCGTGACGGTGGGCCGCGTGCTGGTGGTGGTCGTCATCGTCCCTCCCCGGCGTAGTACACCCAGTACCGCGAGGTCCTGAAGAAGATCAGCGTGATGATGCCGACCGCGATGACGAGGAGCCACGCCATGGCGGCGGCGTAACCGAGCTGTCCGCGCGGGCCGAAGCCGCTCTCGTAGAGGTAGAGCGTGTAGAAGAGCAGCGAGTTGTCCGGTCCGTGGCCGCCCTGCGCGATGATGTACGCCGAGCCGAAGACCTGGAAGGAGTGGATCGTCTCCAGCACCAGGTTGAAGAAGAGCACCGGCGAGAGCATCGGCAGCGTGATCCTGGTGAAGCGCCGCAGCGGGCCGGCGCCGTCCACCTGCGCCGCCTCGTACAGCTCGTTCGGGATCTGCTTCAGGCCCGCCAGGAAGATGACCATCGGCGCGCCGAACTGCCAGGTCGTCAGCAGGACCATCATCGGCATGATCAGATCGGGATTGCCGATCCAGCCGCCTTCGGGCAGGCCGAAGACCTGACCGATGTTGTCGACGGCGCCGTCGTCGTTGAAGATGGCGCGCCACACGATGGCGATGGAGACGCTGGCCCCGATCAGCGAGGGCGCGTAGAACAGCGATCTGTACGCGCCCTGGCCGCGCCGCCTGTTGTTCAGCAGCATGGCCACACCCAGCGCGGCGGCGAGCTTGATGGGCGTTCCGATGACGGCGTACTTGACGGTGACCCAGACCGAGTCCATGAAGAGCGGGTCGTCGAAGAGCCGCTCGAAGTTGTCGAACCCGATCCACTCGCCGCCGCGGATCGTGTGATAGTCGGTGAAGGCCAGATAGGCGGAGGCCGCCATGGGACCGGCGGTGAGCGCGATGAATCCCAGCAGCCACGGGGCGAGAAACGCGTATCCTGCCCGGTTCTCGGAAGCGCGGCGCGACGGCCGTCCGGGGGACGGCCGTCGCGCGTTCGCGCTGCTCTTCCGGGCCGGTCGCGCCTCAATGGTGTCGGTCACGAGGAGCTTCCGTTCCGTGTGGGGCGTTGCGTTGCGGTCGTCCGGATCACTGGGTGATGATGTTGGTTTCCAGCGAGTCGAACACCCGCGAGACGAATTCATCGGCGTCGATGCTCTCGTACCCGAACTCGTTGCCGATGATCTCCACGTACTCGTTCTCCACGGCGCCGAAGCCCTGCGCGTGAACGGGGCTCTCCTCGGTGATGTACCCCTCTTCCTCGACGCGGCGCTCGTACTCGATCACCTTCTCGTCGAAGCTGCCGGGCTCGACATCCAGCGCGTCGAGCCGTCCCTGCGAGGCGGGAACGCCCAGGTCGGTGCCGATGATCTGGCCGGCTTCCTTGTTGTTGACGAGGAAGTCGATGAGCATGGCCGCCTCCTGGGGATGATCGGTGTTCGAGCCGATGGAGTACTGCATGCTGGGCTTGAAGAACATGTGCTTCTGGCCGTCGGCGCCGCTGGGCACCGGCATCAGCTCCAGGTTCTCCGTCTCCAGCTCGGCCCCGTATCCCGCGAGGAAGTTGTCCCAGGTGAACTCGGTCGGCGCCTCGCCGGCGTTGAAGGCGCCGAGCGGGCTGAGCTGATCGCCACGCTCGGCGGGGAAGGTGTACTCGTAGCGGATGTCGTCCGCCGTGGCGAGCCAGTCGCTCAGGTCCTGCTCGGTGAAGTTCCACTCGCCGTTCTCGGCGAACGGCTGGATGCCCTGCTGCAGGAGGTGCTGGATGAACAGCCACCACACCGTGGTGTAGTCGCCGCCGCCGTAGACCTTCGGGTCCCGGTCGGCGCCCGCCTCGGTCACCTCGGTGACGAAGTCGTTGTAGTCCTCCCAGGTGTAGTCCCAGTCGGGCGCCTCGACGCCGAGCTCCGCGAGCAGGTCGGTGTTCACGAGCATCGCCAGTGTGTTGGTCGAGACGGGAACGCCGACCTGCTGCTCGTTCACCACGCCGGCGCTCAGGACCTGCTCGTCGATCTGGGACGTGTCGAGCGACTGCCCGACGAACTCGCTCATGTCATACAGCAGACCGTTATTGGCATATTCCTGGATATAGGAGTTGTCCATCTGCAAGACGTCAGGCAGGTTGCCGCCCGTTGCGTCCGTGCTGCGCTGGGTCCAATAGTCCGGGAATTCGGCAAAGCTCGTCTGAACCTTGATGTCGGGATGCTGCTGCTCGAACAGATCCACAACCTGCTCGTAACGCGAGGCGCGCTCGTCCGCTCCCCACCAGGTGAAGTTCAGCGTGACCTTGCCGTCATCACCGCCGCCGTCGTCGCTGCCGCAGGCGGTGAGGGTCAGCGAGCCGACGACGGCTATCGCGAGCCCACGTGCCGCGGTCTTCCTGATTGACATAAGAGCCTCCCTGCTCTGTCAATTGCGTAACGGCACTTCATAAGCGGTGTCATCGCATGGGCAGCTCTTCATGACACCGGAAGTGAATCGTTACAATACCGCCGGGTTGTGTGGAGGCAACCGGGCGGCCGATAACTATTCGGAAACGCCGTCGAGATGGTGGCGTCGTGTCATCCGCGCCTCGGCGCGGGGGTGCGGTGACTCCTTTCGGCTCCTCGGTTTCCCGGATATGAATCGATTCATTTCCGGGTCGCCCCGAGGCCCCGGCCAGCAACGGACGGGGTGGGGGCGGCGCGGCGACGGCGTTCGTGCAGCAAGCGCTTTCAGGTTTCCCGGAGTCTTGCAACGACGCCCGCGTACGTCAAGGGTTGGGCGGAGGTGCCGCCTGACGCCGCGGAGCTGATCCTCCGCCAGGCCCTTTGGGCCTGCCTGGGAGAGGCCCCAGGCAGGCCCCATCGATCGCCCGAAGAGGGCTAGCCGGCCGCCCTCCCCGCGGTCTCGACGGGCGCGGCCCCGTCGCGTGGCGCGGGGCCCGGCGCCGCCGTGGCGCGGCGGGGGAGGAGGAACGTCGCCGCCAGCGCCGCGGCGAGCAGCGCGGCGTTCAGCAGCAGCGTGTCCCGGAAGCCGTCGCCGATGCCGTCCGCCAGCGCCTCCGGCGTCGCCGCCCCGGCGGCGGTCTCGCGGATCCGCGAGAAGTAGTACGTGCCGATCGCCGCGATCCCGACGGCGGCGGCGAGCTGCGTCACGGTGTTGAACAGCGCCGACCCCGACCCCGCCTGCGCGGGCGGCACGTCCGCGAGCGTGAGCTGGATCAGCGGCGCGACGACCAGGCCCATCCCGGCGCCGCCGATCAGCACACTCCAGAACATGGCGCCGAAGCCGGTCGCCGTGGTCGCGTCCTCCGCGACGGTGACGGCCATCAGCAGCAGCCCGAGGGCGAGGACCACCAGCCCGGCCTGCACGGTCAGCCGGCCGATGCGGGGCATCAGCACCGCCGCTCCCAGCCCGGCGAAGACGGCGACCGCCAGCGACCAGGGCACGACCGTCAGCCCGGCCGCGATGGGCCCCATGCCGACGCCGACCTGCAGGAACTGCATGACCACCATGAAGTAGCCCATCACCGGGACGAAGAAGAGCAGCTGCACCAGCAGCCCGCCGTACAGCGAGCGGTAGCGGAAGAGCGTCACCTCCAGCAGCGGCGTCCTCCCGCGCCGCTCCGCGCGGCGCTGCTGCGCGACGAAGGCGGCCAGCACCGCGCCGCCCGCGAGCAGGCAGCCGGTGGCCCAGCCCGGCCAGTGCGTCTCCTCGGACGCGGCGATGAGCGGGTAGAGGACGAGCAGCAGCGCCGCCGTCGAGACGAGCACGCCCGGCACGTCGAGCCGGGGTGCCTGGGGCGCCCGGCTCTCCGGGAGCAGCCGCACGGCGGCGTACGCGGCGGCGATGCCGGTGGGCACGTTCACCCAGAACACGAGCCGCCAGCCCGTGCCGCCGAGGTCCGCCTCGGTGAGCAGCGGGCCGAGGATCGGCCCGAGCGTGGCGGCCAGCCCTGCCAGCGAGGCGAACGCCGCCATGGGCCCGCCGCGTTCGTGCGGGGCGTACATCACCTGGATCTGCGCGAGCACCTGCGGCACCATCGCCGCGCCGAAGAGGCCCTGGACGACGCGGCTGGCGACGAGCATCTCCGGGGAGACGGCCAGGGCGCACAGCGCCGAGGCGGCGGTGAAGCCGATGACGCCGATGAGGAAGACCCGCTTGCGGCCGGCGATGTCGCCGAGCCGGGCGCCGCTGATCAGTCCGGCGCCGAGGGCGAGGGTGTAGCCGCTGAGCATCCACTGCAGTTCGGCCGGCGAGGCGTCGAGGTCCTCCTGGATCGAGGGCAGCGTGACGTTGAGGATCGTGACGTCGATGAGGTCGATGAAGGCCGCGAGCAGGATCGCGACCAGGGCCAGGGTCCGGGACCGTCCGGGCGGCAGGGACACCAGTGGCTCCTCTCTGCGTTTCTCCCCGTTTCTCCGCGTTCTCGGGGATGGCATACGGTGGGCGTCGGGCAGCGTTCGCTGCGCGGTGCATTATCTGCACGGCGCAACATCTGCACCGTAAAGATAAATATCCCCCGGGGAGGCGTCAAACCCATGGCCACGGCCGAGCGGCGGCAGCCGCGGCGATCACCCGCGCTGATCGACCAGATCCTCGACGCGATGCCGGACTGGGCCACCGCGACGGTGCAGCTGAACGAGCTGGTCGCGGCCCGGCTCGGCCTGTCCACGACGGACCTGCGCTGCCTGCACGCCCTCAACAGCGGCGGCCCGGCGACCGCCGGCGCCCTCGCCGCGCGCATCGGCCGCACCACGGGCGCGGTCACGCGGATGCTCGACCGCCTCGACCGCGCCGGCTACATCCGCCGCGTCGCCGACCCCGCCGACCGCCGCCGGGTGGTCGTCGAGCCCACCGAGAAGGGCCTGACCGAGGTGCCGGCCTACTACGAAGGCATGGGCCGGCGCGGCACGGAGCTGCTGTCGCGCTTCGACGAGCACCAGCTGCACGCCGTGCTGGAGTTCGTCACCAGGGGCCGCGACGACGCGCTGGCGGAGGCGGAACGCCTGCGGGCGGAGCCCGGGTCCCAGCCGTAGGAGGGCTGGACGTCGGCGACGCCGCTCCGGAGCCGTGATGCGGGTGGCTGGCCGGCTGCTCCGCTGTGCGGTCGGTGGTGGTTGTGGTGGACGTTCCACACGTCCTCACCGCCGCTTTCCGGACCATGCAGCTGGCAGAACGGTCGAACGACCCCGCCGAGGTCGCCCACGCCTACCGCACCGTAGCCACCGACCTCGCCGGCGCCGGCATGCCCGGGGCAGAAGCCGGCATCCTCCCGCTCGCGCTCCTCTCGCTCCGCGTGCGCCACCAACGTCCCGCGCCCACGGACCCCGACCTCGACTGGGGCCCCTCCCGTCCCTGGGCCCAGCCCCTCCTCGACCTCGCCCGCGGCAACCTCGCAGCAGCCCGACACGCCGCCACCACCCTGCCCACGCCCCCTGCTGACCACCTGTATGACTCGCTCTGGGCCGTCAACGCACAGACAGCGATCCTGCTCCAAGACGAATCACTCGCCACACAAGCGCACGACGCCCTCTCCCCCCTGCGCGGCGAGATCGCGGGCGGAGCAACCGCCATCATCACCTTCGGCCCGGTCGACGACATCCTGACGGCCCTCGATCAGCACCTCGACCGGCGATAACGCCCACCCGCCGAACGGAAGTCCCCCCGCAACGCCGGGCCTCCGTGGCAGAGCCGGGCGGCGTCGACGAGCTGGACGGCCGGGTCGCTTCCGCTGTGTTCCTCTCCGTGCATGGCACAGTCGTCACCGTGTCGTTGGACGAACTGCCGGCCTGGTTGCCGGCCTGGTGCGTGGACCAGTTGGGGGACGAGCCAGTCAGTGTGCTCTTCGAGCTGCGGTCGATCTCGGCGGTGTTCGGGCTGCGGTTGGCCGGTGGGCGGGACGTCGTGGTGAAGGCGCGGGAGGACGAGGGCCGGGCCGCGTCGTGTGTCGCCGCGCAGGCCCGGTTGGCGGAGCGGGGGTTTCCGTGCGCCCGGCCGCTCACGCCCGTAGTCGGCGTCGGTGCGCTGGCCGTGCACGCCGAGGAGTCCCGGCCCGGCGGTGAACTGCTGCGCGGCGACTCGCCGGAGGTCGCCGTGCGCTGCGCGGCGGTGTTCGCGCGGCTGATGGCCGAACTCGCCGACGTGACGGTCGCGCCCCCGCTGCCGAACCCGCGCTGGGTGCGTTGGGACCACACGGATTCCGGGCTGTGGCCGGCGATCGAGTTCCTCGATGAGCGAGACCAGGGCGCCGTGCCCGCGTACGTCGTCGACACGGCCAGCCGGGCCCGCAAGCGGATGCTGGCCAGCGACCTGCCCTGCGTGCTGGGCCACGCCGACTTCGAAGCGCAGAACCTCCGCTGGCACGACGGCCACGTGTGGGCCGTGCACGACTGGGACAGCCTGGCGTGGCAGCCCGAGGCGGCCCTGGCCGGTGCGGCATGCGGAGCGTTCGCCAGCGCCTCGCCACCCACCCTGGCCCCGATCGAGAGCTCCGCCGCGTTCCTGGCGACCTACCAGGATCTGCGGGGGCGCCGGTTCACCGCGGAGGAGCAGGAGATCGCGTGGGCGGCCAGCCTGTGGCCGGCGGCGCACAACGCCCGCTGGGAGGCCCTGCACGGCGACCCCCCGGTGTCCTGTGACGCCGTCCGCGCACAGGCGGCCGAACGCCTCCGCCGAGCGAACGCCTGGCCACCCGCCTCCTGAGACGGCACAGCCGAGGCAACCGCATGGGCCTGCGCAGGGGCGCTGCCGCCTGGCGTGGAGCGCGTGCGCCGACGGGCGGGGAAGGGCGGTCCGGGCGCCCGTGGTGGTTGGGGGCCGGTGGGCGCCCGGACCGGTCTGTTACGGCGCGGCGGCTACCGCCGCGTCCGCGTCGATGCCCTGGACATGACCGGCCAGCGGCACGTCGAGCTGGGCGACGTCCGTGGCGATGAGCCGGGCGATCTCGGTGGCGCCGTAGGTCTGGAAGTGGGTGTCGTCCTGGGTGCCGTCGGGACGGTTGGGGTACTCCCCGGGGTCGGTCCACAGGAAGACGTCCTTGGCCGCCTCGGGCCCGATCGAGTCGAGGTAGGCCCGGCTGGAGGCGGACAGGTCGACGAACGGCACGTCCTCCTCGGCCGCGACCTCGGTGGCGGCCTGCACGTACTCCGGGAAGGAGACGTTGAACAGGCCGGTCCCCGGGTCGTAGTCGCGCCGCGAGACCGGCGTGAAGACCACGGGGATCGCGCCGCGCTCCAGGGCGCCGCCGATGTAGTCGTTGCGCAGGTACTCCTTGTAGTCCTCGGGCGAGGTGTAGCGATCGGGGATGGTGTAGCTGGCGTCGTTGTGGCCGAACTGCACGAAGAGGTAGTCGCCCGGCTGGATCACGTCCAGGATGGCGTCCAGCCGGCCCTGCTCGACGAAGCTGCGCGAACTCCGGCCCCCGATGGCGTGGTTCTCGACCGCCACGTCGTCGGTGAAGAACTGGTGCAGCTCCTGGCCCCAGCCCTCCTGCGGCACGTAGTCGGCGCCGTAGGTCTGTGCCGTTGAGTCGCTGGCGATGTAGATCGTCGGCGCCTGGGCCGCGGCCGCCGCCGCTTCGTCGGCGGCGGATTCGCCAGGCGCGGCCAGTCCCACCCCTGCCGCCGCCGCGATGGCGGCCAGCGCGGCGGACGCGGCTCTGAGGATTCTCATCCGTCACTCCTGTGTGCTGGAACCGGGCGCGTGCCAGCACGGTCGTGAATCGATTCATTCAACGACATGGGCGACGGTTCGGCAAGCGCTTTCTGGGTCGCGGGAAGCTTTCCACCGCATAACAGACGGGTCAACCTGCGCGAACCGGTGCTGCGCCGAGCGGTCGTGGAG
This sequence comes from Streptomyces sp. 6N223, assembly GCF_052246635.1. NCBI lineage: Bacteria > Bacillati > Actinomycetota > Actinomycetes > Kitasatosporales > Streptomycetaceae > Streptomyces > Streptomyces sp. 6N223. Next base: position 3,934 of record NZ_JBQQCA010000092.1, on the reverse strand, counting down.
CGGTCGTGTGGCGCGCCGAACGGTCATCGCTCGCGCGGTCGTGGCGCAAGCGGGAATCGCCGCCGCATGACGACCGAGCGCCCCGGGCGGCCCCAACGCCCGCTGCTGGCGGGAGCGTCCGTGACGCCGCACCCCCTCGCAGGGGCCGTCGGCCCCCCGGCCCGCCGAGGCCCTCCCGGGCGATGTTGGGCGGAGCCCCCGCAGCCCGGGCCACGCCGGCCACGCCGGACTACGCGAAGCCCAGCTTCGCGGCGCGCAGCTTGGCCACGGCGTTCTCCTCGCCCTCCAGCTCCACCCGGGCCGCGTCCTGCCGCCCCGAGGCGAAGAGCAGCAACTCGCCGGGCTCGCCCGTGACCGTGACGACCGGGATGCCCTTGTGCGCGACGGCGGTCTGGCCGTTCGGGCGGCGCAGCACCATGCCCACGGGGCTGCGGCGGCCCATGACCCGCGCCGAGGTCTCCAGGCGCTTCCACAGCGCGTCGGCGAAGACCGGGTCCAGCTCGCGCGGCGTCCAGTCGGGCTGCGCGCGGCGCACGTCCTCGGCGTGGATGAAGAACTCCACCGTGTTCGCCGCCTCGTCGACCGGCTTCAGCGCGAAGGGCGACATCCGGGGCGGGCCGGTCCTGATGAGCTGGACCAGCTCCTCGTACGGCCGGGCGGCGAACTCGCTCTGCACGCGCTCCATCCGCGCCGCCAGTGGCTTGATGATGATGCCGCCCGCGGCGTCCGCCCGGCGCTCCCGGACCACCACGTGCGCGGCCAGGTCACGGGTCGTCCACCCCTCGCACAGGGTGGGTGCCTGCGGGCCCGAGGTCTCCAAGAGATCCGCGAGCAGCAGGCGTTCACGCTTCGCATGGGTAGACATGCACCCAGCCTACGTCCCGGCGGCAGAATGGAGCCATGTCCTCCGATTCCCCAGAAGCCGTCCCCGGCCTCGATCCGGCCATCGCCGCCCGGCTCAAGCGCAACGCCGACGGGCTGGTCGCCGCCATCGCCCAGCAGTACGACACCGGCGAGGTGCTGATGCTGGGCTGGATGGACGACGAGGCGCTGCGCCGCACCCTCACCACCGGGCGCTGCACGTACTGGAGCCGCAGCCGCCGGGCGTACTGGACCAAGGGGGAGACCTCCGGGCACATCCAGCACGTCAAGTCCGTCGCACTGGATTGCGACGGGGACACCGTGCTGGTCAGGGTTGACCAGGTCGGCGCGGCGTGCCACACCGGGGACCGCACCTGCTTCGACGCCGGGCAGATTCCGCTGGTGGGGCAGTAGGCTCATCGGGCATGACGACCAGGACAACCAGGACGGCCGACAGCGCGGACCCCGTGGACTCCGCGGGCCCCGCAGGTCCCGCGGGCCCCGTGGACCTCGACCTGGACCGGTTCCGGGTGCTGGCGAAGGACCGCCGGGTGATTCCCGTCACCCGGCGCCTGCTCGCGGACGGCGACACCCCGATCGGGCTGTACCGCAAGCTCGCCGCCGGACGCACCGGCACCTTCCTGCTGGAGTCCGCCGAGAACGGCAGGACCTGGTCCCGCTACTCCTTCATCGGCGTACGCAGCGCCGCCGCGCTGACCGTGCGCGACGGGCGGGCGCGCTGGCTGGGCCGGCCGCCGGTCTCCGTGCCGACCGGGGGTGAGCCGCTGCACGTGCTGCGTGAGACGCTCCAGGCGCTGCACACGCCGCGCGAGAAGCGCCTGCCGCCCTTCACCGGCGGCATGGTCGGCTACCTCGGCTACGACGTGGTGCGCCGCCTGGAGTCGATCGGCGACAGCACCACCGACGAGCTGCGGCTGCCGGAGCTGACGATGCTGCTCGCCTCCGACCTGGCCGTTCTCGACCACCGCGACGGCACGGTGCTGCTCATCGCCAACGCCATCAACCACAACGACCTCGACACCGGCGTCGAGGAGGCGTACGCCGACGCCGTGGCGCGGCTGGACGCCATGACCGCCGACCTCGACCGCCCGGCACCGGCGGGGGCCGCGCCGCTGCCCGCGCCCGAGCTGCCGCCCTACGCCGCGCGCTGGGGCGGGCCCGCCTTCCAGGAGGCGGTCGAGACGGTGAAGGAGTACATCCGCGCCGGCGACGCCTTCCAGGTCGTGCCCTCCCAGCGCTTCGAGACGCCCTGCTCGGCGAGCGCCCTCGACGTCTACCGGGTGCTGCGCGCCACCAACCCCAGCCCGTACATGTACCTGTTCCGCTTCGACGGTTTCGACGTGGTCGGCTCCAGCCCGGAGGCGCTGGTCAAGGTCGAGGACGGGCGCGCCCTGCTGCACCCCATCGCGGGCACCCGGCCGCGCGGGGCCACCCCGCGCGAGGACGCGGCGCTCGGCGAGGAGCTGCTGGCCGACCCCAAGGAGCGCGCCGAGCACCTGATGCTCGTCGACCTCGGCCGCAACGACCTGGGCCGGGTGTGCCAGCCGGGCACCGTGGACGTGGTCGACTTCATGTCGATAGAGCGCTACAGCCACGTGATGCACCTGGTCTCGACCGTCACCGGGCAGCTGGCTCCGGGCCGCACCGCCTTCGACGCGCTCACGGCCTGCTTCCCGGCGGGCACCCTCTCCGGCGCGCCCAAGCCGCGCGCCATGCAGATCATCGAGGAACTGGAGCCCACCCGGCGCGGCCTGTACGGCGGCTGCGTCGGCTACCTCGACTTCGCGGGCGACGCCGACACCGCGATCGCCATCCGCACCGCGCTGCTGCGCGACGGCACGGCGTACGTCCAGGCGGGCGCGGGCGTGGTCGCGGACTCCGACCCGGTGGCCGAGGACCGCGAGTGCCAGGCCAAGGCGGCGGCCGTGCTGAGGGCGGTGGCGGCGGCCGAACGGCTGCGAGGTAGCTTTGAGGGGTGACTTCTGACCCCGCCGCCGAGGCGAACGCCGCCGGCCAGCGCGCCACACGCCGTGCGCTGGCCGTCGCGCTGCTGTGCGGCGCCGTCGGCGCCGCCGCGGTGCTGATCGCGGCGGGGCAGACCTGGGGCGAGGGGGAGGCCGCGGCGGGCGACGCCGAGCTGCCGGTGACGGCGAGCGGCAGCGCGGTCTCGGGGCTTCCCAGCGCGCTGGCGCTGGTGGGCCTCGCCTCCCTGGTCGCGGTCTTCGCGGTACGCCGCACCGGCCGGGTGGTCGTCGCCGGGGTGCTGGCGCTCAGCGGGGCCGGGGCGGTGGGGGCCGCGCTGCTCGGCGCGGGGGACACCGACGCGCTGGAGGCGAGCGCCGCGGACACGATGGGGCTCACCGAGGCGGCCGTCACCAGCGTCAGCCACACCGGCTGGCCCTGGGTCTCGGCGCTGGGCGGCCTGCTGCTGCTGTGCGCCGGGCTGCTCGCGCTCAGCTACGGGCGGCAGTGGCCCGCCATGTCCGGGCGGTACGAGCGCGGGGAGCGGCGCGCCTCCCGCCGTGCCCGGCCGGTGGACCCGGACCGGCCCGAGGACCTGTGGCGGGCCCTGGACCGCGGTGAGGATCCGACGTGAGCCTGTTCGCTGTCAGCGGCTCCTGCGACAATCGCGATGTCCCCGCAACCCCTGGAATCCCCGCAGTCCCCGCAGTCCCCGCAGTCCCTGGAATCCCCGCAGCCCCTGCCGGACGCTGCCGATAACCATCACGACCAGCCACGAGGAGAGCACCACCCATGGCGGGCAAGCACTACCACCACGGAAATTCCCCTGCCGCCTGGACCGCGGTCATCATCGTCTTCATCGGCTTCGGCGTCGGCGGCGCCTTCACGGTGATGGCCGAGCCGCTGCTCGCTCTGGCGGGCGGGGGCGGCATCGTCGCGCTCGGCGGCATCGTCGGACTGATCATGCGCGCCATGGGTCTTGGCCAGGCCCCGGCGGTCGTGGGGGGGGGGGGGGGGGGGGGGGGGGGGGGGGGGGGGGGGGGGGGGGGGGGGGGGGGGGGGGGGGGGGGGGGGGAGGGGGGGGGTGGGG